>CAZOXB010000117.1:0-12379 GCA_964583635.1 uncultured Opitutaceae bacterium | reverse complement strand
ACGTTGATCGGCTGGTCATCGACTACCAGAATTTTGGAAGCAGGCATCAGGTGCGAAAAGGGGTGCAAAGTGCACTCCTTGCAAGGTTGGGTGCATGCGGGGCGCCCGGGTAAATCCAGACAGAGGCATTCATAACCCTTTGCCCGGAAAAGAATAAAACCGTAACCTATCCGTCAACCCGCGGCTCGCAGGCGGAAGGCTTTTACAGTATTTTTCATCAGCATGGCCACCGTCATCGGTCCAACTCCACCGGGGACGGGGGTGATCTTGGCGGCGAGCGGGCTGACGCTGGGAAAATGGACGTCTCCGGTCAGACGGTAGCCGGTTTTCCGGGTGGCGTCCGCAACGCGGTTGACGCCAACGTCGATGACGACGACACCGGGCTTCACCATGTCGGCGGTAACGAATTCCGGGCGACCGATGGCAGCGATCAGGACATCCGCCTGGCGCGTGAAGCCGGCGACGTTCCGGGTGCCGGAGTGGCAGACGGTGACCGTGCCGTTGGCCCCCGCCTTCTTCTGGAGTGCGAGCAGCGCGACCGGCTTGCCCACAATCAGCGAGCGTCCCAGCACCACGACATGCCTGCCATTGAGATCGACGCCGCTGCGGGCGAGAAGCTCAAGGATGCCGGCGGGAGTGCAGGAGACGAAACCGGTTTCATCCTCCTGCGCAATCTTGCCGAGATTCAGGGTATGAAAACCGTCGACGTCCTTCTCCGGCAGCACGCGACGGAAGACGGCCAGTTCATTGATGTGTTTGGGCAGCGGAGATTGTACGAGGATGCCGTCCACCTGGGCATCGGCATTGAGCTCGTCGATCAAGGCGATCAGCTCCGCCTGGGTGATCGTGAGGGGGGGAAGGATGACGCGGCTCGTAATCCCGATTTCCGCAGCAGTCTTTTCCTTCTTGCGAACGTAGGACACCGAGGCGGGATCCTCGCCGACCCTCACGAGGGCCAGACAGGGCTTGCGTCCGGTCAGGATCGAGACCTCGGACCTGAGTTCCGCGATGAGGGTGCTGGCGATTTGGTTGCCGTCGATGAGTTCCATGAAAAGGGCGCGCAGTTCATTTCAACTGCAGGCTCTCCACCACGATCACGAAATCCTTGCTGTTGGCGAGAGGCTTGGCGGTGCCGAAGACCGAGATGAAGCGGTCGGTGTACTTTTCGATCTGCTCGGTCTGGAGAAGGCGGGAGACATCCAGATAGGCGAAGCGCGTTCCGGAGTCGTCGGTCAGCGCCCAGTCGTAGGGACGGCGCGGTTTGAAAGGACTGCGCGTGGAAACAAATCGACCCTGGAACGTGCGGGGCAGAGCGCCGCTGGCATCGTCGGTCAGGCGAACGACCGGCGCCGGCTGGCCGCCGGCGGAGGCACCGTAGGCGACGGGCGCGGCCGGAGCCGGAGCGACCGGGGCAGGTGCCGTCGAGCTGGTGTCGGCAGCGCGGGTGCCTGTGGGGACCGAGGCGGCGGGCAGGGAGGCAACCGGCAACTTGATGTAGCCGGTGACGGCACGGGTCAGCTTGAGCTTTGTCCAGCGACCGTGGAGGCCCGTGATGTCCATGGGATCGCCGGCGAGGGCGGTGGCGATCACCGGTGCGGTCGCGGACGGCTCAAGCCGCAGTTCGGCCCCCGGGCGCACCTCGAGCGACTTGGTGATCTCCTTGTTTTGGACGAAGACCTCGTGAGGTCCCGGCACTTCGATCGCCAGCCATCCGGTGGCGGAGGCAGCACCTGCGATGGGCTTCAGTTCCGTGCCTGCGGCGAGCGTGGCCAGCTTGGCGGAGGCGGCGTCGGGTTTGACGTGGGCGATGGCGGCTTCGGTCAACGGAGAGGCGTGCACGGCGGAGAGCGCCGCAACCAAGGACAAGCCGAGGGCGAAGGAGAGGATCTTCATGGACTTCATGGATGGGTGGCGGACCTCTTCGTGACAGCGCTGCGGGTGCCGGGTGCGAACGATGTGGTGAAAAGGGATTCGATTTCCTTTGTAGAAAGTTGTTTGCCGGCACGCAACGGGATTCCCCGCAGTGGGAAGGCGCCAATCTGATAACGACGGAGACGCTTGACCTCATGGCCCAACGCCATGAACAACATGCGGATCTCGCGCTTCTTTCCATGGTGCATCCAGACGTCGAGGTTCTCCGATGCGTCTTCGCGGGACGGATTGACCAAGGCCGCGTATTCGACCCGATGGCGTTCACCCTCAAGCACGACACCCTTGCGCAGGGTCACGAGGCGTCTGGCGGGAAACGGTTCAGCCAGCCGCACCTGATAGCGTTTCACAATCGTGTTGCGCGGGTGCATGAGCCGGTTTGCCAAGTCCCCATCGGTGGTGAGGATGACCAACCCCTCGCTGTCCTTGTCCAGCCGTCCCGCACAAAAGAAGCGGAACCGGGCGAGCTCCCGCGGCAACAGATCGAATACCGTATCGGGATTCTTGGGGTCATCGTTGGAACAGACCAGGCCGCGGGGCTTGTGCACCGCGAGCGTCAAGCGCCGCAGTGGTGAAGTTCGCACCTGCTTGCCGCGGACGACCACCTTGTCGCGATCGGGATCGACCTTTTGACCCGGCGCCGCCGGTTGCCCGTTGATCCAGACCTCGCCTCCGGCAATCAACGCTTCCGCGGACCGGCGTGAGCATATGCCCGCATCAGCAAGGAACTTCTGCACACGCACGGCTGAGGCATCACTCATTTGCCGATCATCGTGGCGGCAAACGAGCCTTCAATGCAAGGCCCGGCATTGCGTCGCGCCAGTCGTAACGAGCGAAAAAAGAGAGCGAGGGCCAGGCCTCGCTCTCGAACTGCGCTCGAAGACAGAGACGATGTGGGATCGGGTTCGCTTACTAGCGCAGCTTGCGTCGAAACGCCAGCAGCACGCCGGCCAAACCCACACCCAACAAGAGCATTGTCGAACCGTAGTCCGGCACGTTGTTCGGTATGGCCCCGCCGTTGGTATTTGTTTGCGCTAGAACGGTGCTGACCACCATCGACAATCCGAGCACCCATCCCGAGATCAGGGTAATAAGACGAGTTTTCACACCGGTTAAGCATACTTAAAGCATGCCAAGATGGGCGGAAGTTGATATTCGCCAGAATGAATTATGCAACCAATTAATTGGCAATGACGTATGACGAAGCCAGGAGATCAATCTGATTTTCTGAAAAGTTGTATATGTAAGCGAATTCATCGGAATTTAAGGCAATAATCTGTCGTTTATAATATAAAATATTACAACAGATTCTATTATGCAGTCATTTCTTTCTGTAAGAGATGGCGACATCCTCGTTTGACGCCGTGATGCCTCAGTCGTGGGTGACGCGGTAGGAGAAATCGTCGATCACGACCTGCCAGTATGCCGTTGAGGCGATCTCGATGCGGGTGATGGCCCGGTAGTCGGCCGCAAGCCATATCGGACCATGGATGGATACTCGCAGGCGGTCTTCATGGACCAACTGGTCCCCACGCCAGGCTTTCACCGTAATCTCGTGCCGCTCGGCCGCTGGCCAGGCGACGCTGATATGGAAACCTTCAACATCGAAAGGTTGATCGGCCTCGATCCATGCGGGGTGTCCGGAGCTGTTGTAGGCGAGATACTCACCGGAAACGGTGCCATTGATGTAGCCCGGGCCGGCATAGAGTTTCTGATGGACGGCCACCCAGTTCACCCAATTCAATTGTCCGTACCCCTTGGGTATTTCGTAGAGGGTGTCCGATGACGTGAGCGTATCGAAGTCCGCTCGAAGCCGGCGGGGCAGGGCGGGCGGCTGCTCTGCTTCCGGCGTGCGCGACACGACGACGGGATAGGCACCGACTTCCAATGTTCTGACGGCACGGTGCCCGGTGCCCCATGTTTGGGTCAGCGTCCAGATGCCAGGCGCCGCCTGCCAGGAAAAGCTGCCGTCCTCCGCCACGCGAACTGGCATTTTCCCTCCGCCCGGACCTTGGGCCTCCAGTGTTGTCCCGGGCTCGAACCTTCCCGACACGGTGAGGAGAGGAGCCACGCCGACCGGATCGTAGGTGGGTTCAACCACCAACCCCGCGGGTGAGCCTTCGAGGCGTCGAAAATGTCGCACCTGTCGGCCCGTCGTCGATGTCACCTCCCAGCCCGGGGGCGCGTGCACCTCGATACGATGATCGCCCTCATTGCGAACAGCGGCCCGCAGATTGCCGGCCTGCATCGGGAAATTGGTGAATCCCGAAATGTTGGACTCCGCGGTCACGGTTGATCCGTTCGGCCGGGTCATCACGATCTCCAGGCCGGCGTACGGGCGGTCTCCCAGGTCGTACTTCCCGTTTCGATTTACGTCGCGATAGGCAAAGCAGGAGATGTTCAGCGAACCGGAAAGATCGAACAGCCGCCGCCATGTGCGATAACCGAAGAGACCGAGCAGAACGACAATGGCGAGGGTGGCCAAAGCGCCCGCCCAGCGGGACAACAGGACGCGCTTGAGGGGGGCAGGAAGTGTCATGGTCCCGTTGGGTTTCTTGTGGGAGATCTGTCCCGGCAACCGCTCGGCACTCCTCCCTTTCAACGCGATTGTTCGTGATCGCGCGGCGAATCAAAACGCAACGGGGGCAGGCCTTCGATCCGGGTGCGGGCGACGGACACAAAGGAGGCGGCCTCAATCCGGCCGGAATCCGCGGCGTAACTGAGGCGTGCATAGCGAAAGTCGCCGGCGATGCCCTTGCTGAAGGTCCGGTACTTGCCGTCGGAGAGCAGAATCAGGTCCTGCCTCCCCTCGACGGTCACCCGGTAGGCGAGGGCGGCAGGGTCCTGCAGCACCACCTGCTCGACGCTGACCTGGGACGGGTCGGGACGTTTGCCTGCGGCGTAGGGCAGGAGGAGGGTCGCCATCCGGTCCGACTGCCGTTCGCCCGTCAGGTCCTTGCGGAAGATCAGCCAGTCGATTTCGCGGTGGGCGGGTTCCCCGTCGAGCCCGCGGAGATCCGCTTCACCTTTTTTCAACAACCGCGTCGTCCGGGCCGAGTCACGGTGATCCTGTTTGATGATGAAGCCGATGTCCTCGGTAGAGGCAAACCCGTCGGGAATCTGCCTCAGCCTGCGCGGCGTATGCAGGTTGAAGTCCATTTCCTGGGGTTTGCCGGCGGTGGTCGCGACCTCGTCGACGATGAGCCAGTAGCGGTGCTTGGCGGAGAGGATGTGGCGCCGGTGCCTGGCATGCTGGTAGGGCATGTAGCCGTCGTGGGTGGCGGCAAAAACCTCGGTGCGCGCCTGGGCCGACCAGACCTTGTCATAACCGGGCCGGTTGCGCTTTTCGGGGATGGCCTGATTGATGGTGAGCATCGTGTGGGAAAGCGGATGCTTGTACCAGGTCACCTGCTTCTCCTCCAGGTAGCCGAGTTCGCCGAGTCCGGCGTCGACCGCGAGGGCGACCCCGTTGGCATAGGCTTCAAACGAGAGCTGGTCGGCGTGACTGTGATTCTGGTGATCCCCGTAGTTGATGATCATGTAGTGCGAGGTCGGCGACCAGGCACCCCGCATGACCGCCACGCGGGAATCGGGAAAATCCATGGAGCGCACCCTGGGTTCGACCACGGGGAATGGCAGGGCGTCGAGTGAGGCCGGAGAAAACTCCTGCCGCACGGCGCCGACAAAATCACCGCGCTTGAAGAACACGGCCATTTCCCGGAAGAGCGGCACGAGCTCCTTGCCGCGCACTGCATCATTGAAGGGTGCGTTCACGCCCACGGGAGTCCCGGTCAGCACGTAGAATTCGATGAATTTCTCGAGGCGGCCCAGGTAGCGGTCAAGCAACGAGCGGTCCCCCGCGAAGTAGTCCAGCATGAGCATGTAGCGGTGGAAGACGGAGAACATGTAGGCGGCATAGCTCGTGGTGCGTTCGACATAGCCGCCGTCGTTGAGGATGTCGTTCTCGAGGTGCTTCACCATGTTGTCGCGTCCGTGCGCGAGCCAGACGGCTGATTCGGAGAATTCCGGCAGCGCCAGGGCCGTGTACGAAAGGGTGTGTGCCGTGTGTGTCTGCCAGTTGTAGGGATGAAACGGGGTTTTCGTCAGGCACTCTTCGAGCCAGCGCGCGGAGCCGAGTATGATCTTCAGCAGGCGGAGGTGGCTCTCCGGTGAGAGCCGGGACCCGAACGCGCGCTCTGCGTTGATGAGCCGCTCGGTGCGGTTGGCCAGTCCCAGTTCGTACCAGACGAAGTCATACGAGATTGTGATGTTGATCACCTTCTCCTGTTGCACGCCGTCGAGCTGATCGTACCACTGGTTGAAGAGGTTCTCGAACGCCCGGGCCACTGCGGGATCGGGCTTCACCAGGTAGGCGGCGATGAAGGAATCGAGAAACGTAAGGTAGTGCACCCCCCATTTGCTGGCCGTGGGGTAGGTGTGGTTGAAGTCGATGCGTTCACCCCAGTTCTTGCCGAAGAGTGTATAGCCGCGATCGGGGGAATGGAGCTGCCCGAAGGAATCCAAGATGGCCTGGCGGCGCGCCGGGTCGGCGGAGACGTCGTTCCTGAACTCGTCGATGGTGATGAACGAGCGCTTGTTTTGCGGATCGTAGAGGGAGAGGCGCCCGTTGTCGGGTCGGGACACGAAATGATCGTGCAGCAGACTCGCCAGGCGCGCATGATTTCCCTCGGCCAGCGCGGCCCGCAACGCAGGTTCGAGTGCGGGGATCCGGAGTGAATCGACCAGTTCCTTGTCGGAGATGTACCGGATCTTGTTCCGGAAATAGGTGGCATCGATATAGACGTCGTGCCACTCGGAAAGCTGAAGTTTGAGGTCGAGCCCGGTGCGGTCACCGTGGGCCACGGGCTGGCGGCAGATGGGGCAGTACCAGACGCCATCCACCTGATACGCGGTGTTCTGGAGCGAGATGATTGGACCCGAACGATCGAGTTCGACCGCGGGACGCAACGGCTGCGATGCGACCAGCAGGGTGACGATCAGTCCGAGCCAGCGCGGGAAAATTTTGGGAAGAGGAATTCGGGGCATCTGCGAGAGGGAAGGGGACTCGGAAGGAAAAGGTGCCGGGCAACTATCGACCCGCAGCGCAACCGTGGGCAAGTCTGTCGTGTTCCTCCCCGGACAAAACCGCGCAACCCCGCGTCCGGGTGAAAGCGTAAGCGTTTCCCGGCAGGTCTTTCGTTGGGGGGACCGATCGCCTGCCAACGCCTGAACAGCGCCGCTACGCTTACTCACCCTTCAATCTGGCCCCGAGGCGCCGCATCAAAATGCCTCGCCGCGCAGCAACTGATGCTTGCGCCGCATGTAGTGCTCGAAGTTTGCCAGCGGGACATCCGGCGGCACGAGGTGGTCCACGGTCGGGATGAAACCGCCCTCCTCCACCAGCGGACGCAGCGTGTTGAGGTGAGCGTCGATTGCGGCGAAATCCTTCGCCAGCTCGCGCTTGTCCACACCGCCCCACAGGCGGAGCGCTCGTCCGTATTTCCGGCGCATGGCGAGGGGATCCATGTCGGAGGCCCGCTCCAGCGGCCAGATCGCATCCACTCCCACGTCCAGGAAATACGGGATGATAAGATCGCAATTGCCATCGGTGTCGACCACGACCCACGACACGCCATGCGCCTTGAAATAGGCCACGAGCCGGCGCAGTTCGGGCTGGATGAACTCCACGTAGGTCTGCGGGCTGAGCAGCGGGCCGTTCTTCATGCTCAGATCCTCGTTGAGGAAGACGTAGTCGGGTTTGATGCCCGCCTCCAGGTACGGCCGGGTGGTCTCCATGGTGAAGTCAGTGATGAACTCCATCATGTCGTGCATCATCGCCGGTTCGTCATACCAGGCGTAGCTGAGGTTCTCGGTCCCCATCCACTCGCGCGCCCGCCAGTAGTAACCCAGCAGGGAACAGTTCTGGCCGAGGATGAGCGGATGCTGGCGCGCCTGCCAGCCCGGCAGGTGAAACTCCCGCCAGTACTGCGGATGGCGGCGGGGCGAGGACGGTCGGAAGCGCTGCTTGAGAGCCTCGAGATCCGCCGGGGTCGTGACTGGAAAGCTCAGGTATTCATCCATGCTCATGCGCATGCCTTCGGCGGCGCCGGTGACCAGCGCCTTGGTGATCACTCCGTTCGCGTGCTGGATGATCTCGGTGTCGCCCTCGCGGCTGAGGACCTTCTCCTCGTAAGGCGGGTACATATCGGCCGCCCGCACGTCGATGTATTCCCGCGGATCCATGTCCCAATGCGGCTCGCCGACAAACCAGTCCCAATGCAGATCGTCGGTGGCGAGGCCCTCCTCGCGCCAGCGCTGCTTGGTCTGGACCCAGACGCCGACCTCGTGGTTCGGCACCCGGTCAACCGGCTGGTAGTTCATGCAGGCGTGGAAGCGTTCGCGAGGAGTCATGAGCGGTTGGGTTTCGGATCCAGGTTGGGTGGAGGCGGACGGTCAGGCATGCACGCCCGTGGGATGAAATTTCGTTTCCCGCTCCCTGCGGGATAGGCGCAGCCTTCTGGTCGGAGCGGGATTGATTCCAAGGCTTCCGGCTACCATCATGCCGGCATGAATTCGCTCGAGCGGGTGCAGAATCTGGTCCGCGGGCAACCGGTGGACCGGCTGCCGGTGCAGCCCATGTCGATGATGTTTGCCGCTAAAAACGCCGGCATCCCCTTCATCGATTACACCAGGGATGGCCGGAAAATGGCGGCGGCTCAGCTCAAACTGGTCGAGGATTTCGGCCTGGACTGCCTGCTGACCTGTTCCGATCCCGCCCGGGAGGTGATCGACATCGCCGGCGAAGGCAGCGTGGACTGGTTCATCGACCAAGGGCCGGCGATCAACGAGGACCGGGCCGCACTCGCGGACAAACGGCGGCTGCGCTGCTTCAAGGTACCCGATCCGCTGGGTGGCGGCCGCATGCACGACCGGGTGACCAGCATCGAGCTGATGCGTCAGGGCGCCGGGCCGGGCATGTCCATCGTCGGCTGGATAGAAGGTCCGCTCGCCCTCGCCGCCGAGCTGCGCGGACTGAACACCATCATGCTCGACTTCGAGGACGACCCGGAGTTTGCGCACGACCTGCTGCATTTCTGTGCCGATGTCGCCATCCCTTATGCTTCCGCCCAGATTGCCGCCGGCGCTGACACCATCGGCATGAGCGATGCGGCTGCCGGGCTGATCGGCCCCAAGCGCTACGTGGAGTTCCTCTGGCCGGAGCAGAAGCGTGTCTTCGAAGCGATCAGGCGCCAGCATCCCGACGTGCTGCTCCGGCAGCACATGTGCGGGCGCATCGACCCCCTCTATCGTGACATGGCCAAGCTGCCGGTGGACATCTACGAAATCGATTTTCCCGCGGATCTGGACCTGGCGCGCCGGGAACTCGGCCCCACGCGGGCCCTCGCCGGCAATGTGTCCACCATCACCGATCTGCTGGAAGGCACGCCCGAGCGGGTTTATGAAGCCTGCCGCCGCTGCCACGAGACCTGTGGCGAGCATTTCATCGTGGGCGCGGGCTGCGAGATCTCGCCGCTCACGCCACCGGAAAACCTGCGGGCGATGATCGCCTACGCCCGCGACCACCGCCCCGGGGATTACACCCGGAGGTAGGCGGGATGGGCGGCGCGTCACCCCGCGGCCGGCCTGGGTGCACGGAGTGAACTTCATGGCAACGCGAGTTGGTCGATGTAGGCGTCCTCGAAGCCCGGCTGCTGGTTGAGCTCGATCATCTCCATGCGCGCGCAGGCGGCCTTCATCTCCTCCAGCAGGTTGCGGTCGTGGACCGCGAGGAAGGCGCCGCCCAGTGACGTGTTGCCGACCACCTGGATCTGGGCCGGCGTGAAGCCCGGCAGCAGACCGCAGCCGATCGCATGCGGCAGCGAGAGGTGCATGCCGAAGCCTCCCGCGAGGTAGAGCGTCTTCACCTCGGCGGCACTCACTCCGAGCAGGTCGAGCAGGATGTTGATGCCGGCGGCGATGGCGGCCTTGGCCTGCAGCAGGCGGGCAATGTCCACCTCGGAAATCCACACCGGGCCCGAGGCGCCGTGCGCATGCAGCCGCAGCTTGCGACCGAATTCATCGGCCTGCATCACATTCGCCGCCCGCTGGATGAATTCCGGCGCAAAGCGGCCGTTCGCCTGTAACAGCCCGGCCCGCCGTCCCTCCCACAGGAAATCCACATAGGCCGAACCGCAGATACCGAGGGGGCGCGACCCGCCGCCAATGATGCCCAGCTCCGCGCCAAAGGGATCCCGCTGCAACCGGATGCGCTCGATCGCACCCTTCACGCCCCGGGTGCCGCTGGTCAGGCCCGCGCCTTCAAAGGCCGGCCCCGCCGCAGTGGCGCACCCGACCAGGCGATCGCCGATCTTCGCGACGATTTCGCCGTTGGTGCCCACATCCACCAACAGGGATGGGCCTTCGTCATAAAGCAGACCGGTCGCCACAATTCCGGCCGCAAGATCGGCACCCACATACGCAGCCGGTCCGGGCAGGAGATGCACCCGGACCTGTTGCGTCCCAAAGCTGAGCCCCAACTCGGCCGGGACGAAGACCCGATGTTCGAGGAATGCCGGCGTGAAGGGATATACTCCCAACGGTCGGGGATCCACCCCCGCCAGCAAATGCTGCATCGTGGTGTTCGCCGCCACGGTCATGACCCCGATTTCCTCGAGGCTGACCCCCGCGGCCGCCGCGGCCGCAACCAGCAGAGGTTGGATGGTCTCCGCCGTCACGGCGTGCTGAAGTTCCCGCACGCCATCGGGATTCTGGTCGCAAAACTGGATGCGCGTCAGCACGTCCTCACCGTGGCGGATCTGCGCGTTGAAGGCCGAGCTCTCCGCGAGCACCTGGCCGGAAGCCAGATCCGTCACCATGAGCGCCACGGTCGTCGTGCCAATGTCCACGGCGGCCCCCAGCCTTGCCGTCGTCTCGAGCGGGTCATGCGCCCACGGGATATTGATCTTGAACTCGGCCACCACCGCCGGCTCGTGTTTGAGGCGGGACCGCGCAGGCACCGCCACCACGGGGGTGGTCTCGCCCGGGCCGACCCGGAGCTGGCAGGCGCGCAGGCGGTCGCCCCGGCCCGGCATGACCGCGCTGCCGTCGGTGGTGCGTTGCAGGACGCCTTCCTGCAGGCTCACCTCGCAGCCGCCACACAAGCCGCGGCCGCCGCAGCGGGTGTTGAGGCCGTGCCCGCGGCGCGCCAGGAGTTCCGTCAGCGGCAGCAGGTGATCCGCCGGGGACAGGTGCAGCTCAATGCGCCCGTCCGCCGTGTCCAGATGCAGCAAGCTGCTCATCTTGTCTCCGGCTCGGCCCGCATGATGTTCTCATCGCCGGTCAGCCGGATGACGTGGCCCGGCGGCACGATGAGAAACCGCTTCTCATCCCAGTTTCCCGCCAGCAGCGCCTGGATGAGGGCCGGATCACCGGGGATCCGGTCGAATCCCCACCCCATGCAGGCCGCGCAGGCCTGGGTGTAGTCGATCTCCTTTTCCGCATCGCCCAGGCCCAACCCGACATAGGTGGCCCGATTGTAGTGCGACAACGCCGTACGATCCGCCTCCAGCAGATAGGCGATGTCGTCCTCGTCGAACTTTTCCGCATATTCCCGCCGCAGGTGCGCCTCTCGCTCCGGTCCCGGCGAGGCCTTGCCCCGGATCCAGCCCGGATTATACCAATAGGCGCCGGGATGCTCCGCCTGATAGCGCGCGTAGCGGTCCTTGTCCCCGAGAAACAGGGTCACGCAATCATGCGCCCGCGCGATCACCAGCGGGCAACGCTGGTGCCGCAGGTTCTCCACCCCCCGCCCGCACAGGCCATAAACCAGCACGATGGCCTCCACCGCCGGGTTGGCCTCCGCCCGATCGATGGCCGCCTGCAGTTCCTGTTGCAGCCGGTGGGGGGTGTTATGGAGCCCCATGGGCAGGAATTCCGTGGCCACAATGTGCGTGGCCTGCCGGGTAAAATGCCTGACTTCCGGCTCAAGGACACCACAGGCGATCACCGTGATATTGCATGTTTTGGCCATGGGGTAAATTGCCGGCTGCCGCTTATCCTGCCAGATGCCCAGCTAAACCAAGGAGTGATCCACACGGCAACCCGGAGCACATGTATGAAATGGGATTTACTTTGTGCGGGGCGGATAAACATTCAACTTCATATTTACTTTTGCGAACGGCGCCCCCATAAGCGCGGAATCGTGTCCCAGATACCCCAGCTCGCCGAGCTTACAACCGCCGTCGCCGCCGGCAAGCGTGTCGACACCGTGCGGCTCACCCAGGAACTGCTCGCCGTCGGCCAGAGCCCGACGACGATTGTCGAACAAGGCCTCGTCCCGGGCATGGCCATCGTGGGCGAACAGTTCAAGCGAAACGAGATTTTCGTGCCCGAGATGCCACGGTGTTCCGCTGTGGGCGCGTAAAATGTTTTAGGACAGCAGGAGCATTAT
>CAZOXB010000116.1:0-12504 GCA_964583635.1 uncultured Opitutaceae bacterium | reverse complement strand
GAAGCAGTTCAATCTCGATGTAGCGCGAGAACTGGACTTCCTGCCCTTCCCCACGACGGTGAAGGTCGGTGCGATGGAAAAAATCAAGAGCAACCGCAAAGCGGGCCTCGGCACGAGCTATCGCAAGCAGTACATCGGCCCCGCCGCCGAGCAGCCGACTGCCGCTTCGTTGCAGTCGGAATTCGCCACCGAAGCCATTTACGGATACGCCACCCCGCAGCACTGGACCGACAACGCCAAGTATTACGACTTCTTCGTCGCGCACCCGGAGTGGTTCAACGATCAGTACATCGATCCGGTCAGCAACCTCAACCTCCCCGCCAACAACTATCTTTCTTTCGTTGGCAACTCCCGCGGCCTCACCACCACCACCGACGATTACTACGCCATGATCACGTCGCGGTTCTTCAGCAACCGCCTCACCGTCATCGCCGGCGGCCGTCAGTCGAGAAAACACAACAAGGGCTACACCGTCTACATCGATCCTAAGTTCAATTACATCCGCAATGCCGACGGCACCCTCTATCGCGACTCGGTCTACCCGGTGGGCATCCGCTTCGACGGCGCCAACAACGCTGCCGGCGTGCCGCGCGACATCATTCTCACCGACACGGCGCTGCGCGCCCGCCTCGCCGCGGCGGGGGTGCCCTTCATCCCCAGCAAGCTTGAGCTGGCGCCCAATGGGACGGCCAACGGCACCGAGTCGAACAACCTGTTCCTCGCCATGCGGCGGCGCTACACGCGGTACATCGACACCAAACTCACCGAACCCGTCACGCCACAGATCCAGTTGGCCTATGAAATCACCGACACCCTTCGCGCGCAGGTTGCCTGGAGCAAGGAAACCCGCCTGCCGGAAATCGAGGCGGCAAACGGCATCGTGTCCGGTGGAGGCAGCTTCCAGGTGACGGAAAATGATTTCCCAACGCCTGATCCGGGTGGTGACGGCACGATTCTCATCACGAACATCCAGGGCAAGCCGGAGATCAACCAGTCCTACAACTTCCGCATCGGCTACTACCCAAAGAACGGACTCGGCCGCTACTCGATCTCCTATTATCACAAGGTCGTCGACAACGCCTGGCAGACCATCGACACCTTCAACACCGATTCCGATTACGGCACGCTGCTGGAGTCCATGGGTCTCAGCCCGAACGAATTCAGGAACTATGTGATCAGGACCACCCTGCCCACCGATCTCAAGCAGACCCGCAAGGGCTTCGAGGTCGAGGCGTCGCAGAACCTCGGCATCATCTCGCCGCGGGCGAAGGGGTTTGATGTGTTCGTGACGTACACCCGCCGTCCGGTCACCGCCTCGATCGGCGGCGAAGCCCGCCTCGGTTGGATATCGATCGTGCCCGTGCGCGCCAAGTGGACCGGCGGCGTTTCCTACAGCATGAGAAGGTTCTCCATCCAGGCCAAGTTCACCTGGGAGGAAAGCGGCATCACCTACCAGTCAAACCCCTCGGTCACGATGCCCGATGGGACGACCGCCGTGGTGCAGTACTACAACCTGAACAAGCGGCCCGTCGACATCAACGTGCAGGCGAATTACGTCTTCAACAAGCATTTCACCTTCTTCGCGACCGCCAATCGCGTCGGCGCACCGCGCATCTTCAATCAGATCAGCGATGCCATCACCGGGTACCAGCCGGACTACGCCAGCTACCGTTCGATGCAGGACCGCGGCGTGGCCGTCGCGCTGGGCGTCAATGCCTCGTTCTGATTGAGCATCCCCTGATCCATTGCCAGGACTTTGACGGGGCCGGGCTCAACGAGACCCGGCCCCTTTTCTTTTTCCTTTCGTGTGCGCCCATGCAACCCGAATCCTCGCATCAGGTCCGTTACCATGGTCGCCATCGGCACGCCACGACCCGCGTTGCCGGTTACGACAACTGCGGCACTCCCACTCCTGCACCTCTCCCATGATACCGCGCTTCATTCTCCTCCCGCTCACAGTCCTGCTCGCCGCCACCTCGATCCGCGCGGATGAAGGCCCCGCCACCCCCTCCGCCGCCCAGGTGCAGCGCGCAGCGAAAATTGCCGGCACCCTCGGCCTCGCCGACGCCGAACAGACCGCCCGGGTGCGCGATCTCATCGCCCGACAATACGCCGATCTCAGCGTCATCCATGGCGTGCGGGATGCATCCCTGGCCAGTGCCAGGAAACTCGCCTCCACCGACAAGACTGCCGCCGCCAGCGCAATCAAGCAGGCCCGCGCCACCGCCGAAGCCGCGCAGGATGGCCTGCATCCGCATTATCTCGCCCGTCTCGCCACGGAGCTCACCGCGGCGCAGATCGACCAGGTTAAGGACGGCATGACCTATGGCGTCCTGCCGCTGACACTTCGTGTCTACAAGGAGATGCTCCCGCAGCTCTCTTCGGAGCAGGAGTCGCAGATCCTCGCCTGGCTCACCGAGGCGCGCGAACATGCGATGGACGCCAGCACCTCCGATGAGAAACACGCGTGGTTCGGCAAATACAAGGGACGCATCAACAATTACCTCGCCAAGGCCGGCATCGACATGAAGCAGGCCGAGAAGGAAATGAAATCCCGCCAGAAGCCGGCAACCCGATGACCGTACCCGCCCGAAGATCATGATGCGTCACATTCCATTTCAACCTGTCCCCTTCAATTTCCATTCCGCCATGCGCCTCGTCGTTCTCACTGTTTTTTTCGCGCTTCTCGCCGGGTCCGGGGCTGCGCAAGGCTATCCGACGGTCCCTCCGAAGGTCATGGCAGCGGCCAAGGCCGAGACCGCCATCACCGACCGGCTGTCCGACGAAGCCTTTGCCCGCGCGCTCCCCGAGATCCAGGCTTGGGCGGCCCGGGGCAAACCCTATCTTCCCGGTGCCGCCAAACCCGAAGACCTGCCGCAGGCGCGCATCCCCGCGTTCCCCGGTGCGTGGGGCGGCGGCATGTACTCCTTCGGCGGCCGCGGCGGCAAGGTCATCGTCGTCACCAACCTCAACGACTCCGGTCCGGGCAGTTTCCGCCATGCCTGCGAGCAGGGCGGCCCGCGCATCATCGTCTTCAACGTGGCCGGCATCATCCGCCTCAAGGACCGCCTGAGCATCCGTGCCCCCTACGTCACCATCGACGGCAGCAGCGCTCCGGGCGACGGTGTCTGCATCGCCGGCGACACCGTCCAGCTCGACACACACGACATCATCCTCCGCCACCTGCGCTTCCGTCGCGGCAAGACCGATGCCGCGGATCGCGACGATTCCCTCGGCGGAAACCCCACGGGCAATCTCATCATCGACCACGTCTCCGCCTCGTGGAGTCTCGACGAAAATATCTCGATGTATCGTCACATGTACCGTCCCCCGGGTGCTGAGACGGACCTCAAGCTCCCGACGGTCAACGTCACCATCCAGAACTCAATCTCCTCCGAATCGCTCAACATTTTCCATCACGCCTTCGGCTCCACGATCGGCGGTCTCAACAGCACCTTCCACCACAATCTCTGGGCCTGCAATACGGGGCGCAATCCAAGCGTCGGCATGTACGGCGACTTCACGTTCGTGAACAACGTGATCTTCAACTGGAGGCACCGCTCCATCGACGGCGGCGACCAGCGCAGCCTGTTCAACATCTTCAACAACTATTTCAAACCTGGCCCGGGCACGCCGTCCGGAGCCATCCGCCACCGTCTGCTCAAGCCGGAGTCAGAGCGCAGCAAGACCGTCATCGACAATTTCGGACGCGCCTACGTCAGCGGCAATGTCGTCGAAGGCGATGAGCGTGTCACTCGCAACAACTGGGACGGCGGCGTCCAGCCCGAGGTCAAGGCACATCCGGTCGCCGGGGTGCTCGCCAGGATCCGCGTGGATGAACCGTTCTCCCACGCGCCGCTTCGCATCACGTCGGCAACCGACGCCTACCTCTATGTGCTCGCCAATGCCGGCGCCACGCTGCCGCGCCGGGATCCTGTCGACGTCCGCATTCTCCAGGAGGTCCGCACCGGCGTCATCCCGCCGCTCACCATCGCGCCGGGCTCGGCGGAGAAGGCAAGATTCTACGGTTACGCCGACAAATGGACCCGCGAACTCGCGTCGCTCGTTCCCTTGGGTTTCATCACGGATCCGAGCGAGGTCGGTGGCTGGCCGGACTACAAAGGCACCCCCTACCCCGACGCCGACAGCGACGGACTCCCGGACGCGTGGGAAACCGCGCACGGGCTCAACCCGAACGATGCCGCCGACGCCGTCAAGGACCTCAATGGCGATGGCTACACCAACATCGAGGATTTTCTCAACGGTCTCGATCCCCGCGCTCCGAAGATCGACTGGACCGATCTCAGGAACAACTTCGACCACCGCAATGTTCCGTAGTCCGTCCTCAACGCCGGCAGCCCCTATCGTCCCATGCGCTTTCCCTCCCAGTCCGCTTTTCTCGTCTGCCTCCTACTCGCTCTCTGCCCCGGCACCGTGCTACGCGCCGCGGATGCTACGGCCTCCGGCACGGACCCTGCGATGCAGAAGAGAATCGACGCCAAATCCGGACGGATGCTCGGTGCATTGAAACTTGAGGACGCTTCCAAGGCCGCCCGCGTGAAGGGTATTCTCGGCGACTGGCTCATCACGCTCTGGTCATGGCATGCCCGGCACGACCCGCAGCTCCGGGAACTCTGGACGCAATGGAGCCAGGCCCGGGCCGTCGTGCCCAAGGACGAGTTTCCCGCCGAGGTCATCGCCCACCGCATCGACGACGTCTACGCCTCGCTGATTCCCGCCTATCGCACCTTTATCGGAAAGCTCTCGGCGGAACTCACGCCGGAACAGATCGACGCGTTCAAGGAAGCCTGGAGCCGCAGCCCGGGCATGAAACGCACCTACAACGCCTTCCTTGAGATCGTGCCCGACCTGACCGAGGCTGACCGGAAGGTGATCCTCGACCGCATGCTCCGTGCCCGCGAGGACGCGATGCTCACCGATGCCGACAAGGAAATCGTGAACATCTACAAGCGTCACAAGGTGAAGGTCGAGGCCTACGTCGGTTCGCTCGAATGGGCCAAGCTCCACCGCGCCTTCGCCAACCGGGGAAAATAGCCGGATTCGTCAGGTGTATCTGGGTCAGGCATACCATCGTGGGTGCCATCCACCCCTGAGGGTTGGCCGGGGACCTGCGCAGACCCACCATTGACACGGGCTGGGCCCGTTGCCAGCCATGGGGTGAGTATGACTCGAGACCTTGTCGCTTGGCTTGTCCGCATCATTTGCGGCGTTCGGCCCCTGCCAGCGGCGTCCCTGTCCCCCGCCCCAACGATCTACTTCGCCAACCACTCGAGCCATCTCGATTTCGTTGCGATCTGGGCCGCCCTGCCCGCAACCCTGCGCGCCCGCACCCGGCCCGTCGCCGGACGGGACTACTGGGAGAAGACCCCCCGCCGCAGCCGTATCGCACGCAACTTCTTCAACGCCGTCCTCATCGAACGCCAGCACGTGACAGTGGCCAGTAACCCACTGGCTCCCATGCTGGCTGCGCTCGAGGCGGGCGATTCGCTCATCGTCTTTCCCGAGGGCACCCGCAGCGCCGATGGATCCATCCATGAATTCAAGTCCGGCCTCTATCACCTCGCTCGCGCCCATCCGGGCATTGCCCTCGTTCCGGTATATCTGCAGAACCTGAGCCGCATCCTGCCCAAGGGGGAAATTCTGCCGGTTCCCCTTCTCGGCAGCCTGGCCATCGGCAATCCGCTCACCCTCGATTCGGGCGAGCCGAAGGGAGATTTCCTCCGTCGGGCGCGCGCCGCCGTGCTGCAGCTCGCCACCTGCTAACCGATGCACATCGATCCGCAACTCCTTTGGTTCGTCGGCGGAATCGTCGCCCTGCTGGCGTTGTCTTCGACAATCACCTTCTTCCTGCGGCGCCGTCTGGGCGGAGCGAACAAGGTCATAGCCAACCTTGATGCCCGCGTGAAATCATGGTGGGTGATGGTGGCGGTGTTCGGCTGCGCGCTTGCCACCGGAGGGCTCGGCTCGGTGATCCTGTTCGGCGTCCTCTCGTTCTTTGCGCTGCGTGAGTTCATCACGCTGACGCCCACACGGCCCGGCGACCATCGCACGCTCTTCTGGGCGTTCTTCATCGTCACGCCACTGCAATATTACCTCGTTGCGATGAACTGGTACGGCCTCTTCACGATTCTCATACCGGTCTATGCCTTCATTCTCGTGCCCACGCGCAGCGCGCTCGCCGGCGACAGTGAACGTTTCCTTGAACGCACCGCAAAAATCCAGTGGGCCCTCATGGTCTGCGTCTATTGCGTGAGCCACGTGCCCGCGCTGCTCATGCTGCGCATTCCCGGCTACGATGGCCAGAACGCCAAACTGCTCCTGTTTTTCGTGGTCGTCGTGCAATTGAGCGACGTCCTGCAGTATGTCTGGGGCAAGCTCTGCGGGAAGCACGCGATCGCACCGACCATCAGCCCGAACAAGACGGTCGAGGGCTTCTGGGGCGGCATCCTGTCGGCGACGGCCGTCGGCGCGGCGCTTTGGTGGGCCACACCGTTCGCCTGGTGGGAGGCCGCCCTGCTCTCGTTCCTGCTCACGCTGATGGGATTCTTCGGCGGCTTGGTGATGTCGGCCATCAAACGCGACCGTGGAGTCAAGGATTACGGCACATTGATCGAGGGCCACGGGGGCGTGATGGACCGCATCGACTCACTCTGCTTTGCAGCACCGGTGTTCTTCCACCTCGTGCGCTTCTTCCACACCTGAGCCATGGCTTCGATCTACGACATCAAGCCCGCCTTCCAGAACCTGCTCCGGCCCCTGACCAGGGCATTGGCCGCGGCAGGCGTGACTGCCAACCAGGTGACCGTGGCCGCCGTGCTGCTCTCGGCCGTCGTCGGCGCCGGCATCTGGCGCTGGCCCTCAGCCCGTTGGCCGCTGCTGGCCTTGCCGGCATTCCTTTTCGTGCGCATGGCGCTCAACGCCATCGACGGCATGCTGGCCCGCGAGCACAACATGAAGTCCCGTCTGGGCGCAGTGCTGAACGAGATCGGCGACGTGCTGGCGGACACGGCGCTTTATCTGCCGCTGGCCGTCGTGCCGGGCTTCTCGCTGTGGCTGATGGTCGCCATCACGGTTCTCGCCATCGTGAGCGAAATGACCGGCGTTGTGGCCGTGCAGATCGGAGCCTCGCGCCGGTATGACGGCCCGATGGGCAAGAGCGATCGCGCCTTCGTTCTCGGCCTGCTCTCCCTCCTGCTCGGACTCGGCGTGCCGGCGGGCCGCTGGCTTCCCGCGGCGCAACTGCTGATCATCCTTCTTCTGGCAGTGACAATCGCGCGTCGTGCCCGCCGCGCGCTCGCCGAAACCGGCCAATGAGCTGTCGCTTCAAGAGCCCCCGTAACGTCAGAAGGAGCAATCAAACGAGGTCAGGTTGTGACCGCAGGGCCAATCGAACAAGGTCAGGTCGTGGGGTTTGGGGATTAAGAAAGTTTTTTTAGCAAGGTCTGGTCGGGTTGACGGGTCCAGGCCGCCATCGGGCGGATTCCGGCCCGCACCGGATTGAGATGGATATAGTGGCAAAGCGGCCCCAAGCCTTCCGTAGGATCCACAATCAGGCTCTTGTAACGGCCGGCGAACAGATGGCCACGCTCAGAGCGAAGCCGGTTGAACCGCATTGCGAAGGTGCCCTGCAACCAGCGCATCCCTTCCACAAGATTGCCCCCGGGTGTGCAGACAAATAGCCGGATGCCGGCAATCAGGCTTGGACCGACAGTTTTGCCTTCGGAGGTAGCACGAACTGGCGCACGCTGCCTTGGTCGAGCTGGGATAAGTGCTCGTCACGGTGAACGAGAATCGCCCCGTTCAATTTTGCCGTGGCTGCAACCAGCGCGTCAGAAAGCGGGAGTCTTTTCTTTGAGCTTGTGCGCAATTCGTCGGCTTCGAGCGCTACCTCTTCGCTCACATCAATCACTGTCACGAGACTACGGTACTGCTCAAAAATCCGGTGCTGTAATTTCGGGTCCGGCAAAATTTCCCGGATTCTCGTTTTGAGTTCGCAGATGCAGTGAGCAGCAACCCCAACGGTGTTAGCGGTATCTTCCCAAATTGAAGTAACCTGGCTTGAACCGGGTTCTTTGAGAATGTGAGCTAAAAAAGCTGAAGAATCGAAAACGTGAGTGATACTCATTAGAGCTGTTTGCTCCGTTCTGCGTCTTCCCGGTCCCGCTCCGCATCAAGTTCTGCGATGATATCTTTTCTGGAGTCAACGTAGGGCGCAGCGATTCCCTCGAGCTGACGAGCCAAAGCTCCTCGCGTGGGGTGAATCTTCACCGTCATAACGGTGGGGTCTTCCGTAGGAGCCCACTCCAGACGTGAGCCTGGCTCGATGCCTAAGGATCGAGCAATCTTTACTGGGACGCTCACAAGGTTTTTGCCTGTTACGGTTGTAATCATGGAAATGGTTTAACCCTGGAAAGCGAATGGAGTCAATAGGCCAATGCGCCTACTGTTGTGCTCCGCCTTGATGATTCGAAGCAGATATCGTGACTTGACGTAAGGTAGCATTATGCTACCTTTCTGGAATGAGCCAGCCAGTTAAGCTATCAGACAATCTCGTCTTGGATGCCCGCCTGACCAGTGAATTAGCGGAGCGTTCGATCGCGGGCCAGATCGAATTTTGGGCTGGATTGGGTCGGGCCATCGAGCCCTTGCTGAAATTGCCCGACGTGCTGGCCCTGCGGAAGGCCGGAGCCGTCAGGCCGCTGTCCGCCTGCCTGGCCGAGGTCGGCACGCCTGCGGGCACGCGCAAGGTCGCCACCTATCTCAAGACCCGGCCCTATCCCCACTATGAAGCTGATCCGGCGTCACCGGGCTTGCTTGTGCGGATCGAGGAAAACGGCACACGCACGCGGGGCCGCTTCGTCAATCGCCGGTTCGAGCCGGTATCTGCCATCTGAGCGACGCGATGCATCCACTGCTCGATGCCCGCCCTCTCATCATTGCCATCACGGGTCCGAACGGCGCGGGCAAATCGACGTTTTACGAGTCCTTCCTCCGCGAAGGCGGACTGCGGTTTGTGTATGCCGATATACTCGCGAAGGAACTGGAGCTTGATCCCTACGAAGCGGCCAAGGTGGCGAACGCCTTGCGCGACGAGCTGGTAAAACAACGGGAGAGCTTCGTTTTTGAGACGGTCTTTTCCGATCCGGTGGGAGACAAGGTGGCGTTTCTTCAGGAAGCCGAGGCGGCAGGCTACAGCGTGGTACTATGCTACATTGGTATATCCGCCCCGGAAGTTTCCGAAGAGCGCGTATCCATGCGAGTCTCACAAGGTGGACACGACGTGCCGGGCGACAAGCTGGCCACTCGTTTTCCCCGGACGCTGGCGAACCTCAAGGCTGCCATCCAAAAACTTCCGCTCGTGCTGGTATTCGACAACAACGATCTGGCCAATCCGTACCGGCGTGTAGCCGAGTTTGAGCGCGGCCGAAATAAATCACTGGCGGAGCCGATACCCGCTTGGTTGGAGTCGATGCTGAATCCGAATTCCTGATTTCCTCTCTCAAGTAACTTCAAAATCCAGGTTGGATATCAACGGCTTACAAATAAGGTGGACCCCGTCCGTTGGACAGCGGATCGAGGAAAATAAGTAAAACATAACGGAGGGGAGAAGGTCTTACCATAAGCAGATCGCGCATGTGGGGTAAGGTATCACCTCCTGACCTTACGAACGCGGATTAGCATCAGGCCATGCATCTGGGTCTGCTGGCGAGGGGAAGAGAATATTCGTCACTCCTGTCTGGGGCCCGAATCGCGAAGAGACCCCGACGGGGGAACGGTTTGCGGGGTGGCTTCATGGAACCGTCCTCCCGGCTTGCGGCGCCCCGGATGCCCAGGCGGGGGTGCCGAACCAGTCGTGCATCTCCTTTTCGAGCTGGAGGCGGATGCCTGGCGGCTCGGGCACGGCGCCGCGATCGCCGGTCTCGGCCATCCAGGTGTCCAGCGCGGCGCGCAGGCGCGCGAGGGCCTCGCGATCCTCGGCGCGGGTGGAGGAAACCAGGTTGTGGATTTCGTCCCGATCGGCCGTGGTGTCGAAGAGTTCTTCGCAAGGCCCGCTGCGCGCCATGAGCTCGGCGGGCGGACCGGTGAGTCTGCCTTCAGCCTGCAGGGTGCGCAGCAGCGGCATGATGAGAAAGCACTTTTCCTTGTAGCGGTTCAGCGAAGCAAAGGTCGGCCCGGCGGTAAAGGTGCGGATGTAGTGGTACCGCTCGTCGTGGACGGAGCGAATGCGCTGCTCCGTCTCGTCAATGCGATCGCGCGCGGCAAAGGCGTAGCGCCGCGGCGGGTCGGCGTGTCCGCCAAGAAAGACGCGGCTTTGCATGCCCATCGGGCGCGGCACGCCGGCCAGTGCGAGGGTGGTGGCCGTGAGATCGAGGAGACTGATGATCCGGTCGTTCACGCTGCCAGGTGTGAAATCCCGCGGCGGAGGAAAGTTTTTCGGCCACTGGATGATCAGCGGGACACGCAGCCCGCTGTCATAGCACCAGTGGATGCCGCGCGGATCGAGCCGGCCGTTGTCGGCGAAGAAGATGATGATGGTGTCGTCGGCCAGCCCGTCGGCGCGGAGCCGGTCGAGCACCCAGCCGATGCGCCGGTCCATTCCGGAGACGGAGTTCAGGTATCGCGCCCACTCGGCGCGCACCACGGGATGGTCGGGGTAATAGGGCGGCGGCGTCACGTTTGCGGGTGTGGCGATCTTCTCGTGCTCGCGCTCGCCAACCCATTCGACGCGTGGTTTCCGCGCGCTCTGGCGGTCATAGATGTCGTATTCGACCTCGTGCGAGTTGACGACGGCGAAGAAAGGCTGGTGGGACGGCAGGGCTGTCCAGTCGTCGGAGAGGTAAATGGGGCCTTCGTTGACGAAGTTGAGATCGAGCTTGCCGGTGCCGACGCTGCGATCACCGATGGTCTTGATGTTGGCGGTGAAGTAGCCGGCATCGCGGAGGCGGTGCGTGATCGGGTGAACGCCCGGCGGAAGGCGGAAATCATCATCGCGGTGGGAGCGCATCCGGTGCGTATCGGTACTCGTCTGATACATGCCGGTGAAGAACGCGGAGCGGCTCGGGGCGCAGGCGGGGTTGGTGGCAAAGACGCGGGTGTAGCGCACGCCCCCGGCGGCAAGCCGGTCCAGATTGGGTGTGCGAACGTTTTTCCCGCCATAGCAGCCGAGGTCATGCGTGATGTTTTCGCCGACGAGCCAGAGAATGTTGGGTTGGCGCGCAGGGGCACCGCCAGCGACGGCGGCGAGGATCGCGGCTGCCAGCCGACAGAACAAGCGGGAGAGGGGTGCGAGATTCATTGGTAGGCCTCCGGTCAGCCGGTCACGACCTGAGCGATAAGGAGCAGTAAAAATCAGCAGGAGGCCAATCCGTAATGTCAGGCCTAACCTTTAAACTTGATGGAGAGGGGGAAAGTGCGGCGGGAAACAGGTTCAACCGGGGAATTTTCGTTCAATCCACCGGGAGTTCGACCTTCGCGGGGCGGCCGTCGGCGCCGAGGCGGCGGACGCGCACAGCCATGCCGGGCTTCCCGGGCAGCGCGACTTTCCGGCCGGAGGCGTCAACGTAGTGATAGTTGTCGCGCTTGCGCGTCACGAACTCCCCGGGCACCGGCGTAACCGTCATCGCCCACGTATCGATGACATCCACGGCGTATCGCTGGCCATCCGCGACGCCGTTCTTGTAGAGCTTGAACTCCCATTCCGCCGACTGCTCCCGGCCGAAATAGGTCAGGTAATAGAAGCCAGGCACACCTCCGGTGTTCGCATCCTGCCATTTGTCGATCGGATCGATGCCGTCGGCGGGGCCTTCCTCAAGGAGCCTGCGCAGGAACGCCAGACGCGGAGCGCTGCTTCCCTTCAACGTGCCGCCGAAGGAAGTCCAGGTGTCCTCGTTCACCTGGTAATAATCGCCATGTCCGACGTAGGTCCCCGCGACCGTGCCGCACCAGAAGCGGTGAACCATCTCCCCGGCCGTGAGGTTGCCCCAGCGATAGTGGGTCTTCCCCTCGTACTTGACCTCGTCATAGACAACCGGCTTGCGCCAGACACCGCGATACATCTCCGCCCGACCGGGCTCCTCGACGGCGGCTCCGTTCTGCATCGAGACGTGCGTGATCCACGGCCGTCGGTGGTCGAAGATCATCGAGCCGTTGTGGATGGAACGCAGGTGATCGTACGGATCGCACGCCTGAACGAGCGTGCCAAGCCGTTCCCAATCGGCCTCGGTCTTCGTGCGCAAAAAATCATACTCGTTGGCGAGGGACCACCAGACATTGCGGTATGCGCCGAAACGGGCGATCACGTAGCGCACATAGCGCTCGTCACCCGCGGCGTCCATCGTCTCAAATCCCCATTTTCCATACGGATTGAAAAGGATGAGGTCGGCCTCGATGCCGAGATCACGAAGCTGGGCAATCCGCTTTTCGTAATGCCGGAAGAACTCGGGATTGAAACGGGCATAGTCCCAATCATGGGGCGGCTTGCCG
>CAZOXB010000115.1:0-12639 GCA_964583635.1 uncultured Opitutaceae bacterium | reverse complement strand
TTTTGGCAAGTTGATGCCCGTGCCGCACGATGCCGCGCGTTCGCGATCGATTGAGATTGTCCAGCGCCTTTGCAAGGCGGCGGCGCCTCTCCTCGTCCTGCGCAAACATGTCCAGCTGAAGATCCGCGTCCTCGACATTCGAGAATCGCACGCTCACCAGACGTAACGGCCGCCGTTTGGTCCATGCGCTGCGCAGCAATGGCTCGGCCCATGCGCAAAAAACATTCTCCAGATCCGTGGCCTCCTCAATACTGTGCCCCTGGGTTGATTGAGAGAAGTCGGGATAGCGGACCTTTATGGTCATGGTCCGCACCCGTTTTCCGTCTTCCCGGATCTTGGGCATGAGGTCATCGATCATCCTCTTCACTCTCCGGACGATTTCATCAAAGTCCCCGATGTTTTCCCCGAACGTCTCCTGCTGCGAATAGCTCTTCGCATCTCCCGGCTCCACCTCCACCGGTCGATCATCCTCGCCGCGACCCCGTGCGAGCATGCCGCTCCAGTCCATGCCGAAAATGCGTTTCAACTCATGAGATGACTTGTCGAACAGGTCGCTCACCCGACGAATCCCCTCGACCGCCAGCGCAGCCTCGGTCTTGCCGCCTATACCGGGCATCCTGCCGATGGACAGCGGGGCGAGGAACTCCGCTTCCGTGCCGGCGGGGACCACGACGAAGCCGCGGGGTTTGTTCAGCTTTGACGCGATCTGGGCGACGAGCTTGTTGGCCGCGATTCCGAACGACACCGGGAGGCCGAGTTCATCCCACATCTGCGCCTGCAGGGTGCGCACCCGCCGTTCCAGCACCCCGGGGGTTGCATACCCACACGGTGACAGGTCGAGATAACCTTCATCGATCGAATTCCGCTGAATAAGAGGCGTCAGCCGCTCGCACAGCTCGAACATGCGTCGCGACATCTCCCGATACAGGCCGGAAGTATGCGGAATCACGATCAGATCCGGGCACACGGCGATTGCGCGGGACGTCGGCATCGGCGTATAGACGCCGCAGGCGCGCGCCTCGTAGCTCGCGGAGGAGATGATTCCCCTCCCCCGCCCGCCCACGGCACATCTTTTCCCCCGCAACGACGGATCCCGTGTCTGCTCGCAGGCGACAAAAAACGCGTCGGCGTCCAGATGCACTATGGTCGAAAAATGCCCCACAGCCTAGACCTCCGGCTCGTTTCCCGTTGAAGAATGGAGCCCCTCGTCGTCACCGGCCATAGCATCGATCGGAGACAGGTCCTCAAAATGCAAAACGACCCGCGCCGCCGCACGACTCTCGGCCAGCGGGATCCGGAAGCGGACCTCCCAGTCGTCCATGCCGTCCGCATCGATGAGGACGTGGGCCACGTTCCATTCGGCCGCCGATGTCTCCTCGAAATGGCTGTGCTTTGCCGAGCGTCCCTCGGGATCCAGCCGGAATCTCCCCCGCAGGTCGAAATAGGCCTGGAACCGGCTCTCGATGCGCCGCACCTCCGCCATCGCCGCGACGGGATCAGCTGGCGGAGCCGAGCCGAGGCGTTCCGCCGCGGCTTCCCAATCCCGCCCGGCCACGTCCTGCAGGAAGCCCAGATAGGCGGCACGGACGAGGCGTCTGAAGGCATCATGATCACGCGTGATATCGAACGACTCCGGGCGCGCCGGTTTTTCGGCAAGCTCCGCCGCAACGTAGTCGGGGTTCTTCAACTTCTCCCACTCCTCAAGCAGGCTGGAATCCACGCCCCGGATCAGCTCCTGAAAGTAGGATTCCATCTCGATCACGGGCTCCGTCTTGGCCTGGGCGGGCACCGTCTGTGCGAGCACCTTCCACGTCTGGGAGAGGTGCCGGAGCAGCAGACCCTCGGAACGCTCCAGTCCATATTCGCGGACATAATCCGCGAAGGACTGATACCGCTCGAACATCTCCCGCGCGATGGACTTGGGCCTCACATTCTCCTCCTCGACCCACGGATGCGCCAGCTTGAAGGCGTTGAAGGTATCGTAGAGAAATTCGCGGAGCGGCTTGGGATGCTCGACCTGATCAAGCTTTTCCATCCGTTCCTCGTAGGAGAGTCCTTCCGCCCGCATCTGCCCGAGCTTTTCCGACTTCGCCCGGTCGACCTGCTTCCGCAGAATCGCCTCCGGGTCCTCGACAATGGCCTCGCAGAGGGTGAGCACGTCAAACGGATAATCCGCCGACTCGCGGTCCAGCAACGGCAGTGTGTCGATGAGGAAGAGCGACAGCGTCTGATGCAGGGAAAAATCCTCCTGGAGCGCGACATTCACGCGCAGGCGCGTTCCCGAGGGCTGTGGCGGGATCCACTCGACGATTCTCCGTTCGAGCAGGGCGCGGAACAACTGGAATGCCCTTCTCTTCAACTGGCGTTTTCTCGCAGCCGTTTCGTGCGAGTCGGCGATCAGCCGTTTCATCGCGCTGCATCCGTCGGCATCGCGGCTGAGCACCTGCAGGAGCATGCCGTGCGTAACCTCAAAACGGGACACCAGCGCTTCGGAGGGTGCTGTCTGCAAGCGCTCGAACGTCCTGATGTCCCAACCCACGGCGCCTTCCGGCGGGCTGCGCTTCACGATCTTCCTGAGCTTCCTCGGATCGCCAGCGGCCCGTTCCACGGCGCGCTTGTTCTCGATCACATGCTCGGGAGCCTGCGCCACCACGTACCCCCGGTCGTCATAACCGCGTCGGCCGGCGCGGCCCGCGACCTGCTTGAAATCCCGGACATTGAGAACCGCCGCCTTCCGGCCGTCGAACTTCCACAGTTGCGTGAAGACCACCGTGCGTATCGGCACGTTGATGCCCACCCCGAGCGTGTCGGTGCCGCAGATCAGCTTGAGCAGGCCCTTCTGGGCCAGTGACTCCACGAGGATCCGGTATTTGGGCAGCAGGCCCGCGTGGTGAACGCCGATCCCATGCCGCAGCCAGCGCTTCACATCCTTGCCATAGGGGCTGTTGAAACGCACCCCTTCCAGTGCGGCGGCAATGGCCGCCTTCTCCTCCTTGGTGCAGAGCGCAAGGCTCATGGCATCCTGCGCACCATCGGAGGCGGCGCGCTGCGTGAAATAGACCAGGTAAATCGGTGCGCGCTTGTCCAGCAGCAGTTGCCCGATCTGTTCGATCAGCGGAGTCTCTGAATATGAAAACTCAAGCGGCACGGGTCGCCGGTCGCTGCGGATGGTCACGCATCCGGCGCCGGTGAGGCGGGTGAGTCCGCGTTCGAACAAATCGGTCGATCCGAGCGTGGCCGACATGAGGAGGAAACGGCCCTGCGGAAGGGCCAGCAGCGGCACCTGCCAGGCGGTGCCGCGATCCGGATCCGAATAGTAGTGGAATTCATCCATGATGATCGCGCGCAAATCGCTGCGTTCCCCATGGGCAAGGGCGATGTTGGCGAGGATCTCAGCCGTGCAGCACAGGACCGGAGCCTGCGGATTGACGCTGGCATCGCCGGTCATCATGCCCACGTTCTCCGGACCGAAATCACGGCAGAGCGACAGGAACTTTTCGTTGACGAGTGCCTTGATCGGACAGGTGTAGATGGACCGTTGTCCCGCACAGAGAGCCTTGAAATGAAACGCAGCCGCAACCAGCGATTTGCCCGAACCGGTGGGCGTGGCGAGGATCACATTGTTGTCCGCAAACAGCTCCAGGATCGCCTCCTCCTGTTCGGGATAGAGCTCGAGGCCGCGGTCGGCCATGACCGCCAGGAACCGGGCCATGACCGCACCCGGATCGGAACCCCGCGGAAGGGGCGCCAGAACCGGTGGAGGCGGGATTGAGCTCAGGGCCATTCCTCCAGCAGGCACATTTGCCTGAAACGAGACAAGGCTGGCCTCATCGTCTCCCGTCCACGGCAATTCAGCGGCGTTTTGCCGCCTTTCCGGGCGCGGTCAACCCAAGGCACGGGATATTCACCTTCCGGATTGCCGTCATTTGGACCGCCTGCCACACCAAGACGCACATATGGGACGTCAATGGCTTCATGCGAAACGCGCGATCGTCAACCTCAAGAAGGGTCAGGTCGTCGGCAAGCTGGTCAAGGAGATCACCGTCGCGGCCAAACTCGGCGGCGGTGATCCCACGGGCAACGCCCGGCTTTTTGCCGCGCTGGAAAAGGCAAGGAAGGCCAGCGTGTCCCGCGATGTCATCGAACGCGCCATCAAGAAAGGGACGGGCAGCGGCGGCGAAAAGATTTCCCTCGAACACGTGGTGTTCGAAGGTTACGCGCCGCACAAGGTTCCCTTGATCGTCGAGGTCTACACGGACAACCATCAGCGTACCGCACCCGAGATGCGTGTTCTCTTCAAGAAGGGGGTTCTGGGTGGTGCCGGCAGCAACAAGTTCCTGTTCGATCATGTCGGCATCGTCGAGGCGCATCATGCCGACCTGGCACGGGACATCGAGGCCGCCGCCATCGAAGCCGGTGCGAATGACTTCGAATCCCTTGCCCATGCGCAGAATGACGACATCCCCGAAAGCCATGCCGGCGCCCGTTTCCTGACCGACCGCACCGCCGTGCACGCCGTGTCCACCTGGCTCAAGGACAACGGCTGGTCCGTGATCACGAGTGAGATCGGTTATGTCGCCAAAACCTACCCGGAACTCGATGATGCCGGGCGCGCCGAAGTCGGCGAGTTCCTGCAGGCGCTCGAGGATCATGACGACGTCCAGCGCGTCTGGGCCGCCTTCAAATAGGCGCGATCCGCCATCAGCCATGGCGAAACGGGACGGCTGACCTCTTCTCAGAAGGGGAATCCAACGGAGAAATGCAGGGTGCCGGAAGGGTCACCCGCCCGCGGACGGAGATTGCGGCCATACTCCACACGGATGGGCCCGACCAGTGTCTGGTAGCGCACCCCCATCCCGAGCGCATAGAGCCGTTCGCTCATCGGATAGTCCGCCAGCTTGGCCGCCGTGCCCAGCGCGTCGAAAAAAACCACGGCCGACCAGTTTCCGGCCAGACTCTGCTCCAGTTCCGCATTCAGGGTGACCTGGCTCTTGGCGCCGATAAACCGTCCATCGGCGCCGCGCGGTGCCGCCGCTCCCCGTTGGTAGCCACGCATGTTGCTCTCCCCGCCCGGAAAGAAACGCTTGTTGACCGGAAGATCGCGATCGTTCCGGGAACCGAGCGTGGTGATGGCTCCATGCGAGAGACCGACGTGCAGCCAGCGACCGCGTCTCCATGCGGTGTGGTAGGACGCACCGAGTTCAAAGATCTGATAATCGACCTCGCCGCCCAGCCCCTTGCTTGCCGCTTCGATCTGACTGAACCACCGGTAACCTCGCCGCGGCCGGAGCGGACTGTCCCGCCGGTCCTGGGTCAATCCTGCCTCGATGCCCCCCACCTTCACCAGCTTCTCGTCCACTTCACGCGTGGTCAGCTCATTGTTCCGGTTTCGGAGCGCCTGATAGGTGTAACCGATCCGCCCTTCCATACCGCGGCCCAGCCGGCGTCGCAAAGCCACGTCGCTCCCGTACTCCTCGCGGATGAACGACACCTCCTCGCGCCGCAGGCCAAAAATTCGCGCGGTGCCGTCAAGCGTCTCCCCAAAGAGTTCGGGAACCGTGTACAAGTAGTCGGCGCGGGTGCTCTTCATCGATTGCACCAGGAGCAGCCGGCTCTGGTGGGCCCGCCCAAACAGATCGGACTGGCGCCACTCGATCCCGCCACGGAGCTTTTCATAGCTGCCATAGCCGAAGAGCAGACTCGTCTCCCAACGGGGCAGTTCCTCCAGCTTGAAGATCACGCTCCGCTCGGATCCGGTGGCCGGCTCAAATTCCGTGGTGACGCGGGAAAACACCCCCAACCCCGCCAGGCGCATTCGAGCATTCTCGACGGCGAGCAGGTCCAGTGGCCTGCCGGAAACGAGTCTCACGCGTCTTTTCAGGACCGACTCCAGGGTGTGGTCATTTCCCACGAAGCGTACCTCCCGCAACTGCACTTGAGCGCCCGGTTGAACGGTGGCCACCACGTCGACCGGCATCCTTCGTCCTTCGAGTGATCCCGATTGCCGTGAAAAGGTCACCCTGACGTCGGGGTAACCCTTCTGCACGGCGGCATTGCGGATCGCCTCGGCCACATCCTGCTGCCACCACGGCGTCCAGGCGCGGCCGCTCCATCGCGCGGGCTCGAAGACAACCCCGGTGGCCGCGAGCCCTGTCACCGACAAGGTGCGAACCCAGGTCTGATTCCCCTCCTGCACCTCAATGAGGAGATCGGTCCTCCCGTCGGTATCCACACTCTCAACACGGGCACGCACGGTCGCAACCGCGTATCCGAGCAGGCGCAAGGCATCCTGGAGGTTTTCCGCAGCACGACTCAGTCGGGAGGGCGAATAGGCTCGCGTCTCCGGACTTTGCCAAAGGGAGTCCACCGGCTTGAAGAACGCCACGGCATCCCGGACATCCATGCTCTCCAGACCGATGAATCGCACCCCGTTCACGGTTGAGCGCACTCCTCGCTGGACGGCGATGTCCACTTTGTGGGTCGAGAGCGGCCGGGGGAGCACTGTGGCCAGCCGCGCGTCGAAATCGAACGACCGCAGGGCGCCGTCGGAGTCAGGATGAACGGTGACCGTTATCCGCGGGTCGAGGAACCCCTGATCCGTGAGTGCCGACGCGAGCAGGAAAACCGCATCCTCGATTGCATTCGCGTCCATCGTCGATCCGCGCTCCGTGCCGAGCAGGCGCTCGAGCGCAGCCTGCTGCGCCCGGTTCTCCCAAAAACCGAGACCGCCGACGACGATTTCCGCGGGCTGGGCGCTCCCGCTTCCCTGCTCCGTGGCACGGCCGGATTGCGCGGCCCCAAGCAAGGCGACCGCAATCCATGCGGCCCAAACTCCGCGGTGGAACCTCCAGCGTATTGACCTCATGGGGCAGGCTCCTCGCGGTCTGCCCCGCCGGGCTCGGGCTGAGTTGCCTTCGGATCCCTGGAACGATCTCGGAATGCGCGCCATTTCACACCGACATTGTAATCGTCGAACTCGTCATATTCGCCCACCACCGACCATCGGTCGTCGAGGGGAACCTCCAGGGAATAGGTTTCGCGTCCCTCCCTTGATACGCGCTCGCCCACCGTCAGGGAAAACCGCTCCGCACGTGAGCCGGCAACGCCCAATTGTCCAGCCAGGGACTGACCAAGGTACGTGCCCAGGCGCAGGGCACGCTGTGCGCCGGATTGGATCACTTCCTGTTGAGGCGCCTCGCCCGCCATCACGAGGCGCAACACCTGCTCGGCCTCCAAGGGCGGACTCGACGAGAAGAGCACGGTCGGCTCCGTCGCCGTTCCGGTCATTTCCATCCTCAGGTCGTATCCAAGGCGCCGACTGGCCGCCTGCAGCGAAATCCTGGGATCGAAGGGGTCGCTCTCCCGCAGGCTCACGCCGCCCTGCTGCACCTGGAAGGATGCAAAGGGCAAGGTGACCTGCCCCTCGTCGATCACCGCTTCGCCCGTCGCCATCGGCTCCGCCAGCGTCCCCCCCAGACGAAAGCGGGCCGAGGCCAGGCCGGAAAACAACGGGGTTCGCAGTCTCAGGAAACGCTGTCCTTCGACCGTCACGTCGAGCTGCCAGGCCGCGAACGGTTCGGTCGTGACGGAAAAATAAGGTGGGCGCCGCAAGGGCGACCCTCGAAGATTCCCCGCCGGTATGAATGACCGCACATCCGCCAGGAGGAGACTGTCGCGCAGGATTGCGCGACCGGTGATTTCGGCGTGACCGCCTGCGTCTCGCTTCGCCTGAAGATCGACGTCACCGCGAACCAGGAAGCCGGTCTGCCGAACCAGAGGCAGATTCCGGCCCTTGAGGCCGAGGGCGAAAGCCCAGCCACCATCGCCGCGCTGAACCGATCCGGTCAGTTCAACCGGCTGGCCGCCGACTTTGGCACGAAGTTTTCCGACCTTCACCGTGCGCCCGTCGAGCTCGATGTCGGCGTCCACGTCCTGCAGTGCACCCAGGGGCCCCAACGGGCGCGACGCGGCGCCGGCCAGGTACAGCTCTCCGCTCAAATTCATGCCGGGCTTCAGGCTCACGTTCATCGAGGCGGTGCCGGTTGGCGCGATCCACTTGTTCGTCAGCTCGGCAAAGGTCGCAACGCTCACCTCAGGCATGGATATTTCCGCGGCGAGGTGCGAGTCCACCCAGCCCAGCAGGTCCTTGGTCCCCCAGCCATCGACGGAAGGCGGAAGCGGCAAATTACCACGAGCGTGAACGGCCTGGCCGGACAATGTCGCCGAAAACCCATCCAGTGCGACGCTGCGGCCGTCGCCGATCACGCGGGCGCGGACGGACTCCATCGCTGGCCAGCGCACCTCTTCCCGCGCCGCCGGAGACCGCGCGATCCGTTCGACCTCGATCAGCGCTTCTCCCCGCGGTTTCCGCCACGTGCCGGTGAGGTCAGCCGACAAGCGTGGATTCTCAAGCGTGAGGCCGCAAAGGTCTCCCAGCTTTCTCCAGAAAAACGTCTCCCGCCCCGTGCCGATGGTCAGCTTGAATTCACGGTTCAGGTCCACCGCAAATTTCCGCTCCGGAAACATCGTGAGCGTGACCGGCAGCGTGCCATTGAGCGTGGCGAGCGGAACTCCGGCCGACGCCACGTCGAGTTGGGCGACTGCCATGCCGCTTCCATCGCCATGACCCGCGAAAGCCACGGTTGCGATTCGATCCTTTTCGAGCGCAAACTCGCCGCTCCCCTTGACGGCAAATTCAATGGGTCCGCGGTTCCAGGATGCCGTCACCGTGCCTGCCTGAATCCGCCAGGCTGGACCGGCGTAGGGGGTGAAATCAGACCACCACGCTGGAGTCAGGCCGGAGACTTTTGCCTCCACACGCCCCCGCTCTCCGACGATTGCCTCCAATGATGCTGAACCCTCCGCTCCCTGCATGCGAAGGCCATCAACCTGGAACGGTCCGTCCCAGGTGAGCGTGGCGGGACTCGTGAGCACGATCGGTTCACGCGACGCATGCAGGAGGCGCAGCGTCCGGAGCTCAATCCCATGCCGGTCCCCCTCGCCCGCCGCCTCGATCCGGCTTTCCTTCGCCTCGGCATGCAATGCAAAGTCCTGCACCCTGTCGCCGATCCCCGCCCACTTGCCCTCCAGGCTCGCCGCGGAAATCCCGCGCCATCGGGGCCGGCTCACCGTGATGTGCCCTTGGTGATCAGGATTGCCCGGGGGTCCTTCCACCCTCGCGGAAAAGGTCACGCGTTCACAGGTCGTTTCCGCCGGGAGCCAGCGCTCCAGCCATGACCCCGCCATCTCCCCCTGAAGTGTCCCGGTGAGCACGCTTCGCGCCGCGAAGTCGTATTCACCTTCGAATCTTATGTCGCCGGGCCCGGCCAAATTGAATTCGCCCGAGGAGATTTTCAAACGGGGCCAGGCGAATTCGCCCGTGACTTTCGCCCGGGAAATGGACCAGGTCGGACCTTGCATTTGCTCCCCGCCCAGGTGCCCCTTCAATCGCAGTTTTCCCTCGGAGTTCCGTGTCACCTGCACGCTGCCTTCCACCCCGCCCTTGGCATCCAGCCAGGGCAACTGGCCGAGGTCGGCGGAAATCCGGAACGCGGTCTCCGGCGATTCCAACGCACCATTTCGAGCGACGGTGACCGGTTTCTCCAGCGTGACATTCAGGCCGGGGCCCAGAACAACGAGCCGTTCCACACGCACCGTCTGGAGATCACCGCCCAGCGACAGATCCGCACTCAGGATCGGCGCTCCCGTATCACGCGAGGGCGGACGCGCACTCACCTGCGCCTTTCCGGAGAACGCATCCTGACTCCACTGGAGGGAGAGTAATCCCTCCACCGTTTCATACAGCGGCGCAAGCCCAAGCTCCGCAGCGGGCAGTTTCCAGTTGTGAGCTTCGATGGAAGCCTGTTCGGGCAGCCAGCCTCGCGCCGCAAAGCGTGCCGTGACGGATGCCGCCTGGCCCAGATACTGGACCTCCGCATCAATCGTGTGCGGGTCCCGGCTGCGCGCCAGCACCCGCTCGCCACCGCTGCCCGTCACCTGCATGCGGATCGCGCCATCTGGATTCCATGCGAGTTCGGCATCGCCGGACCAGGCTCCCCAATGAATTCCGGTGATCTGCCAGGCGCCGTCTTTCCACGCGGCGGATGCCAGGCCCAGACGTCCCTTCGGCCAGCGCACGGTTCCCGCCGTCAAGCGGACCTCTGCAATCCACTCGCCCAAGCTGGCAAACACCGCGCCGAGCTGGCCGCGCAATGCCACCCAGCCGTCGATCGACGAAGGAATGGCGGAGTCGGATGATTTTGTCGGCGAGGCCACAACCTGCCAGTCGTCGACAAGCCAACAGCCGAGTCGCCCGCTTCGATTCTTCCACGGCAAAAGGGCGACCCCTTCACCTTCCACCCGCTTCGCTTGAACCTCCACGCCCGTGCGCCGCAACCGAACCTGGTGCAGCACAAAGCGTCCACCCGCAAGGTGCTCATAACGCTCGAACGACAGCCCCTGGCGTTTGCCGATAATTTTCAGCGGGATCCCGAGCCACCACGGCAGGGTGGCCAAGGCAGCCCCCCCGACCGCCAGCAGGAGAATGAAAACGATGAGCGCGCGACGCATGCAGGAATCACGCGACCCACCGACGCGGATCCGTGGGCAACGTTACGCCGCCACGAGACCGCTGCGGATGAGAAGCGCAGACAAGTCAGGATCCCGACCCATGAAGGCGCGGTACAGTTCCGCCGGATCCGCCGAATTCCCCTTGCTCAGGATCTGCTCGACCAGGGCCGCTCCGGTCTCGGGATTGAAGACTCCTTCCTTCTGGAAGCGCGTGAACGCATCGGCATCCAGAACCTCGGCCCATTTGTAGGAATAGTAACCCGCCGCGTAACCCACCGGATCGCTGAACAGATGATTGAAGCGGAACAGGATGGTCTTGGCGGGAGGTGTCGTCGGAATCATGCAGTCGGCGACGACGGCCCGGGCCTTGGACTCGAGATCGCCGTCGAGGAACTCCGCGGTGCGCACGTGCAGCACAAGGTCCATCTTGGCGAGTTGAATCTGCCGCATGACCGCACAGGCGCCGCGGAAACGGCGCGCCGCGATCATCTTGTTGAACAGCGCCGCGGGGATGGGTTCGCCCGTTTCGTGATGGCGCGCGAACAGGTCGAGCCCCGCCCGCTCCCACGTCCAGTTCTCCATGATCTGGGACGGCAGTTCCACGAAGTCCCACGCCACATTCACGCCGTTGAGCGACTTGATTTCGACCTCGCCGAGCAGGTGGTGCAGGAGATGGCCGAACTCGTGAAATATCGTCTCCACTTCCCGGTGTGTCAGCAGCGCCTGTTTGCCGGCGATCGGCGGCGTCAGGTTGCCGCAGATATAGCCCAGATGCGGCTCGCGCCCACCGGTGGGTGTCGGACCGCCCGTGAGAAGGTAGCCCATCCAGGCGCCTCCACGCTTTGATTCCCGCGGATGCCAATCCGCGAAAAAGGAACCGAGGTGGCGCTGACGACGATCAAACAAGTCGTAGTACTTCACCTCAGGATGCCATGTTTCAACGCTGCCCGCCGAGCGTTCGACGACCTTGAGCCCCATCACCCGTTCGACGATCCCAAACAGGCCGGCAAGCACGCGATCCATCGGGAAATAGGGGCGCAGTTCCTCCTCGTCAAAATCGTAACGGGCCTTGCGGAGGCGTTCCGCCCAGAACACCACCTCCCACGCCTTCAGGGGTCCGGGAGATGCGCCCACGGCGCGGGCCTTGAATTCCTCCAACTCGGTGCATTCGCGGATGAAGGGCGCATCCGCCCGCTTCTTGAGATCTTCGATGAAGGCCAGCGCCTTGGCTCCGGTCTTGGCCATCCGGCGCTCCAGGACGAGGTCGGCAAAATGCGTCTTGCCAAGCAACGAAGCCTTTTCCGCACGCAAGGTCAGGATCCGCTGAACCAGCGCGGTGTTGTCGGTTGGGGCCGTGACACCGACTGAAACCATCGCCTCCCACATGCGGCGACGGAGGTCATCATTTTCGGCATACGTCATCACGGGCTCCGTGGACGGGCCATGCAGCGTGAAGCGCCACACCGGCTTTTCCGGTGTGCCCAATCCCTTGCGCTCCGCATTCGCACGGGCCGCGGCCTTCGCGTGCGCCGGCAATCCGGCAAGCATGTTCTCGTCCTCCACCAGCAGTTGCCATGCATTCGTGGCGTCGAGGACGTTCTCCGAATATTTCTGGGTCAGTTGTGCGAGCTCACTCTGCAATTCTTCCAGGCGCGCGCGTTCCTTCTCCGGCAAATCGGCACCCGCCTGGCGGAAGGACGCCTCGGTTTCTTCGATCAGCCGCGCATGAATGCCTTGCAATGCCTTGCCGTCCACCGAACTCGCGAAGGCCTTCAATCGTACCCACAATTCCGCATTGAGCGGGATCTTTGCAAAGAAGGCCGAGACCTTGGGCAACATGGCATTCTGCGCTTCACGGAGCGCCGGAGAATCCGCCACCGCCTGGAGGTGCGTCACTTTTCCCCAGGCAAAATTCAGCTCCTCGGTGGAACGTTCCAGCGCCAGAAAGGTGTTCTCGTAGGTCAGTGTTCCCAGATCACGGGCGGCGATCGCCTGCACCGCCGCCTCGGCGTTGGCCAGGGCGATCTCAATGTCCGGAACGACATGCTCCGCGGCGTGTCGCGACCAGCG
>CAZOXB010000114.1:11467-12654 GCA_964583635.1 uncultured Opitutaceae bacterium | reverse complement strand
CCGCGGCACATCGCCTTGCAGAATGACCGGCTCGAGGTGCTGAGAAAACTGGTGGCGAAGGGCGTCGGCATCGGCTTCGCCCACTTCGCCGTGGAGGTGCCGGCGGACAAGGGCGGTCCGGAGTGGAAGGCTTGGATCGGCGGGTACTACGAGACGGGTTTTTCCTGCAATCCGATCTGGGATGCGGATTATACCTCGCTCCCCAGGCATCCGATCACGCGCGGCGTGAAGCCGTTCAAGACCCAGGATGAGTGGTATTTCAACATCCGTTTCCGCGACTGGAAGGCAGGAGTAGAGGATATTCTCGTGGCCACTCCCTCCGACGCGACGCGCGACGGCCCGTACGTCCATCCCAAGGGGCCATACGCGCATATCCAGGCGGCCAAAGGGCGCCCGGAAACGATGATGTGGGCGGTGGAGCGAAAGGATGGTGGACGCGGGTTCGGTTTCTCCGGCGGTCACTTTCACCTGAACTGGCAGAACGACGATCAGCGCAAGCTCATGCTCAATGCCCTCGTTTGGCTCGCAAAGCTGGAGGTGCCGGCCGGGGGCGTAAAATCCGCTGCCGTCTCCGACGAGGAGGCCCATCAGAATCTCGACGACAAGAAGAAGCGTGTCACGAAGGCGGCGCCCTTCTTTGACGGCAAGACGCTGACGGGCTGGAGAAACCCCTACAGTTGGGGCAAGGCCGAGGTGGTGGACGGTGAAATCCATCTCACGGCCGACAAGAAGTTCTTTCTTGTGACGGAGAAATCCTACGCGAATTTTGTCTTCGAGGGCGAAGTGTTGTTGCCCGCCGGACAGGCCAACAGCGGCTTCATGTTCAGGGCGCATGCCGAGCCCAACAATGTTTTCGGCTACCAGGCGGAGGTGGACGGCGACCCGGCCCGGGGCTGGTCGGGCGGGCTCTATGACGAGGGGCGCCGCATGTGGTTCATCAGCCCGATCAAGGGCGATGCCAAGAGCGAGGCTGCCTTCCGCGAGCGTTCCGCCGGGGCGTTCAAACGCGATCAATGGAACGCCTATCGCATCACTTGCCGCGGTTCCAGGATCAAGATCGAGGTCAATGGGGTTACCGTGACAGACATCGAGGACACCATGGATGCGAGCGGCGTGATCGGCCTCCAGCATCACGGTGAAAAGGGGCAGACCTATCGATTCCGAAACCTGCGCCTGCAGGAATTGTA
>CAZOXB010000114.1:0-11367 GCA_964583635.1 uncultured Opitutaceae bacterium | reverse complement strand
GCCGTTTTGTGCAGCGGCAAGGGCGCCTTTTCCACGGGAAACGCGGAACCATTGAAAGTCTGGCGCGTTCTACGAGGTATGAAACTTTCCCTATGTCTGTTGGCGGCGGCGGTGCTGGCGGTGGGCACGGGGCGCTGTGAACTGAAGACTCAGACCTGGAACGTGGACGGTGTTGAGCGAAAGGCGCTCGTGGCGGTGCCGCGGGACATGTCCAAGGGGCCGATTCCGGTTGTGTTCGTCTTCCATGGCCATGGTGGTTCGATGCAGAATGCGGCGCGGACGTTTGCGCTGGAGACGCTTTGGCCGGAGGCCCTGGTGGTTTATCCGCAGGGGCTGCCCACGCCGGGTCTGCTCACGGACCCATCCGGGGCGCGCGCCGGATGGCAGTCGGCCGCCAGCGAGCAGGGAGATCGCGATCTGGCCTTTGTGGATGCCATGGTGGCGTCGTTGAAGAAGGACTACCCCGTGGATGCACACCGCGTGTTTGCTACCGGACATTCCAACGGGGGTGCGTTCACCTACCTGCTTTGGGCCCGGCGCGCCGATGTCTTCTCCGCCTTTGCCCCTTCCTCGGGCATGCTGGGGCGGAACGCGCAGCAGCCCACCCAACCGCGGCCGGTCCTGCATATCGCGGGGCGGAAGGACCCGTTGGTAAAGTTTGCCTGGCAGGAGATCGCGATCGCCTTGGACCGGAGGATCAATGACTGCGAAAAGCACGGAACTCCATGGGCTCCGGGTGGCGATGAGGCGCTGATCTATCACTCCAAACTGAATGCACCGGTGGTGACCTGGATCCATTCCGGCGGGCATCGCTACCCGAGTGCCGCCACGAAGGCGATCGTGGCCTTTTTCAAGGGCTATGAACAGATGAACGGGCCTTCCTAACGCGTGGCGATCAGGATGAAGGGCGCGTTTGGCGGGATTGGGATGCGACCGTCCTTGGGCAGGTTGGCGATCGTGAAACCCGCCCGCGTCAGGCCGGCCGTGTGCAGGACGACGGAGGTCGACGCCTGGGCGCGGGCGATGGGTTGCACCGCGAGTGTGGCGGTCTTGCCGTCGGCGCTGACGGTCAACGACAGGGTGACGACGCCCTCCGCGGTGGACCACCGGTCGAGACGGTTGATGGCGCCCCCGCGCAGCCATTCCGACGGCACGCTGCCGAGCAGGTGAATCACCCGATTATGTTCGTAGGCCAGCATCGATCCAGCCAGCGTCGGCATCATGGCCGCGGCGAAATTATGCGGCTGGTCGCCGGCAAGCTTGAGCGGCTTGCCGACCAGCGACTGCTCCTCGACCCAGGTGCCCAGGGGCGAAGCGTGGTTCGCGGCTGCGTAGAGGATGTCGGCGGTCTTGACGTCGCGACCCAGAATCAACGGCTGCAGCCCATAGAACATGCCCATGCCCGCCCAGTTGCCTCCGGGCATCCAGCCCATGCTGACAGGCAGGCCCTGCTTCTCAACCGACTCAAGGAGAGCGAGGGATCCCTTGACGAGTTCGTGGTCCGCAGGCAACCAGCCGCCGCCGTTCAGGTGAGCATCCATGAAGGCCCACTGCGTTAGCTGGGGAATGGGGTCGTCACCTTTGAAGCCCACGCGCACCGGGAGGTAGAGGTTGCCGCGCGTGTCGCGGCGCTGGTCGCGTTTACGGTGGTGCTCGAATGCCGCTTGAAATTCATCCGCGAGTCTCGCGAAGGCGGCGCCGTCCTGGCTGAAACCCAGGGCATTGGCCATGCGCACGGCTGCCTTGAGACCGGTGATTGTGCAGTACACGGAGGAATATTCCGCGCCGATGTCGAGGATGCCGCCATCGCTGAACCCCGGGGGAAACATGCCGGCGTAGGGCGCGTCGGGATGGGTCAGCGTTGAGTCGCGCAGGCTGCGAATTCCCTTTGCGCCGAGCACGATCTGGGGCCAGCGGGCGCGGGCGTAATCCCAGTTGCCGGAGATCTGGGCGTCGCGTTCGACGGCCCAGATGACCTCGGCGGTGGCGCGATAGATCTGCTGGGGATGGAGTTCGTCGATGATGCCATCGGGCCGTTGGTGGCTGAACAGGGCGTCGAGCGTTTGCCGCGCGGATTTGGAATCGCCCAGTTGCGCTGCCAGCGTGGTGATGTACACGGCGTCACCCGCCCAGAGCCCCCGATACAGCGTGAAACTCGCATTGAACTGCGTCTGCCCGTTGATCGTCTCGCGTGCCTGGTAGAGCGTGCGGATCGAGGCGTCGATCATCGACTGGATGGCAGGATCGGCGACGGTGATGTGGCCGTAGGGAATGGCGACCCCGGACCAGCGCTCACGGTGGATGCGCAAGGCGTCGTCCAGGGTGAGATCGCGGGTGCGGTGCACATCGGCGATCGAAGCATCGCCCGAAAAAACGCGGGCCAGCACCTCGCGGGTGCCGGCGGGAAACTCCAGGTTCCAGCCTCGTGGGGTCCGTGTCATCCGGAGGGCACGCGGTGTTGTTTCCACAAACGGGATATTGTCGTTGGTCACGAGTCCGCCTTCGGAAAAAACCAGCGAGCGTCCGGTGCGGAGGGTCAGAATGGGTTGAACCCCCTCGGAGTAGTGCGCGTGGAGGACATCGACGCGCGGCGCCTGCCGCCGGACCTCGGTTCCGCAGGCGATGCGCAGTGCGGCGCGGTCGTTGGGGGCGCGGGATCCGGCGAGGAGTTCTGCGCGTGTCAACGCCGTCCCGGCGGGATAGACCGCGATCGTGGCGAGCGTCGTATTCGGATCGTGTCCCTGCGGAGCGACGACTGCGATGTCGATCCAGCCGTCATGGTTCGTGTCGCGCGCGTTGAAGAGAAAAATCTGAGGCTGGTTGACGGGACCGTTGAGAGGGAGATCGACGATCTGTGACGGGGCGCCTTCGACACGCATGTCGGCGATGCGTTGGTTCAGGATCACCTTGTAGCTCTCGCAGAACCCCAGCATGACGATCCTCGGCTCGCCTTTTCCAACCTGCACTCGATAGCGGATGGGACGATTGATTCCCCAGGCGACATTGCGGAACTCGGGAGAAACGTCATCGCCCGGCCGACTCCAGCCGAGGGAGCCGGTGATGCCGTCGAGCCGCTCGTAGCCCTGGCCGCGGCCATCGGAGATCGACGCATCTGCGGGCGGCAGCGACAATGTGGTGACGATGAGGGCGTCCTTTCCCCGCCTGAGCTGCGAGCGCACCGCGGGCAGTCGGGCGTTGTCCGCGAAAGTTTGCCGCTCGAAGGCGAAGGGAGCGCCTTCGGCACTGGCCTCAACCACGGTGAGTCCCTGAACGTAAGGCCCCGGTCCGAAGTCGTAGAGCAGTGCGCCACGCTCATTGGCCATGGGCTTGTGCCAGTCTTCCGGGATGCCCAGCGGCTGATGCCAGGTGGGGATTCCGTAACGGAAATCAACGACGTGTTCCGCCGGTGCAGGCGCGGCGGCGAGGTGGGGAAGCAGGGTATCGCTGCCGACGCCACAAAGCGCGGCGGCAAGGATGGAAACGGCCGGCATCGACAAGCTGCGGCAGCAGGCGGGTGCAAGGCGGATGGGACGCATGCTCAAGCTTCATGCCCCACACCGCGCCCTTACGAAATGAATCTTCATGAAAATTGTGTCCCGCGGAAAGGGTTCCCATCCGGCGCGGGGCGTCTGGGTTTCTGATCCCGGGATTTGCTGGTCCACCGGAACAAATGCCGGCGCTCGCAGGAATGCGAATGAGGGTGGCTTCATCGCGCATCCGAAATCAGGGCCGCCGAGCGGCGGCGGGATGTTTCACTCATTTCAACCGGAGCTCGACCCGCGAGCCTGTCGAGACGGGGGCGACGATGAGAATTCGTTCCGGTGCGATGTCGGTCGATTGCAGGAGCTGGATGCGAATGTGCTGCGCACGCAAGTTGGCCAGACTGCGAAGCGCCTCGTCCTCGATCAGAATCTTTCCAATGAGCTGGGCCGTCATTTCGGCGGCGCTCAGCGCAGGTGCCGCTGGGGGTGGTGGGTAAGTTTCCTGCGGTGCGGCCGTGGTAGCGGCCGGCGGGGTGGCCGTCACGCCGGCCGAAAAAAGCCTGCCCAGGCGTTTGAAGAATCCGCTATGACCGCCGGCGGGTTGTGGTGGCGGGACATCAGCAGGTTCTGGTGGAGGCGGAACGGTTGGGGCAAGTTCCGGAAACGCCGCGGCGTGGAGGCTGGAAAGTGCGTGCAGACGCTCATCATCGGTCATCGTCCCGTCGCCGGCGTTCGAGACAGGCGGGGCGGATGCCGACGAATTTTGCCGTTCTTCCATGACACGAGCCTGGATCTGGCGCTCAAGCTCGGCGTGCTGCAGGGCTCCTCGATCGGACACGGGGTCGTAGCTGCCGGCCAGGTCGAGCCGCAGTCCGGGACGGTTGGACAGGGCCTTGGTGACGGTTGCCAGTTTGTTGGCCTCCGATTTCAAGGGAGACACGTCACCCGGTGCGAAGGCTTGGAAGGCGAGGTCGTCACCGCCTCCGCCAAACATGCTCCCGAGCAGGGCGAACGGCGAGGTGGCGGCCTTGGCGAGGAGATTGCCGATCACGCGCATGACGACGCGTCCGATCCGGAATTGGGGATCGTCCAGGCTTCCTTGGATCGGCACATCGATCACCATGCGGCCGCTGCGGTCCTTGAGCAGGGCGATCGCGAGGGTCAGCGGCACCTTCAGGGCGTCGGGGCTGTCATTCTTTTCCCCGAGCGTGAATTGATCGAGCGTGATGACTTCCGAACTGTCGATGGTGCGGTTGTTCAGCTTGAACTCAATGGCTAGCGTAAGCGCGCCGCGTTCGAAGGCATAGCCCGCGTATTTCGCCACATAGGGGGCCAGCGGGGACAATTCGATGTCCTTGAAATCGAGTTTGACGTCGGCGGAACGTGGGGTCCCGAGGGGATTGAGTTTGCCGGTGATGGCGACCGCGGCAGTCTCATTGACGACACCGTTCAGATGCAGATCGCCGCGTCCCAAATTCGTGGAGGAAAGCCCTTCGATCGTCCCGCTGAAACTGGAGAGCTCCGATTCCACGGCCGGCTGAACGGAATTGTCCCGGAAGGTGAATCGCGCCTTCTCGAATGCGATCCTGCCCACCGTGACCGGCGGCAAGGGCTTGCTGCCGGGCGATGGGTGCGGTGCCGGCTGTGCGGTGGCGGGAGCGGACGCCAAGGGCGATTCGACGGATGTTGCCTGGGAAGGCGAAGTGGTTTCGGCGGGCGCCGGCGGCGTCTCCCTGCGACCTCCGAACGCAGTCAGGTTGAGGCGGCCGTCCTTTTCGACGACGGTGTGCACCGTCAAGCCGTGCCAGTTGATGGTGGCGATGTCTGCCTTGAGCGGCTTGGAGGACGCCTGAATGCTATTGATCGCGAGGCTTGACCAGCCCGCCACCGGCGATCGGGTGGCGTTGTCCGCCATGCTGAAATCATCGAGATGGGTTTGTCCCGCGAAGTTGAGTCCGCCATCGACCAAGGTGACATCGCCAGTGAGCGTGGCCGTCCCCTTTTCGATCTGGAGGGGCAGGGACGACGCAAGGTACGGGTTGGCGATCTGGAGGGGCAACTGGGTCAGCGTCAGCACCACCTTCCCGCCGAGCGGCTGCAGGGCGAGGGTGCCCTTCAATGAAACTTCACCGCCGCCATCGACGCCAAATTTCATTTCGATGGCCGATGATTCGTTCAGCGCTTGGGACTTCATCGGGCCGACCGTTGCCGACAGGCCGCTGATGGCGAGAACGGCGGGCTTGGGTATCGAGTGGTCGGTGAGTTCGACGGCAACTTGCGCAACCTCCGCTTTGTTGACGGTGAACGACCACGGTTTCGAAGCGGGTTCTCCGCCACGGTGTGACGAGGTGGCACCGGCGGAGGCCGATGGGGTGGAGGTTGGCGGCGGCGTCGCGACCGGAGCTGCCGTGAACAGGCCCGTCAAATCAACGGTCCCCTCCGGCGTGCGATTGGCGACGATCCTTCCTCCCGCAATGAGGATGTGCCCAATCGCGCCTTCCCGCCTGGCGAGATCGCCTTGGATTCCCGTCATCGTGACGTCGTTGACCGCGATCCGCGGACCCCGGGCGTCGCGTGCAGTCATCTCAATCCCACCCAGCGCCATCGAGCCGTCGCTCAGTCGAATTTGAGGCATGCCTGCCGTGAATTCCGCCTCATACTTTCCCTTCATGGAAAGAAGGCCCTTTTGGAGCACAAAGCCCACGTGATCCTGATAGTAGGGCCGATACTTGGCGAGGGACAGATTCGAGAGGCTGAATTCACCGGCGGATTTCAAGTGCTCAAGCTCGAGCGTCCCCTGCCATGCCAGCGTTTCGCCGGCCTCGGTGGTCGCCGAGAGCGAAAGCGGTGCCATGGAGTCCCCGACCGTCCTGAGATGCCGGAGCGTAAAGGTGATGGGCCCGACATCGGTTTCAAACCGCGTGCGACGGCTCGCATCGTTGAACTGCATCCGTGCCGCGTTCACCTCAAGTCTCTCGATGGCCAGAGCGGGAGGCCGGCTGGGGTTCTTGTTGCGTGGCGAGTTTGAACGCTGGGATTTTTCGATCAGGTCGGCGAAATTCATCCGCCCGGTTGCATCGCGAAGAACCGCCAGGTTCAGGCCTTCGAGAATGATTTCCTTGAACGTCCATGCGCCGGTGAGTCGCTTGAGCGGATCGAAGTTCACGAACAGCCGCTGCCAGCCCACGAACTCCCCTCCTTGGCCATCGCCAACATGCAGCCCGGTGATTTCCAGCGAGAGCGTGAGCGGATTGCACCGGACCTGCCGGATCTTGACCGGCCGGCCAAGTGCTGCCGAGAGACGCTTTTCAGCCTGGGAGCGGATGACCGCAGGCATCCCGAAAAAGCCGAAGAGCACGTAGACAACGACCAGGACAAGAAATGCGACCAGCAGCCGCCGGGCGCGAAAACGACGACGACGCGGTTGCGGGGAAGGGGAGCGGTCAGGTGGATTCACACGCGATCAACGACAAGCTGAACGCAGCATGGTGCCAATCGGATGGAAAGGCGAAGGAGTAAAACGCGAAGCGTTTTTCCGAAATGGCTAAATGTGCCGCGAATCGCCCGCGTCCTTGGCGGCGTAACCACTTTCCTGACGTTGATGGTTCACCGCGTTTTTCTTGAGGTATGCCTGATAGACGTCGTCGGCGGTCATGCCCAAGGCTTGCGCGAGGGAGACCAGAAAATGGAAGAGGTCCACCACCTCAACGCGGGCGTTCTGCTCATCGAATTTCTGGTATTTCGCCCACCATTTCCAAGGCACGGAATCCACGAGTTCCGCGAGTTCCTGCTGCATCGCACGGGTATAGTTCAGGATCCACTTGGCCTTCTCTTCCTCGGTGGGCGGTGGCAGGTTCACCCCGATTCGTTGATTGAGCGCGGCCTGCATCGTGAAAATCGATTCGAGTTTGTCCGTCGTCATCGAAAGCTGACTACGGACCTTTCCACTCCTGGTGCAAGGCTGCACTCGTCGCCCGGATTCAGCTTGGAGATCTTGCGGGGAACCGGTCATATTCGAGTTGTATATGCAGCATATTGGCGGTTGACGGTGGTTGGGTCGCAAAAAGTGGGATTAGAGTTGCGACAGTATTTGCGTTAGATGACGATAGAGCACGTGTAGCCTGCGTTGAGCCTCCTGCTCCGCCCATGGCGCCGTACGCGCGTACCGCATTTTTGCGGTGTCTGCGCCTTCAACCCAAACAATACAATAAGTCATGTCAGATCAAAACACGTCCAGTGTGACGCCTGCGCAGCCCGAATCGGCTGCGCCGTCGACTGCGACCTCCAGCGCGATGGCCGCCGCTTCGGAGCCGAATTCATTCGGCACCAGCCGCGGATCCGGCCTTGCGCGCGGCAAGCGCGCGACCGTGGTCGCGCCCTCCGCCGCCAATGCCGCTCCTCGCGGCGAATACAAGCCCACTGCCGTTCAGGTGATCGTCGCTGAACGCGAGTACCAAAACCCGTTCGCTCCCGAAACGCCGCCTGCCGCCGAGCTGCCAGCTCCGGTCTCGACGTCGGGAGCGGCTGTTACCGCAACCATCATGGTTTCCGCGTCCACTACGGAAACTCCATCCGCCTCGACAGAACCCGTGATCACGGCCACGCCATCGGCCCAGCCTCCGGGTGTCGCCGAGAGCACCGCAGCCGAGGAAACGCCGGCTGAAAAGGCCAGCATCACCATCCTGCCTCCGGCGGAACCTCGCCGCCCCGCCTCCAGTTGGGATAGTTCGACCCCGCGCGAGAACGATCGCCCGGCGACAAGGCGTGAAGACCGTCCCGCCTTCCGGCCGGAACGTTCAAACGAGGGTTCCCGTGGCGAGGGCTACCGCAGCCAGGCGTCGGGGGACCAGCGGGAGTTTCGTCGGGATGGCCGCGAACCCCGTTACCCGCGCGAATCGCGCGAGGGGCGTTCGCCCCGTGACAATCGCGATAATCGGGGAAATCGGGGGCCCGGCGGTGATCGCGACAACCCGTCGCCCAAGACGTTTTCGCCGGTCCGCCCGACTGCTCCGGCTTCTTCGACCGAGGCCAAGTCAGGCGGCTTTGTGGGATGGCTCAAGGGACTCTTTGGAGGCGCTCCGGTGGAGGCCCCCAAGGCGCCCGCGCCGACGGATCGCACGTCCAACGGGCGTGATCCTTCCCGGTTCGATGATCGGGGCGGTTCCCGACGTCGCCAGGGTGGTGGCGGCCGCCGTTTTGATCAGCGCACCCCGCGCGACGGTCAGGGGCAGGGGAGTGGCGAAGGCCAGGATGGCGATGGTGGCTACCGTCGTCGCCGCCATCGGGGCGGTCGTGGACGCAACCGGGGAGACTTCGGCGGCCCGGATTCCCGATCCGGGGGCAACCGCGATGGCGGTGATTCGTCCGCCGGATCCTGAGTTGTCCGCTCGCTGCGGCCTTTCCGGCCAGGCAATCACGAGGCGTCCGCTCCTGCGGGCGCCTTTTTTTATTGTTTCGATGATTGAATCCACTCCGATTCCGTTTCTCGTTTCACGCCTCCCATGGCTGACCTCATCGTCAATGGCGGCAAGCCGCTGTCCGGAACCATCACGCCTTCGGGCAACAAGAATTCGGTGTTGCCGATTCTTTGCGCGTCGCTGCTGACCGACGATCCAGTGACGTTGAGAAACGTACCGGATATTACGGACTTGGAAAAGCTGGTGGGGTTTTTCCGGAACCATGGATCGCGCATTTCCTGGGACAAGGCGGGTGGCGTGATGGAGATCGATCACTCGGGATTCACCCGCGCGCTGTCCAATGCCGAATTGCCCCAGGCAATGCGTTCGACCGTGCTGCTGTATCCGGCGATGCTGCACCGGCTGCGCCGCATATCGGTTCCGGCCAACTCGAAAGGCTGCTCCCTGGGCGTTCGCGAGATCGATCCCCATCTGGACATCTTTCAGACCCTCGGGGCGGTCGTCGATGCGGGTGATCCGTTGGTGATTGGGCTGCCGGCGGGTTTTCTCGGCGGGCGGCATTGGTGTGATTACATGTCGGTCACGGTGACGGAGAATTTTGCCATGGCCGCTGCCCTGGCGACCGGCGATTCGATCCTGATCAATGCCGCGAGCGAGCCGCATGTGCAGGAATTGTGCTCCGCCCTGGTGCAGATGGGCGCGCGGATCGACGGCATCGGCACCTCGATGCTGCGCTTTTCCGGTGTCGAGAAGCTGCATGGCGCGACGATCGAAATTGGCACCGATTACCACGAGGTGGTGACCTTCCTGGCGTTGGGCGCCATCACCGGGGGTGAAGTGTCAGTCAGGAAATCCCTGCCGCATCATTTTGACCTCATCGTCCGTGCCTTCCGGAAACTCGGTGTCCAAGTCGAGCACGATGGCACGACGGCCATCGTGCGGCGCAATCAGAGCATGAAGGTGGAGACACCGTTCACGAGCAATCTGCTGACGAAGATCGAGGCGGCGCCCTGGCCGTATTTCTCGGTGGATCTCCTTCCCCTGATGATCGCGTTGAGTACGCGTGCGGACGGGGTTGTCCACTTCTGGAACAAGGTATACGAGAACGGATTCTCCTGGATTCCGGAATTGGCGAAGTTCGGCGCACACGTGGTGGTCAGTGATCCGCATCGCATCGTCGTTTTTGGAAACAAGCCGATGTACGCGGCGGTCGTGGATTCACCCTACGTCATTCGTGCCGCCATTGCCCTGTACATGGTTGCCGCCAGCGTCCCCGGGCGGAGTGTGGTGAAGAACGCGGATGTCATCCAGCGGGCGCATCCGCGTTTCGTGGAGAACCTGCGCAACCTCGGCGCGGATGTGGAATGGAAATGAGCTCCGGAACGAATCCCAAGGCAACACCGGCCACGGTGGCCTCCGGTTCGGCGAACGCACCGACCGGTCTCGGTTATCTGACCAACACCCTCGCCCAGCCGGTCACCCAGGCGGAGGCGGCGCTGCGTCCGCTCTCATTTGCCGACTTCACCGGGCAGCCCAAAACGGTGGAGCGCCTGCAGGTCATGGTGGGCGCGGCCCGGCGCCGGGGCGAGGCGCTGAATCATATCCTTCTGAGCGGACCACCGGGATTGGGCAAGACCACGCTGGCCTTCATTCTTGGCCACGAGCTGGGCAAGAACGTGCGCGTGACGTCCGGACCCGTGGTGGAGAAGGCGGGAGACCTCGCGGGTCTGCTCACCAATCTGGAGGAGGGGGATCTGCTCTTCATCGACGAGATCCACCGCATCCCCAAGACCGTGGAGGAGTACCTCTACTCCGCGATGGAGGATTTCCGCCTGGACATCATGATTGACCAGGGACCGAACGCACGCAGCGTGCGGCTTTCCATCCCCCGTTTCACGCTGATCGGCGCCACCACGCGGGCCGGGCTCCTCACCGCGCCGCTGCGCTCACGGTTCACCCTGCAAACCCGGCTCGAGTATTATGACGTGCCCACGCTCATGGGCATTGTGCGGCGGAGCTGCGCATTGCTGAGGGTGGAAATCGACGACGATGGGGCACGCGAGATCGCCCGCCGGAGCCGGGGAACGCCGCGCATCGCGAACAACCTCATCAATTTCTGCCGTGACTTCGCGCAGGAACGTGCCCGCGGGCGCATCACCCGGGATGTCGCCGCCGCCGCTCTCGAACTCCTTGAAATCGACGCACGCGGGCTCGACGAGATGGACAAGCGCATGCTCCGCGTGATGGCCGAGAATTATCGCGGCGGCCCGGTGGGGCTTGGCACGATCGCCGTCGCCGTGGGGGAGGAAACCGAGACCCTCGAGGAGGTGCACGAGCCTTTCCTGATCCAGGAAGGTTATCTCCAGCGCACCCCGCAGGGCCGGACACTCACGCCCAAGGGCTATGCGGTCGTCGGATTGAAGCCCGCGACCGGGGGTGCGGGCGACCAGGGCACCCTGCTTTGATTT
>CAZOXB010000113.1:0-12684 GCA_964583635.1 uncultured Opitutaceae bacterium | reverse complement strand
AGGGAGCGCCCGTTTCACGCTGGTTTGCGCCGGGCGTTTCAGGATGTGGCCTCCTGCGGCCTTCGAGGTCAGGTAGGCAAGGTTGAACGGTGAGGGCTCGAACTCGAGCGCCTCGGTACCGGCGACCGACAGGCCCTGCGATTTGAGCGCTTCGACCTTGTCGGGATTATTGGTCAGGACGATCCAGGAGGCGGTGATGCCGAGCAGATAGCAGATCTGCGAAATGTTGTCATAGTTGCGATGATCCTTCTCGAGTCCCATCGCATGGTAGGCCGCAAACGTCGACAACTGGTCCAGCGACGCCTGCACCAGCATGCGGTCCCGGGCCTTGCCAACGTAGCCGACACCACGGCCCTCCTGCAATAGATAGAACAGGATGCCATTGCCCTTCCCGGCAATGACCTGAAACGCGCCCTCCAATTGTTGCACGCAATCGCAGTCACATCCGCGCAGGGTCTCGCTGGTCACACACGAGGAGTGCAATCGCGTGTAGAGCGTTTTCGCGCCGACGATGTCGCCATGCGCGAGGGCGACGATGTAGTGCTTGTCGATGATGTCCTGGAAAATGTACGCGCGGAACGTGCCGTAACGGGTATCGAGCGGGCAGTTTGCGATATAGAGCGTGCGACCGTAAAGCGGCCGGTCCTCGTTGTTGGACAGGGTAAATGCCGATCCCGACCCGTGTTGAAGCTGGAGAACCAGCGCCTCGAAGTCAGGCGCAACCGCAGGAACGGATGAAGGGGGGAACGGAACGATCTCAGCCATGGAGTTTGCGGATTTTGGACGGGACGCGAGAAGGGCGATCTCAATTGGAACGGGAACACCGGCAAATCGCCCAAGGACAAGAATGCGCCGTGCCCTCATTCATGGCGAGTGCGTGACGGTTGGGCAAGCCGAGGAATGGATTGCGCATGATAATGGCAATAGGTCGACGATGGAGATCGTCTCAGGCGAGTGGGGACGCCGCCCGCATCCTGCGGGGCAACTCCCACGGCCAGCAGTTTGTCCATCCCAAGCTTGCCGCTTCAGTTGGTGATGGCTTCGTGGATTGCCGCCAGGATTTCCCGACGTCCCTCCTTTGTGGTTACAGAGCTGCTGAAGGTGCGCATGGGTGCAGCCTGACCGCGTTGTCTGAGTGCCTCCAGAAATGCCGCGATTGAGGCGCGGGTGCGGGTCGGTGATTGTTTGTCGGTCTTCGTGAAGACGAGCGCGAATTCCAGTCCAAGCCGATTGATCCACCCGATGAATTCCAAGTCGATGGATTGCGGTTTCAGCCGCGAGTCGATCAACACGAACAGGCACCGCAGGTTTTCACGCTGTTCAAGGTAGGCATTTACAGCCTCGTTGAAATCCGCACGCTGCGACCTCGCGACCTTGGCGTAGCCATAACCGGGGAGATCGACGAGAACCCAGGCACCGTTGACCTTGAAAAAATTCATCAGGACGGTCTTGCCTGGCGTCGCGGACACCTTGGCAAGTTCACGGCGTTCGGTCAGCAGATTGATCAGGGATGACTTCCCGACGTTGGAGCGTCCGATGAAGGCAAATTCGGGAAGGGGGCCCTTGGGCGCGGTTGCAAGGGTGGGGGCGCTGACCAGAAACTCTGCCGATTTGATTTTCAAGAGGGAATGAAACAGGTTGCGCTTCGGTGTGATTGCAACGTCGGATGCTCTGCCACGTTTTCCAATGAAGTCTTGTCCGTGCGATATTGACTGCAAATTCGGATTTGTGTGGCAGATCTGTTTCTGTAAAGAGGCCCGGAATGCGTCCCATTGTCCAAATCTCACTTGATCTCACGGATCTGAATGAGGCTGTGAATACGGCCGGGATCGCTGTCGGTGCCGGTGTCGACTGGCTCGAAGCGGGGACGCCGTTGATCCTGGCGGAGGGGCTGCATGGAGTCAGACGCCTTCGCGAACGGTTTCCGGAGGTACCGATCGTTGCCGACCTCAAGACGATGGATGGAGGCTACCTTGAGGCCGAAATGATGGCCAAGGCCGGTGCAACCCACGTGGTCGTGATGGCGCGGGCACATGAGGAGACGTTGCGCTGCGTCGTGAAGGCCGGCCGTGACTACAACGTCAAAGTGATGGGCGACAACCTTGGCTGCGAAGACTGGGTGGCGGGGGCGCGGCTCCTCGAGGACTTCGGGTGCGACTACGTGATCCATCATGTCGGCTATGACGAGCGGCGCGGCATTGCCGCCTCCGGGCGCAGGATGCCCAGCCCCCTTGATCGCCTGCGCGAGGTGGTGGCGGCGGTCAGCGTTCCGGTGCAGGCGGTCGGAGGGTTGAGCATCGAGCAGGCAATCAGCACGCCCAGCTATGGCGCTCCGTTGGTGGTGCTGGGGGCTCCTTTGACCGTCGATGCGGAACAGTTCAAGACCGCCGAAGGTGATCTCGGAAGCACGTTGCGCCTGATCTGCTCCCGCGTCCATGACTACGGAGATGTTCTCGTCGGAAGGGCCGGCAATCGCCCTTGAATGCGTGAGGATGGCATTGTCCGCCCTCGCAACCCCATCCTCCCTTGGCATCGCCCCCCCTGCTTTCCGTCGTGATCGTTGCCCGCAACGAGGCGCATAATCTGTCGCGTTGCCTGGCCAGTGTGCAGGGATGGGTCACCGAGATCATCGTCGTCCTGAACAATACCACTGACGAGAGCGCTGCGGTGGCCGAACGATTTGGAGCGAAGGTCTTCACCCTGGAGTGGAAGGGGTTTCGGGACACGAAAAACAACGCGCTCGATCTGGCGGCCCAGCGGTGGGCGCTGTGCCTTGATGCTGATGAGGAGGTGTCAGTGGAGCTTCGCAGCAAGATTGAACAGTTCCTTGGCGGCGGGCTGGTCGAACAGTATGCCGGCGCACGTTTTCCGCGCAAGGTCTGGTTCATCGACCGGTGGATCACGCATGGCGATTGGTATCCGGACCTGTCATTGCGCCTGGTCGACCGCAGCCGCGCGCGCTGGGGTGGAGACGCCTTTGTGCATGAAAAGATGGTGTGTGACGGCCCCGTCATCCGGCTCCGGGGCGACCTGCATCATTATTCGTTTCCCTCGCTTTCGAGCCATGTGGCGAAGATCAACCCGTTCGCGGAACTCTTTGTCCAGCAGCAGAAGGCGCGGGGGCGGCGCTTTTTTGTGGGCAGCACGCTCTTTCGGGCGGCGTGGCGATTTTTTCGCGGATATGTGATCAAACGCGGATTTCTAGACGGCTATCCCGGTCTCTACGTCGCCGGTGCCAACGCGTTTGCCGTGTTCGTCCGCTACAGTCGTTTGTACGAGAACGAACGTCATCGCGATCCGCCGCCACTCTTGCGGCGGAACGACAACCCATGAAGAAGCACGGCCGCGGTCAGCGCTCCCGCTCGAATTCGACCGAGTAGGTTTCCTGGAGCTGAGCTTGAAAATAGGTGCCGGCCAGCCGGTCGCGCGCGGCGTCATAGACCAGCTTGTACATGCAACCGGGATAATTCACATCCCGCAGCTCGGTGAGGAGAGTCAGCCCCGCGGGCTCCGTCAGGACACGACTCCAAGCCACGTTGACCGGGGATGGATTGAAGTACGACGCGTGGACACGGCCGGCGGCGTCGATGTCGCCGATGGCGAGTACATACCCTCCATCGCTTCGCACCCACCGTCCCCGAAGTTTCTGCTCGCCGTGTGTGGCGGTGGAGGAAGCGGCAGCGGCGTTCGCCGTGGGTGCGGGCGGCGGTTTTGTTTCACGGGCGGGCTTGCAGCCCGGTGCGAAAAGAGACGCACCGATAAACAGAAGGATGGGAAGATAGGAGCGCATGGCGATGGGCGGGACAGCCTTGGGTATCATTCGTCGGCAGATGCCTTGCCCGCCGCCTTTTTCAGATTGGGTTTGGCATGGGGATTGTAGGCGGGGTTGCGTTCCGAAGGCATGCGGGCGCCGGTACCCGCCATCCAGGCCAGCATTTCATCCAGGAGCCGGTCACGTTCCCCTGGGAAACGCAGGGCCACATCCACTCGCTCGCCGGGATCGTTTTCCAGATCGTAGAGTTCAACCGCGTGATTCGTGGCGAGTGCAGCCCGGCCTCCATCCAGCTGCCATTCCTCGTGGTAAAGGTGCAGTTTCCATTTGCCCGAACGCATCGCTGTCACCGGACGGGTCCGGAAGACGGGGTCGCGCCCGCGAATCACGGGCGAGTCGAGATACCCCGGGAAGTGCCAGTAGATCGTCTGCCGCTGCAGGTGATCCGCCTGCCGCGTGAACACGGGAAGCAGGTTTTCTCCGTCCAGTATCTTGCCGCTCGGAACCTTCGCACCGGCAGCGGCGAGAAAGGTGGGATAAAGATCGGTGTTGATCACGGGAACCGTCGATCGTGAACCTGCCGGGATCATGCCGGGCCAGACTGCGATCCAGGGCTCGCGGATGCCTCCCTCGTAATAGCACCCCTTGTTCCCGCGCAAGGGCTCCTGCGGGGACTGGGGCGTGGCTCCATTGTCGGAGGTGAAGATGATCAGGGTGTTGTCCTCCAGCTTCAGGTCCCGGAGGGCCTGCACCACCTTGCCCACCGCATCGTCGAGGTCGTAGATGCATGCCGCATACAGGGCATTCGCCTTTGGGTGGCCCGCTGCCTTGGCTTGGAATTTCTGCAGACTGGAGGGCCGGGCTTCAAGGGGGCTGTGGATGGCGTGGTGCGCGATGAACGCGAAGAACGGCACCGCACGATGCTCTTCCATGAAAGCGATGGCGGCGCGTGTCAGCGAGTAAACCACCTTGGGATCCTCCGGTTTGTTGGTCCGGGAGGGGCGCATCGATTCAAAATGGACGTCAAATCCTTGCTGTGTCGGCTTCACGCCGGGCGCGCCCGACAGGTGCCATTTGCCGAACAGGCCGGTGGCGTATCCTGCGGCCTTCAGGGCTTCTGCCACCGTGACGTTTTCCAGGGCGAGATCCTCCCGGTTGGGGACGGGCACCAGGCGTTGCAACTCCTTCGGTCCCCGGTCCGTGCGACGCACCGCGTAAACGCCTGTGCGCGGGGAATACTGCCCTGAGTGAAGCGTGGCCCGGCTCGGCACGCAATTGCCGGCACCCGCGTAGGCGTTGTCGAAGATCATGCCGCGCTTCGCCAACTGATCCAGATTCGGGGTTTCAAAGAATGGGGAGCCGGTGAAGCCGGTGTCGCGGTAGCCGAGGTCGTCCGCAAAAATCAGGACTATATTCGGCGTGCGCCTGGACGTCGCTGCTGGCATGGCGATCGCCACGAGGAGAAAAGCAGTGGTGAATAGGGAGAGCTTCATGAGCAAAGCGTTGGATGAAATGGATCGGGTGACGGAGATTCTGTGGATAGGGAATACCGTCAGGGAACGTTGAATACCGTTGCTCTGCCGCCTTGTCGAGTGCGGTGCCTGCCTGTCGGTTCGAAATTCGCGCCCCGTCCCGCGCCATGGATCGTCCGCGGTGCAGATTGGAGATTGCGCCCCGTTGGTTTCCGTCAAATTTTGTGCCCCCAATCGTTCCGACAATCATGTCACCCCGTCGCCTTTTCACCCTGCACTGGCTTGGCCTCTCCATCTTCGCATCGATCGGCGTGGTGAATGCCGCGCCGACGACGAAGCCGAATGTGCTGATCATTCTGGCCGATGACCTCGGCTTCTCCGATCTCGGCTGTTATGGCGGAGAGATCCGGACGCCGACTCTTGATGCGTTGGCAAAGGATGGCATCCGCTTCACCCAGGCATACAATACGGCGCGCTGCTGGCCGTCGCGTGCGGCGACGATGACGGGATATTATGCGCAAGAAGTGCGACGCGATACGCTGCCGGGAGTTCCGGGCGGCGGCACCCAGGGAGTCCGTCCCACCTGGGCGGTGTTGCTCTCCGAGGTCATGAAGCCCGCCGGCTATCGCACCTACCACTCGGGAAAGTGGCACATCGACGGCGATCCGTTGCAACTGGGATTTGAACGCAGCTACGTCATCAATTCTCCTGGACAGAGCAATTATTTCAGCGCTCTGGGAAATACCGAAGAAGGCCGGCCGGCTGCCGACGGGCCGGGCTATTATGTGACAGCGGCGGTGGCGGAACACGCGGTCAGGGCGCTCAGGGACCACGCCGCCCACCATGCGGCGGAGCCATTCTTCCATTATCTTTGTTTCACAGCTCCCCATTTTCCGCTGCAAGCGCCGGCAGAGGACATCGCGCGTTATCATGGTGTCTACGACCAGGGATGGAATGCAATCGCCGCCGAGCGGTACGCCCGCCAGCGACAGATGAAGCTGGTCAACAATCCGCTGCCAGCCATGGAGGTGGATGTCGGTCCGCCGTATTCGTTTCCGAAGGACGTTGCAAAGCTGGGTCCGAATGAAGTGACGCGTCCGGTGCCGTGGTCCACGCTCACGCCCGGTCAGCGGGCATTCCAGGCGGCGAAAATGGAGATCCATGCGGCAATGGTTGACCGGATGGATCGGGAGATCGGCCGGGTGATCGACCAGTTGAAGGCCATGGGTGCCTATGAGAACACCCTGATCATTTTTGCTTCCGACAACGGGGCGAGCGCGGAGATGATGGTGCGGGGTGGCGGGCACAATCCGGCAGCCCCGGCCGGATCGGCCGAGACTTTTTTGTCCTTGGGGCCGGGGTGGTCCAGCGCCAGCAACACGCCGTTTCGTCGTCACAAGACATGGGTGCACGAGGGAGGGATTTCGACCCCCTTCATTGTTCATTGGCCCGCCGGGTTTGCGGCGCGCGGGGAATTTCGTCACACGCCGATACACCTGATCGATCTCTTCCCGACGACCCTAGATGTTGCGGGAATCAAGAAACCCACGGTCGTCAAGGGCGTTGCTGTGCCATCGTCTCCGGGGCGAAGCATCGTGCCTGCCTTTCGCAAGGATCTCACGCAGCTGCACGACTCGCTTTGGTGGTTTCATGAGGGGAATCGGGCCCTCCGCGCGGGCGATTGGAAGGTGGTGGCGCTGGCCAAAGGCGACTGGGAGCTCTATGACCTCCGACGGGATCGCGGCGAAAGTCACAACCTCGCCCAAGAGCAGCCCCGGCGGCTCAAGTCGATGGTCTCGCGCTGGACCGAACAGTTTGACCAGATCAAGGCGCTCGCGCTCGCGGGCCCGCCACCGCTGTCACCCGCGTCGCCGGAAAAGAAATAGACGCGAGGTTGGAGGGCCACGGTCCCTCGTGGCCGGAGAACGCGCCGAGCTGAAAAGCGCCGGCACGTAAACGTATCCAACGTCGCATCCCGCCATCCCGGCCACGAGGGACCGTGGCCCTCCGTGCGGACGCGGTTCGTGCCTTGATTTCTTGATCAAACTTCGCTGCTTCACGTGCTCGCATGCCCCATCGGACAACCGCCGGTCGTCGCCGAGACCGGCGGCCGTTCCCGCGTTGGGGCAGGGCTGAGGACCGGGCTGCCCGACCATTCCACGAACAGGCTCCGCGGACCGCGGAACTGAACCCGCTCCTGCCATTTCAAGCTTCCCGGAACAAGTCGCAAGTCCGGGAGGTGGGCGAGCAGCGTTTCGAGCACGACGCGTGCCTCCAGTTTGGCGAGGGGTGCCCCGAGGCAGAAATGAATGCCTGAACCGAAGGAAAAATGTTCGATCCTGGTGCGATGGATGTTGAAAACATCCGGCTCGCTGATCCTTGCGGGATCCCGATTGGCCGAGCCGATCAATTGAAAGACCATTTCGTTTTCCGCCAGCGAAACACCGGCGAAGTCATGGGCTTTCCTGACCCGACGGAAATTGCGCTGCTTCGGAGCCTCGAAGCGGAGCGCTTCGTCGATGGCCGGACCAATCAGGGCAGGATTGGATTTCAGCGCATGCCATTGCCCGGGATGCGCCAGCAGCAGGTGCACGAGGTTTCCCAGCAGGTTGGTGGTGGTTTCATGGCCGGCGGTAAGCAGCGTGTTGCAGGTCGCCAGCAGCTCGTCGCGACTGAAGCCGCGGCCACCTTCCTCGGCGAGCGCCAGCACCGTGATCAGGTCGTCCTGCGGTGCTGCCCGGCGGAGGTCGATGAGGCGGTTCATGTAAGCGAACATCTCCATCAGGGCGTTCTGTGACACCTGGGCTGCTGCAAATGTGGTGGCGCCCGTGCCCTGAAAGGCCAGAACTTCAGCCGACCAGCGTTTGAACAGGGAGCGATCCTCCACCGACGCACCGAGCAGCTCCGCGATCAGAATGACCGGAAGCGGATGAGCAACCTCCCGGACAATATCGAAGCAGCGGTCCCGACGGCAGGCCGAACCGATCAGCGTCTCGGCGAGCTCGCGAATGCGCGATTCCAAGGAGGCGATTGTCTTTGGGGTGAACGCCTTTTGCACCAGCGCGCGCATGCGGGTGTGATCGGGCGGATCGGAACCAATGACATCCTTCTGCGCAAAATAGTGCCTGAGGGGTGCGAGCGCCTCCCGCTCGGCCTCGGACAACCCGCTGAAAAGGAGACCCTGCCGGTTCTCATTCGAAAGATTCTCCTTGTCGCGCAAGGATTCCCCGACGTCGTCGAATCGGCTCACGACCCATGCATTCCAGGTGTCGCTCCAGAAGACCCGCGCCGTCTCGCGCAGGCGCCGGTAGATCGGGTACGGATCCACCATCATCTCATCGGAGATCAGGAGCCGGTCCAGGACGGGATCCAGGCAGGGAGAAGGTTTCATGCGGGATGTTGGGCGGATATTCGCGAGCCAAGCCTTGGGTCGAGCATGGTCTGCCCACTGGCCCAGACAAGTTCGGAGTCCGGCGCGTGGCATGATGAATCGGTGGTGGTGGGAGGAGCCTGCCCAATGGCCGTTTGAAAATCGCCCATATCGACATTGACGATTCGACCGGTCGATGAGGTGATGGACCCTGGTCACGACGACTGGATTCCATCACCCTGTACACCCCTTTCCCATTCATGAAATCACCGGCAGTGGTTAATTTTGCTCCGCAACCGCACAGTGTCGAGCTGCGGGAATTCGATCGGCCGTCTCCCGGAGCGGATGATGTCATCCTCGCGGTGGAGGCCGTCGGAGTCTGTGGCAGCGACCTTCATCAGTGGACGTCGACGCATAGCTGGACGGTCAATTATCCGGTGGTGCTGGGCCACGAGTTCGGTGGGCTCATTGCCGAGGTCGGTTCCCAGGTGAAAACGTGGAAGGAAGGGGACCGCGTGGTGTCCGAGACCGCCGCTGTGATCGATCCGGACAGCCCGATGTCACGAGCGGGCCTTTACAATCTTGATCCGAATCGCAAGGGATTCGGATACGGGGTAAATGGAGCGATGACGCGTTACGTGCGGGTGCCGTCCCGCTGTCTGCACCGCGTGCCCGCGGGGCTGGCGATGGAGTTTGCCGCCCTGACCGAGCCGTGCTGCGTGGCCTACAATGCGGTCATCCAGAACGCGCGCATCACGCCGGGCGACCGTGTGATCGTCCTGGGTCCGGGTCCGATAGGCATTCTGTGCGCGGCCATGGCGAGGCTGGCGGGAGCAGAGGTGGCACTTGTCGGATTGGAGCGCGACCGGATCCGACTCGAGGTGGCTCGCCATTATGGTTGTGATGTCATCATTGGCGATGCCACGGCATGGGCGAAGGCGCGGGATGGATTGGGCGTGGATGGCGTGATTGACGCGACGGGAGTGTCCGCCGCCTTGAAAGCCGCGCTGGAACTGACGCGCCCCAACGGATGGATCAGCAAGGTCGGCTGGGGACCGCAACCGTTGGGGTTTTCCCTTGATCCCTTGGTGCATAAGAACCTGACCTTGCAGGGGAGTTTCAGTCACAACTGGCCCATCTGGGAGCGTGTCCTGGCATTGCTGGGGTCAGGACGACTCGACTTGAAGCCGATTGTGGGGGGTGTGTGGAAACTGGAGGAATGGCATGAGGCGTTCGAGAAGATGCATGCGGGATCCATCGTGAAGGCGGTCCTGCGGCCGGTTTAGGCGCGAGGAAGCACACCCATGCGTTTGCAGGACAAGGTCATTGTCATCACGGGCAGCGCGACTGGAATCGGCCGCGCCATCGCGGAACGCTGCGTCGCGGAGGGGGCACGGGTCATGGTGCATGGCCTGAGCGGGAAGGACACGCAGGAAGTGGCCCATTTGCTGGGGGACAAGGCTTCAGCACACGTGGACGACCTGGTGGATCCGGCCAGTCCGGGCCGCCTGGTGGCGAGTGCCCTGCGCGCCTTTGGCCGCATCGACTCGGTCGTCAACAATGCCGCGGCAATTGTCCGCAGCAACCTCAGTAACACCTCGGCGGAATTTTTCGACCGCGTCATGGCGATCAACCTGCGCGCACCGATGCTGCTGATCCAGGCCGCCTTTCCGGAACTCAAGAAGAACCGCGGTTGCGTCCTGAACATCGGCTCCATGAATGCCCTGAGCGGGGAAAGCGAATTGCTTGACTACAGTCTGTCGAAGGGAGGACTGCAGACACTCACGCGAAACCTTGCCAATGCTCATGGTGAAGACGGCGTCCGCTTCAATCATTTGAACCTGGGATGGGTGCTCACGCCCAATGAGTACGCCCTTCAGCGAAAGCTTGGGCAACCGGAAGACTGGCCCTCGAAGGTGCCGAAGACCTATGCGCCCTCGGGTCGTCTGATCCGCCCCGAGGAGGTCGCGGCGGCAGCGGTATATTGGCTCGGCGATGAATCGCGTCCCGTCTCGGGCTCGGTGGTCGACTTCGAGCAGTATTCCCTTTACGGCCGGAATCCCCTCAAAGTCTGATGCCAATGGCGTTGTGTCCTGCCTTTCTCGCCCCGTGCATTCCCTCGCGGAATTCCCGGAATCAAACCCGGACAGAGGAGTGGCTGACGCCTTCGCTCCTCGCCCTTTACTGATCTTCTCCCCATGCCAAAACTGGCAGCATTTCCCAAGGCCTTCGTTCGTGCCCTCTGCAAGGACGGCAGCATGACGCTTCAACAGTGGGTCGAACTGGCGGCACCACTGCGACTGGACGGTTTGGAATACTACAGCGGATTCCTCGAGTTGCAGGATCCCAACCGCTGGGCTGCTGCCCGACAGGTGGTTGAGCGTGCTGGCATGGTCATTCCGATGCTGTGCTGCTCGCCGGATTTCTCGCAGCCCGATCCCGAACTGCGCCGACGGGAGATCGAGCGGGAAAAGGTCTGGATTCGCATGGCGGCAACGCTCGGTGCAGGGTTTTGCCGGGTGCTGTCGGGCCAGCGGCGTCCGGAACTGTCGGTGGAGCAGGGGCTCGACCTGGTGGTGACGGCGATCGAGGCGTGCCTTCCGGAGGCGGAGGCATGCGGAGTGACCCTCATCCTTGAAAACCACTACAAGGACGACTTCTGGACATTTCCCGAATTCGCCCAGCGGATGGATGTCTTCTGTTCGCTCGTGGATCGAATCCGACACCCGCGCTTCGGGGTAAACTACGATCCCAGCAATGCCATCATCGCCGGTGATGATCCCCTTGAATTGCTCCGCCGGGTGAAAGAACGGGTCGTGACCATGCATGCGAGCGATCGTTTCCTGATTGAGGGAACCGTCGAGGACCTGCGCCGGGAGGAGAATGGCAGCGAAGGGTATGCCCGGCGGCTGCGCCACGGAGAAATTGGACGGGGACTCAACGACTACGATGCGATTTTCCTCCAACTGCGCAGCGTCGGCTTCGACGGTTGGATCAGCATTGAAGACGGTGTCGACGGCATGGACCAGCTCGTCGCCAGCACCCGTTTCCTGCGGAGCAAGATTGCGAAGCACTGGCCGGCGTGACCAGCCACCGCACGGCGCCCCAAACCCATGCCAACACGCTCACTTCTTTCGCTGTCATCGGTTCTTCTCCAAGCGGGGGCCCTGGCAGTCCTTGCACCCGGGCTGCACGCCGAATCGTATACGGTCGCCTCGCTGGCGGAGTTCCAGGGCAGGATCGAGGAGGCTGCCCCGGGCGATACGATCATTTTGAAGAACGGCACCTACACGACGACCGCCGCGATCACGGTGGCTTGTCGCGGCACCCAGGAGCAGCCGGTATTGCTGGCTGCCGAGACCGTGGGGGAGGTGGAGATTGCCGGCACGCAAGGCTTCAACATCGGAGCGCCGGCCATGCACGTCGTGATTTCGGGCTTCAAGTTCACACATGCTTCCGGCAAGGCGACGATTGGAGCGGGGGCGCATCACATCCACCTCACCCGGAATACATTCCGGTGTACGGGTCCCGGCCCATACCTCTCCGTGATGGGGCACGACGTGCAGATTGCCCATAACGACTTCGGTGAGAAGCGGACACCCGGAAGCATGCTGGCGATCGGCGGCCCGGTTGGGCGGGTGGCGGAACACGTGTGGATTCATCACAACGTCTTCCACGACTTTGGCGGCGTCGGCGGAGAAGCCGGAGAAATGCTCCGTTTCGGCCTGAGCACAATGGCCCTCTCGGTCGGCGCGGGCGTCGTCGAGCACAACCTCTTCGCCCGATGCCGCGGCGAAAACGACCTCATCTCCAATCGTGCCTCCGGAAACATCTTTCGCTACAACACGTTCACCGAGAGCCCAAGCGCCCAGTTCAGCCTTCGTCACGGTAACGATTGCGCCGTATACGGTAATGTTTTCCGAGGCACCGAAGGTTTGCGAGTGTATGGTGACCGCCACCATATATACAGCAACTTGTTTGAAGGCAATTACATAGGTGTAAACCTGGGAAACGGGTCCGTGGAGGTTGCGGAGGGAGGCTCGATGTCCGCCCACGATCGGCCTGATCAT
>CAZOXB010000112.1:0-12766 GCA_964583635.1 uncultured Opitutaceae bacterium | reverse complement strand
CCAGAATCCGGCCGGACCTTGTATCACCACGGAGACACGGAGAGCACGGAGGTCGAGACAGGGATTTTACCTCCGTGCCCTCTGTGCCTCCGTGGTGCACTTTCTGCATTCTCGGTTCGCTTTTGGTCTCTTCTTATTCGCGATTTGGAGTTACTTGGCCAGAGCCGGCGTCGGTGTCGGTGCGGCCTGTTCGGCTGCGGCGGGCGGCGGTGCCGAATGAGCATCGCGTGCCCAGCGGCGCACATCGAAAAAACTGACGTAGATGATCATGCTGAAGAGCAGCACGACAAAGACGCTCTGTGTCGTGGCGATGAAGTTGGCGGGCAGGGCGCGCCCGCGCAGCTTTCCGATCGTCGCGAAGAGCATGTGGCCGCCATCGAGGACGGGGATCGGCAGCAGATTGAAGACCGCGAGGTTGATGTTCACGAGAATTGTGAACCAGAGCACGATGCGGATGTCCGCTTGCGCAGCCATGTGAAACACCCGGATGATGCCGACGGGTCCGCTCAACTTGGAGATTCCGATGTCGCTGCGCGGATTGATCAGGCTCGCGAGGGTCTGCCAGGTCTTGTCAAGGTGTGACGCGAACTGCTTGAACGGGTTTTCGTAGACGAGTTTGCTTTCGTAGGCGAAGGTCACGCCGAGGTCGGCCGCGCCCCTGGATTCGGCGGTGTTGCGCGGCGGAACGGTGAGTGTGAGGGATTGCCCGTCGCGGACGAGGGTGAGCGAAATCGGTTGGGTTGCGTGTGCCCCCAGATATTCGCCGTAGGTCTGGACCGTGAGTAGGCGGGTGTTGTCAAAGGAGACAAGCCGGTCCTTGGGAAGAAGTCCGATGCGTGCCGCGAGCGATCCGGGGGGCACTGAATAGACAACGAGGTCGTAGGCGGGAGCGATGCCGACCTTGCGCATTTTTTCCTCACCCGCGAGGATCGGGTAGAGGGTCAGGTCGATGGTCCGGCCATCACGTTCGATGGTGAACACCGTCTTCCGGCGGCCATCCAGGGCCCGCTTCGAGCCGGTCACCAGCGTCTGCAGCAGGTCCTGCCAGTCTTCCAATTGGCGCCCGTCAATCGCCTTGACGATGTCGCCCACCTGCAGACCCGCCTCCTTGGCGGGACTCGGCACGAGGCTGTGGTCGGGCAGCTCGATCTGTGACGCGACATACCCGATCCGCGTGGTGGCCTGATCGCTGCTGACCGGTTGCCCGATGCCCCAGAGGATGGCAGCGAGCATGAACGCGAAGATGACGTTGAAGACGGCGCCCGCGACTGCGACGATCATCTTGTCCGCATAGCCCGCGGGCGGCAGGGTCCGGGCATCGGAGGTCGGTGCTCCTTCCAGTCCCTTGAGATCGGCCAGCTGCGGGAGGGCGACATAGCCACCAAGGGGAAGCCAGGAGACCCGGTATTCCACGCCATCCTTGCCTTTCCAACCAAACATTTTCGGTCCGAAGCCGATGGAGAACCGCTCGATGCGCATGCCGCGGCGTCGTGCGGCAAGAAAATGTCCAAGCTCGTGGACAAAGATCGAGCCGCCGAAGAAAAACACGATCAGGAAGACGGCCCAGGTGTTGGACAGAACAAATTCAATCAGATCCATGGAGTAAGAAAGAGGATGAGTTGTGCACTCGGGCGATGGAAACTGCAAAGGGTCGCCAATAAATGCGGGCTCCCGTGCGCCTCGACTTCCTCGCGCCTTCGCGCCTCGGCGTTTTCTTCAGGCCGGTCACGATGAAGCGTTCCGCGATTGCGCCAGCGACCGGCAGCGCTCGGTGGCAACACGGCGAGCCTCGGCATCGACAGCAAGGACGGACGGCAGGTCGGTGGGTTCAAAGGATCGCACGGTTTGTAAAACGTGGTCGACAACCTCGGAAATCGCAAGGAAGCGCAGTTGCTCCTGCAGGAATGCCTCCACCGCAACTTCATTGGCCGCATTGAAAATCGCCGGCGATACTCCGCCGGAGACCATGGTGCTGCGGGCGAGTCGATACAGAGGAAAACGCTTTTCCTCAACCGGACGGAAATCGAGGGAGAAGAATCGCTCCAAATCGAGGGGCCGATCCACACCCGACATCGGCTGGTCGGGAAGCAAGGCGCGCTGGATCGGAAAGGTCATCGAGGGCGGGCTGAGCTGGGCCAGCATGACACCGTCAACAAACTCGACCAGACTGTGAACGATGCTTTGCGTGTGAATCACGGCAGCACATTGTTCGGGCCGCAGGTCAAAGAGCCATTGCGCCTCAATCAGCTCGAGGCCCTTGTTGGCCAGGGTGGCGGAGTCGACGGTGATCTTGGGGCCCATCGACCAGTTGGGATGTTTGAGCGCGTCTGTCCGGGAGACGTGGACAAGGTCGTGCAGATGCCAGTCCCGGAAGGCCCCGCCGCTGGCCGTGAGTATCACCCGGGCGACGGAGGCGTGGCTGTGTCCGGCAAGGCATTGGGCGACGGCGGCGTGCTCGCTGTCGACGGGCAGCAGACGGGCGCCCGATTTTCGGGCCGCTTCCATGATGAATTTTCCGGCCAGCACCAGGATCTCCTTGGAGGCCAGGGCGAGATCCTTGCCGGTGGCGAGTGCGGCGAGCGCGGGTGCGAGGCCGGAGGTGCCGACCACCGCAACCAGGACGACGTCGGCCTCGGGCAGGGTGGCCAGATCGATCATCCCGCGTTCACCAACGTGAAGCCGTGTGCTGCCTGGAAAGAGGGAGCGCTCACGTGCATCGCGCGCGGCCGCATCGTCGAAGATGGCGGCGTGAGGAATGCGGTGCGCGGCGGCAATCCGGGCCAGGCCGGTGGCATTCGCTCGCGAGGCGATGCCGACCAACTCAAGCTTGTCAGGATGTGCAGCGATGACCCGCAGGGCGTTTTCACCGATGGAGCCGGTGGCTCCGAGCAGGACGACGCGACGGCGGGGGATGGACGACGGCATGAGGGGTTGCAGCGTGCGAGGCAGATCGCGCCCGGGATCCGGTCAACGCGTGAACGCGTGGAAAACACCGTAGCCCAGCGGTGCCGCGAGGATGAGACTGTCCGTGAGATCGAACATGCCGCCAATCCCGGGGATGGTTGCTCCCGAGTCCTTCACGGCGGCGCGGCGCTTCATGATCGATTCGACCAGGTCGGCGACCACGGCGACGGCGGCGATCGGCATGGCGATGATGGCCGCCAGCCAGGGGGAGAACCCGGCGGGAAGGTACTCGCGCCCGAGGTGGGCCAGACCGGCACCCATCAGGGCTGCTGTCAGCAGTCCGCCAGCGAAACCCTCCCAGGTCTTTTTCGGGCTGATCTGCGGAGCCATCCTGTGTCGTCCGAACGCCATGCCGCACAGGAGGGCTCCGGTGTCACAAAACTTGGATACAGCGATCAGCCAAAGCGCCATGACCAGGCCGGTTCGTGGGTGGGGCGTCTCGATCATGATGATGCGTGCGATGTAATGCAGCATGAACGGCACGTAGATCAGCCCGCACAACGACCAGGCTAGAGTCTCCATGCGGCTCTGCGGATCGCGTTCGCCGAGGATGCGGACCGAAAACACCACGACGGCCAGGGCGAGCAGCTCAGCAGGGCCGACGTAGGGGTCGAGGTAGAGCGGGCCGAGGGTGATCGCGGCGCCGAGCACCATGCCGAAGCGGTCGAACGGATCGACGCCGCTCCGCGCCACCATCGCGTAGAATTCGCGCAGGGTGAGGAGGCTGATGGCCGTGATCATCCAGATCGCCCCGACCGCTCCGAAAAAGTAGAGCGAAGCCAGGACGATCATCCACAGGGTGACGGTGCTCAGGATGCGTTTCAGCACGGGGTGGCGGAGAAAGGACGTTGACGGCGGGTCCCGGCCGGTGGCGGCAGGGAGGGGGCGATGCTAGCGGACCGGGGTGGGGGCACGTTGTTCGCTGGTCAGGCCGAAGCGGCGCTCCCGGCGGTGATAATCCTCCAGGGCGGCTTCCAGTTGTTCCTTGCCGAAATCGGGCCAGAGCACCGGGGAGAACACGAGTTCCGCGTAGGCGCACTGCATCATGAGGAAGTTGCTGAGGCGGACTTCGCCCGAGGTGCGGATCAACAGGTCGGGATCGGGGATGCCCGCCGTGTAAAGATAACGGCTGAAGGTTTCCCAGGAACTGTCATTGAGTTTTTCCTTCCCTGCGGCCACCGCCGCGGCATAGGCGCGGGCGGCGTCGACCAGCTCGGTGCGCGAGCCATAGTTCAGGGCGAGGATGAGCGTATGCCCCGTGAAGCCCGCGGTTTGTTCCTTGGCAAGGGCGAGTTGCCGGCGAACCGAGTCGGGCAGGCCCTCGATGCGGCCGATCGTGAGCAGCCTCACCTGGTTCTTCACCAACGCTGCGGTCTCGCGCTTGAGGAATACCTCCAGCAGCTCCATCAACGCACCGACCTCGTCCGGCGGCCGGTTCCAATTCTCTGCGGAAAAGGCGTACAGGGTCAGGTAGCGGATTCCCAGCGCACGGCTGGCGTCCAACACGGTGCGCACCGCTTCCACGCCGCGGCGGTGACCCTCGATGCGCGGCAGACCGCGCTTTTTCGCCCAGCGGCCATTGCCGTCCATGATGATGGCAACGTGCGCGGGGGCGGAGACGACATTTGAACCAGACATGCGTTTAGCACGGGAGTCAGCGGTCACCCCGGGGGTTTGACAAGGCCGAAGGTCGCCCTGGGTAGAGATGGTCCGGGAGGGCCGGATTGCAGAATGGGCCTGTCTCGTCGTGTCCGGATCGAGGCAAAACGCGAAGTCGGAAAGGCGCGATGGGACGCGGAGGGGGAATATGAACCATCCGGTTGAGGTCAAACCTCCCCTCCACGTCATCCGTCGCTGCTTTGCGTCTTCGCGCTTTTCAGGTCCCGGCCTACTTTTTGCCCAGCACGGCCTGCGATTTCCTGAGCTTGTCGATCTTCGGTTTGATGACCACGCGGCAATAGCCTTCGTTGGGATGGTTTCTAAAATAGTTCTGGTGATAGTTTTCAGCCGGATAGAACGTCACCAGCGGAACGATCTCGGTCACGATCTTGCCGCCCCATGCTCCCTGCGCAGCCTCCAGCGACTCCTTGGCAACGGCCCGTTGGGCGTCATCCTTGGTCAGGATGATGGAACGGTACTGGGTGCCGACGTCGGCACCCTGCCGGTTCAGCGTGGTCGGGTCATGGATATTCCAGAAGTAGTCGAGGATTTCCCGATAGCTGACGACGCCTGGATCAAATTCGATCTGCACCACCTCGGCGTGGTCGGTCGTGCCGGAGCACACCTCCTGGTACGTGGGATTCTTCACGTGTCCGCCGGCGTAACCGCTCACCACGGCTTTGACGCCCGGCAGCATTTCATACGCCGCTTCGGTGCACCAGAAGCAGCCGCCGCCCACGTAGGCAAATTCATTCTTGGAGGCCTTGGCGCGTTGGGATGCGGCCGCGGCAGAGGAAGCAGTTGAGGCGAGCATGACGCAGATTAAAGACAGTGCGGAAAGGAAGCCAAGGGGCATAGGAGACAATGGGGCCATGAAATGGAAAAGCGCAATGGCACGCATGCCTCCGGGTGCTGTCCAACAACGCGTGATCCGGCGACAGATCGGTGATTCGCCGGGTACGGGGAAATCGATCTACATGACACCTCTGCGGCCACTTATACTCTCTCAACCAGCTGTTTTGTCGTCACTTGCGCTCGCACTTGCGCTGACGGTGGGCACGGCGTTGCTGGGCGTCATGGCGACGCGGCGGGTCGCGGATGCCAACCGGAAGACCGCCGCAAGTCATGAGAAGATCCTCACGATCCAACAGGTGATGACCGCCGTGGCTGACGCCGAAACGGGGCAGCGCGGTTTCCTGCTCACGGGCGATGACAAGTACCTGCAACCGTACCATCGTGCCATGGCGGGCATTCCGCCCCGGCTGGAGTCGTTGCGGAAACGGTTCGCCGATGAGCCGGCGCAGATCAAGACTCTGGATCAACTCGCCTCGCTGATTGAGGTGAAGCGGGCGGAAAGCGAAAAGACCATTTCGTTGCGCGAAAAGGGAGCCTTGGCCGCCGCCTTGAACATCGTGGAAGCGGATGATGGACACCAGACGATGCAGGCGATCCGGAAGGCGCTTGCCGGTTTGGAACTTGCCGAAGTGCGCGGCCTCAAGGAGGAGGGCGATCTCCTGGAGGCGCGCGCCTATCGCTACCAGTTTCTGATCATCGGCTTGATCGGCCTCGCAATCCTCCTCACGGCCCTCGCCGGAGTGCTGATGGCGCTGCGCCTGCGGGAGCTGGCAACGATGATTACGGTGTGTGCCTGGACCAAGCGCGTGAAGTGGCGCGGCCGATGGGTGTCGTTCGAGGAATTTCTCGAGCAGCGGTTCAAATTGCGATTCACCCATGGCATCTCGGAGGAGGCCGCGCGCCAGTTTCAGGTGGAGGCGTATGAACTCCACGAAGCCAGCGAGGCACGGGTTCCGCCGAAGCCGGCGGCGCCTTGAGGAAAACGCGGAGACGCGATGGCGCGGAAGGGGACGCGGAGGGAAGAGATTGAGTTCGGACTCCGAACACAATCCGGGTACGACGAGGCGTTCCCCTCCAATCGGCTGTTCGTCGCGTCTTCTCCCGCGCCTTCGCGTCTCCGCGTTTTTTCAGCCTCGCGTGAGCCGGCGGTACTTGATGCGCTTGGGTGTGTCGGCGTCGTGACCCTTGCGACGGCGGTAGTCCTCGAGATATCCCGAAAAATTGCCGGCGAACCAGTGCACCTGGCTTTCCCCCTCGAAGGCCAGGATGTGGGTGGCGACGCGGTCGAGGAACCAGCGATCGTGCGACACCACCACCGCGCAGCCTGCGAATGTCTCAAGCGCTTCCTCGAGGACGCGGATCGAATTCACGTCCAGGTCGTTGGTCGGTTCGTCAAGCAGGATCAGATTCGCGCCTTCCTTCAGCAGGCGGGCGAGGTGCACGCGGTTGCGTTCGCCGCCGGAGAGTACGCCGACCTTCTTCTGTTGGTCGGCTCCGGTGAATCCGAACTGGGCGCAATAGGCGCGCGCATTCACATCGCGGCCGCCGAGTTTGAGGATCTCCTCGCCGCCGCTGATTGCTTCGTAAAGGGTCTGTTGATCGGGCAGGGAGTCGCGTGACTGGTCGACGTGCGCGATCCTGACGGTATCGCCGACGCGCAGCGCGCCGCGGTCGGGTTTTTCCGCGCCGGTGATCAGGCGGAACAGCGTCGTCTTGCCGGCGCCATTGGGTCCGACGACGCCGACGATGCCTCCGGGCGGAAGCGAGAAGGAAAGGTTGTCGAACAACAGCCGGTCGCCGTAGCCCTTCGCGAGGCCCAGGGCCTCCACCACCAGCGTGCCGAGACGGGGCCCGGGCGGGATGACCATTTCGAATTCGCGCTCCTTCTCCGCGACGTTCTCCTTGAGCATGTTTTCGTAGGCGGTGATTCGCGCCTGCGATTTCGCAACCCGTGCCTTGGCGGACTTGCGGATCCATTCGAGTTCGCGAGCCATGGCCTTCTGGCGCCGGTCCTCGGTCCGCTGCTCGATCGCCGCCTTGCGCTGCTTCTGTTCGAGCCATTGCGAATAGTTGCCCTTCCAGGGAATGCCGTGTCCACGGTCGAGTTCCAGGATCCACTGTGCCACGTTGTCGAGGAAGTAGCGGTCGTGCGTCACCGCGATGACCGTGCCTTCGTAGCGCGCGAGGTGCTGTTCCAGCCAGTGGACGCTCTCGGCGTCGAGGTGGTTGGTGGGTTCGTCGAGGAGGAGGATGGCGGGTTTTTGCAGGAGCAGCCGCGCCAGGGCGACCCGGCGCCGTTCCCCGCCGGAGAGGCTGTCCACGATCTGTTCGGAAGGGGGGCAGCGCAGCGCATCCATGGCCATCTCGACCTGCGGAGCGATGTCCCACGCACCGAGGTGGTCGATCTTGTCCTGCAGCTCGGCCTGCCGGTCGGCGATCTTGTTTCGCGCGGCATCGTCCGGCGCCTCGTTCAATTCGTCCCAGGTCGCGTCGTACGCGGCCACCAGGTCGGTGAGCGCCTGCACGCCCTCCTCGACGCAGGCCCGCACGGTCTTCCCGGGGGAGAGGGACGGCTCCTGTTCGAGGAAGCCCACGGGGTAGCCGGGCTCGAAATGGACATGGCCGTCGATGTCGGTGTCCCGCCCTGCGAGGATGCGCAGGAGCGAAGACTTGCCGGAACCGTTGAGGCCGAGCACGCCGATCTTCGCCCCATGGAAGAAAGACAGGGAGATGTCGCGGAGGATTTCCTTGCGCTCGATCTTCTTCGACACGCCGAGCATCGAGAAAATCACTTTGGGCTCTTCAGGTTTGGCCATGGGAAAAAACGGTCGGTAAAACGTGTCGATGAAGCGGAAGCGGCCGGTTGCGTCCAGACAAACCGGAACCGGCGGGCAGTCCGCATCAATGGAAGTCGTGGGAGGCTTGTGCGGGCAGGCGGTCGTCCCGCAGGGGAAGGATGTGTTCCGCTCTGACATGAATGACACCGTCCTGATGTTGCACCACGCCATCGACAATCAGAGCGGGATACTGGGTGATCGTCAGGCGTTCGGCTTCGAACAGCGCCGGAGGGATGATGGCATTGGCCACGCCCGTTTCGTCCTCCAGGGAGAGAAAGACGAATCCCTTGGCTGTACCCGGGCGTTGCCGGCAAATCACGCTGCCGCCGATCCGTACGCGCGCTCCCTGCCTGGCACCCGGCAGCTCATCGGTCCTCCAGAGCTGGGGAAACTGTTCGCGAAGATACCGCATGGGATGCTCGCCCACGGTCAACCCGACCGTGGCAAAGTCGGCGGCGATGCGTTCGATCAGGGTCATGGGTGTCAGGAGGCCTGCGGACGCGTCCCCGGCTGGCGCTGCATTCGCAAAGAGATCGAACTCGAGATCGGCGCGCGCCACCTCCCAGAGCGCCTGCCGCCGCGTTCCCGCAAGGCGGTTGAGCGCGCCGGCGGAGGATAGCAGGTTCTGTTCGCGGCGGCTGAGGCGCGTGCGCCGGACAAGGTCGGCGATGCAGGAGAACGGGCGTTCGCGTCGTGCCAGAAGGATGTCGGCGATGCTGGCGCCGTGCAGGCCGCGGATCGCGCGGAGTCCGATCCGGATCGCTCCGTCGCTGTCGATGGTCGAGCCGTCGCCGGAGTTCATGATGCAGGCCGGACGGACAATGACCCCGTGACGCCGGGCATCCTGGATGAGCGTTGCCGTGGAGTAGAATCCCATCGGCTGGGCGTTCAGCAGTCCGACGAAGAACTCCGCGGGGCGATGCCGCTTCAGGTAGGCGGAGGCGTAGGCGATCAGTGCGAAGCTCAGGGCATGACTTTCCGGGAAGGAGTAGAGCGCGAAGGAGGTGAGCGCATGCAGGATCCTTTCGACCGCCTCGGGTGCCGTGGAAGTCGAAAGGAGCGCTGCGCGGAGCTTTCCTTCCATGCGCTGCATGCGCGAATTGTCCCGCTTGAAATCGATGGACCGCCGCAGTTCGTCCGCCTCCGCGGCGGAGAAGCCGCCGAGTTCCATGGCAATCCTGAGCAGCTGTTCCTGGAATAGGACGACACCATAGGTGCGCGACAGGATCGGCTCCAGCCGCGGATCCCAATAGGTGACCGGCTCCCGGCCCGCGCGCCGGTCGATCAGGGGATGCACCGCCTCGCCCTGGATCGGACCGGGGCGGATGATCGCGACCTGCATGGCGAGGTCATAGAAGCACCGCGGCCGGAAGCGCGGCAATGTGGCCATCTGCGCGCGCGACTCGACCTGAAAGACGCCGATTGTGTCTGCCTTGCAAAGCATGTCATAGGTCGCGGGATCGTCCTTGGGGATGCGCGCGAGGTCGACCGGTGCTCCCCGCGCTTCGCAGAGCTGCAGCGACTCCTCGATGCCGGCCACCATGCCCAGGCCGAGCAGATCGACCTTCACGATGCCCATGTCCTCGCAATCGGTCTTGTCCCATTCGATCACGGTGCGGCCGGGCATGCTCGCGTTCTCGAGCGGCACGATTTCATCGAGCCGACCCGCGCACAACACCATGCCTCCGCTATGCTGTCCAAGGTGGCGGGGAAGCGAATGAGTGCGCTGCACGAGGTCCACCAGTTGGGTGAGGCGCGGGTGGACACCGAGGCCGGCGAGCTTCAGTTGCTCCCTGATCCGCAGCGTGTGGGGATAGTCACCACCGGCGAACAGGCTGGTGTAGCGGTCGAGCGCGTCGTCCGGGAAACCCAGGACCTTGCCCATCTCGCGGAACGTGTTCCTGGCCCGGTAGGTGATGACATTCGCCGTCATCGCAGCGCGGCCCCGGTAGCGGGCATAGACATGCTGGATCACCGCCTCGCGGCGGGTGCGGCTCGGCAGGTCGAGGTCGATGTCCGGCCAGCCCTTGCGTCCTTCCGAGAGGAATCTTTCGAAAAGGAGCCCTTGCGCGATCGGGTCCACCGCGGTGATGCCGAGCGCATAGCAGACGGCGCTGTTGGCGGCGCTGCCGCGGCCCTGGACAAGGATGCCTTCATTGCGGCAATGGGAACAGATTTCCCAGACGGCCAGGAAGTAGCCGGCAAAACCGAGTTTTCCGATAAGATCCAGTTCCCGTGTGAGCTGGGCGCGGGTGCGGCCGACGACGGAACCGTAGCGTTGATTGGCGCCAAAGAACGTCAGCGCCCGCAGGTGGGAGTCCATGGTTTCCCCCGGGGGGACCGGATAGTCGGGAAAGCGATAGCCAAGCTCGGAAAGGCTGAACGTGATCTGCCCGGCGATGTGGACGGTGTTCTCGAGCGCCTCGGGAAGGTCGGAGAAGAGAGCAGCCATCATGGCGGGCGACTTGACGTTGCGCTCGCTGTTGATCTCAAGGAGACGTCCTGCGTTGTCGAAGGTCCGCTGATGTCGCAGGCAGGTGAACGCGTCCGTCACGCGGCGGAAATCGCGTTGCGCGTACAGCACGCCGTTCGTTGCCACGACCGGCAGGCCTGCGCGGGTTGCGATGGCGAGGAGCGCATTCTCTTCGATGTCCTCGTCGCGCACGCGGTGCCGCTGGATCTCCAGGTACGCCCGTCCGGGGAACAGATTCGCCAGGCGGAGGGCGGCCTGTTCGGCGGCGGCAGGATCACCGCGTCGCCACGCGCGGCGCACCGGTCCGTCCTCATCCCCCGTCAGCGCAATCAGCCCTTCGGCATGCGCCGCCAGTTCGGTCCACGTCGCGGCGCATTCCCCTTTTCCGCAGCGCAGTTTTGCCGCGGTGAGCAGGCGGCACAAACCGCGATAGCCGGCCGCGGTGGCGGCCAGGAGGGGGACGACCGCCCCGTCGTCCATCGTGAGCTCCGCACCGATGATGGCGCGGACGCCGGTTTCCGCGGCGGCTCCATGGGCCCGCACGGCGGAGTAGACGCCGTTTCGTTCGAGCAGCGCCAAGGCGGGCAATTCGAGGCGGGCGGCCTCGCGGAAGATGTCCTCGGGGTTCGAGGCGCCGCGCAGGAAGGAGAACGCCGATTTCGCATGTAACTCGACGTAGTGCATTCAGTCATAGACGCCTTCAATGAACCAGCCGGACGGATCGTGCAGCAGGCGGTAGATCCCCGGTCCGATGCGCACGTCCCATTCCTCGCGCTGCCACGGCCGTGCGGTGCTCCAACCGCCGTTCGACCGGAAGGGGCGCCGCAGGATCCGCACGTCGCCGGAGACGAGGGCGGAAGCCAGATAGGCGGGCCGTGCGGCCTGCAGTTCAACGGTGGCCGCGAACGCCGGCCGGAACCGGCGCAGCAACGGGCTGTGCGCCGGCGGCGCGGCGGGCGGAACACGGGCCGCTACGGCCGTCGCGGGCGTGTCGAGCCGCGTCACATCGGGACAATGCGTGTCCGCGTGTGCGGGCCGGCCGACGTTTTCGGTGCCGACAATCGCCCGCAGCCTGGCGAGCGAGGAGAAGAATGCGCCCGGATCGATCAAACCGGTGTCGAAGAGTCCGGTCTGTTGTTCCAGCCTGCGGGCGGGAAAGACCTCGAGGGCCACGGCCACAACCGGTGCCTCGGTCGTGACGGCTGCAAGATGCTGTTCGAGGACGCCGAAGAGCACATCGGCGCTGCCGGTCGGCTCGGGCAGATTGAAGTCGCGCGTGTGGTCCCGATCATTGTCGAGCCGAAGGCGCAGGCTCATGCGTGTTGCGCCGTGACCCCATTCCCCGACCTCGGCCGCCAGCCGTTCGGTGAAGCGGCGCAGGGTGAAGAGAAGCGGCTCCAGGGTCTCGATCGGCTCCGTGAGTTCCATCTCTGCGAGAAAGCGCGAGGGGAAGGGAGCCGCCTTGAGGCTGCCGGACCATTCGCCCTTTGCCAGCTCCCACAGCATCGCGCCGCGTGCACCGAGGCGATCGTTGAGGGCTGCTGTGGGGAACGCGGTCAGCATGCCGAAGGTCCGCAGGCCGAGATCGGCGAACAGTCGGGCTTCCTCCGCCGCAAGGGGCAGGAGGCCGATCGGCAGCGCGCCGACGAAGGCTGCGACATCCCCGATCCACCTTTCGGGATCGGCGTAGCGCGCGGCGTAAGCGGCCACGACGGGATTCGGACCGATGCCCACCCTGGCTGGAAGGCCGTGCCCTGCGAGGATTTGCCGGGCCTTGAGCGTAAGTCGGGGCAGGCCGGAGCGGTCCGCGCCTTGGAGATCGATGGCGCAGCTACCCCCGTCCCTCGGCTCAACGCGGGGCGAAAGCGTCCAGGCCGCCGCGAGCAGCAGCGCCGCGGCTTCCCTCTCGGCCACGGGGGATGGCGACAGAAGCCGGATGCCGGGGCATTCAGCCATTGCCTGGGTGGCCGTCATGCCC
>CAZOXB010000111.1:10004-12943 GCA_964583635.1 uncultured Opitutaceae bacterium | reverse complement strand
GGCGAATTCGAAGTGCTCGACCGGTCGGGGCGAAACCTCGCGGGCTCGCACACGGCGGACCGCACCAAGGATGGCGCCTTGTTGGTGCGCGCCCCGACGCCGCTCTCGTACACCGCCTGGCGGACGGGCAACGTCCATGATGGCTTGCGGGCCGGATCCGGGGGAGTCTTTGCAACTGCGGGAAGGCCGTCATTTGACATTCGTGATCGGAGCGAATTACGGGATGTGACCGCACACGTGGATCGGGAAGGCCGCCTGCGTTGGGACGCACCCGAGGGAGCATGGACAATCCTGCGTTATGTCTGCATGGTCACCGGTGAGAAGCTGAAGGTGCCGAGTCCCGCATCGACGGGCCTCGCCAGCGATCATCTCAATGCGGAAGCCACGCGTTTCCACATGAATCATGTGGTCGCCCAATTGAAGAAGGGCCTCGGCCCCGATCTCGCCAGTTTCGGTCTGGAGAATTTTTATCTCGCGAGCTACGAGGTGGTGGGACGGGTCTGGTCACCGGTCTTTGCGGGCGAATTCAAACGCCGGCGCGGCTATGAACTTGAAACCTGGATGCCGGCCATCTTCGGCGCGCGGATAGGCAGCGATGAACTCACCGAGCGGTTCCTGTTCGATTATCAGAAGACATTGGGCGAGGTGGTTGTCGACGCGTATTACCGCACTGCGGTGGAGGTCGCGCGTGACGCGGGGTTGAAGGTCAAGTCCGAGGCGGGGGGGCCCGGACCGCCGATCCATACGCCTCCGGTCGATGCGTTGCTGGCGGATGGTACGGTTGACAACGTGCAGGGAGAGTTCTGGCCCTTCTGGCCGGACAACGACGCGCTCAATGTGATCAAGGAGCCGGCTTCCGCGGCACACATCTACGGAAAGCCCCGCGTGCACATGGAGTCCTTCACCTCGTTCCACCATTGGGCGGAGGGACCCCAGGACCTGAAGCCGAGTGCGGACCGGGTCATGACGGAAGGAGGCAATCATTTCGTCTGGCACACCTGGACCCATCAGGCGCCCGACTATGGTCTGCCCGGACTCGTCTACGGTGCGGGCACGCACCTCAATCGGAGCGTCACGTGGTGGCCGAAGGCCACGCCGTTTCTGGATTACCTGGCGCGCAGTTCCTTTCTCCTGCAACGCGGGCGGTTCGTCGCCGATGTGCTCTATTACTATGGCGATGGCGGGATGAATTTTGTCGGACCGCGTCGGAATCCCTCCACACTCGGGCCGGGTTACGATTATGACGTGACCAATGCCGACGTGATTCTCAACCGGCTCTCGGTCCGCGATGGGCGGATCACCCTGCCGGATGGCACCAGCTACGCGATGCTCGTTCTTCCTAAAGGTGAAGCGATTCATCCGCCGGTGCTCGCCAAACTCGATTCATTGGTCCGGGCGGGAGCGGTGATCGTTGGCGGGCGGCCCGAGCGTGCGACGGGTCTGGAGGGATTCCCGGGAAGCGACACCCAGGTTCGCAAGCTGGCGGCCGGGATCTGGGGCGACCTTGATGGTGCGACGAAGACCGTGCGCCGGCATGGCGAGGGGCGGGTTTATTGGGGGCAACCGGAACGGCAGATTTTGAATGATCTCGGATTGAAGCCCGATTTCACGGCGCCCGCAGAATTTGATTTCACCCATCGGCGGGAGGGATCGGATGACATCTATTTTGTGCGCAACAAGACCGGGGAGCCGGTAGCCGCGACTGCTACCTTCAGGTCAAAGGGGCGGGTGGTTGAATTCTGGAATCCCATCGATGGGGCGATGCGCCGTTTGGAGGCGACGCAGTCGAAGGATGGCCGGACGGATGTCTCCCTGAGGCTTCCGGCCCAGGGCTCCTGTTTCGTGATCTTCAGGTCGAAGGGTACACCGGGCGTTGAGCGACCGGCAATGCGTGCGGCTGCGATGACGCCGAAACGTAGCCTTTCGTTGGATACGGGATGGAGTGTGGATTTCTCGTCCGCGCTGGGCTCTGCTCCGCGGCTCGGTCTTGCGCACGTCGAGCCGTGGAGCAGGCAGAGCGATCCTGCCTGGCGCTACTTTCCAGGATCCGGAAAATATCGTCGCACGGTCACACTGCCGGCGGGCTGGAGGAACGGTGTATCCCGCATTGAACTCGAATTGGGCCGTCTCTGGTCAATCGGCGAAGTCTGGATCAACGGCGTTTCCCAAGGGGTCGTGTGGACGCCACCGTTCAGCGTGGAGTGCACAAAGTCCCTCAAGGACGGGGAAAACGAGATTGTCGTCGAGGTGGTCGGCACCTGGCACAACCGACTGGTCGGTGAGGCGCGTGGTGAGCTGCCGAAGCTGACCCGCACCAACATTGCCGTCTCGCAACGCAAGCCGTGGAAGGAACTCGACGTGATTGAGACCGGCCTGTTCGGTCCGGTGAAACTCGTCGCCTATTGATGCCGCACTCTTTCGTTCCGTCCGGACGCGGCGATCCGATGAATCCGTGCTCACCGTCAAGTAAGTTTTCCACGGGAGATCCCCTCTATGAATGCCATCAGAAATCCAAGAATGTCCCGTTTGTTGCGTCTGTTGCAGGTGAGCCTGTTGGTTCTTGCCGCCTGCGCTGCGAGTGCGGCCGCTGACAAGCCGTCAGCTGTGAAGTCGCAGGAACCGCTGCCCGATCAGTATCGCGAGCCTTTTTCCTGGTCCTTTGCCATACGGGAGGAACAGCACCTTCAGATAAAATCCTATGCGGACCGGCTTCTCGCGAACCTTGCGGCGGAAGCGATACAGCCCTTGAAGCCCGACTTTGCGAGCCCGAAGGCGTACGCGGCATCCATCGCACCGTACCGTGCCCGCCTGCAGGCCCATTTCGGAACGCCGCCGGGAGCGAAGGAGGGAAGGATCCGGCGCTTCGAGCAGATCGGCGAGGATCAGCACTGCGTCGTTTACCGCGTATGGATCGAGGTGATCGATGGGGTGGATGCCTA
>CAZOXB010000111.1:0-9994 GCA_964583635.1 uncultured Opitutaceae bacterium | reverse complement strand
TATGGCATCTACATGCTCCCGAAGAAGCGCCTTGAGAAGGCGCCGCTCCTCATTGCCCAGCATGGAGGAGGCGGCACCCCCGAGGCGATTTGTGATTTGGATACGCGAGCGAACTACCGCCATTTCGGCTTCGAGGCGGTCAAGCGCGGCTACATCGTCTGGGCACCGGCGTTGGCCATGCACTGCGGCTACTGCAATGACCCCGAAATTCCCGGAGCGGCCCGCGAGGAGCTGGACCGCAAGCTGAAACTGGTGGGCACGGGTATCGTCGGCCTTGAGTTGTACAAGATCGCGGAAAGCACGCGCACCCTGATGAAGGCGCGACCGGAGATTGATGCGAAGCGCATCGGGATGACCGGGCTCTCCTGGGGTGGATTCTATACGATCTATGTCACCGCCTTGAATCCCTTCATCAAGGTGGCGGCACCTTCCGCGTTCATGAAGGACTACGCACAGACGTTGAAGCGTTCTGCCGAGGGCGTCGCGCGCCCACCGGAGCGTGAGGTCGTCGGAGGCATGGGACCCGCCCAGGCAATCGCCCTGATCTGCCCGCGACCCTGTCTGCTCCAACTCGGCAAAGCGGATACCGTCATCAGTCTCAAGGAGGCGGAACCCGAAGTGAAGCGCGCTGCGGACTATTATGAAAAATTGGGGGTGAAGGACCGGTTTGTCTTCGACATCCACGACGGCGGTCATGTCTACGAGGCGACAACCGTCCTCGATTTCTTCGACCGCCATCTGTGAGGATTGAGGCCGAATCCACCCGCAACGCGAACAGCCTTCAACTTCAACCCTGCTTACCATGAAAACCTCCTTGCGAGTGCTCCGTTCCTGCGCCGGAATCGGCGTCCTGATGACCAGTCTGACCTTTGCCCGGCCCCCGGAATTCGAGGTCGTGGTGAAAAAGGATGTGATGGTGCCGATGCGTGACGGCGTGAAACTCGCGACGGATCTCTACCTGCCCGCGAAGGACGGCAAGCCCGCGTCCGGTAGGTTCCCGGTTGTCCTCACCCGCACGCCGTATGACAAGTCGGAGCCCGCGTTCACGCCGCTTGAAGTGATCGGACCGTATTACGCGTCGCGTGGTTACGTGTTCGTGGCCCAGGACACCCGCGGCCGCTTTGCATCCGAGGGCGAATGGCACATGCTGACCGACGACGGGCGGGACGGGTGGGATTGCGGTGCTTGGATCGCGCAACAACCCTGGTCCGACGGCAAGATCGGGATGTTCGGCACGTCCTACGTCGGCGGCACCCAGCATGCGATGGCCTTGGAGAAGGTGCCCCAGCTTACCACGGTGATACCGGTTGACGCGATGGCCAACATCGGCCGCCAGAGCCTGCGCAACGCGGGGGCGTTCGAGATGCGATTCTGGAACTGGATCATGACCAAGGTCACCAAGGGCAGCCGCGCCGGGCGTGATCCGGCGACGGCGGCGGAATTGATGGAGCTTTCCGGCCAGCGCTTCAACTATCTGAACCAGCTTCCGCTCCGGCCGGGAACGACTCCGCTGCAACTTGCGCCCGAATACGAGAACTGGCTCGTGGAGGCGATGCGCCATGGTGCGGACGACGCATTCTGGGCGCAGAACAACATCCTCGCTGATCCGAAACGCTACAAGGACATCCCGGTGTACCTGGTGGGCGGATGGTATGACTCCTGGGGCGGCAACACCACTGCGAATTTCACCGCACTGACCCAGGCGATCAAGGGGCCGATCTACCTGATCATGGGACCGTGGATCCATGGGGCGCAGGGCGAGGCGGCGCACGGACAGGTCAGCTTTGGCGCGGATGCGGCGATCCCCGATCCGTTGGCGTGGCGTCTCGAATGGTATGATCACTGGCTGAAGGGCAGGGAGAACTCCGTCGGCCGTTCCGCTCCCTTTGCGACGAAGGTCCGCATCTTTGTCATGGGCACGGGTGACGGCAACAAGACAGCCAAAGGCCTGCTCAACCATGGCGGCTACTGGCGTGACGAGAAGGAGTGGCCGCTCGCCCGCACCCGGTATACGCCCTATTATTTCCAGCCGGCGGGGGGACTTGCGACCGGGAAGCCCGGGGCGAAGGACGGCAGCACCAGCTTCCAGTTTGATCCGCGCAACCCCGTGCCGACTCTTGGAGGACCGATCTCGTCGGGCGATGACATCATGCAGCAGGGCGCCTGGGATCAGCGTGGCGGACCCCAGTTCTGGAACTGGCCAAACCCGTTGCCGATCTCGGCGCGCAACGACATCTTGGTTTTCCGCACCGCACCGCTCGAATCCGATGTGGAGGTGACCGGTGAGATCGAGGTGAAGTTCTGGGCATCCTCCTCCGCGGTCGACACGGACTTCACCGCCAAGCTGATCGATGTCTATCCTCCGAGCAGCGACTTTCCCCATGGCTTCGACCTGAACATCGGTGACGGTATTGTCCGGGCACGATTCCGTGACTCCCTGAAGCAGGAGAAATTCATGGAGCCCGGAAAGATCTATCCCTTCACGCTCAAGATCTATCCCACGTCGAATGTCTTCAAGAAGGGACACCGCATCCGTGTCGATATTTCGAGCAGCAATTTCCCGCGGTTCGATGTGAATCCGAACTCGGGGGAACCGCTGGCTGACAACCGCAAGGTCGTCGTGGCGACAAACACCCTCGTGCACGACCACGCGCATCCCTCCCACATCCTCCTGCCGGTCATTCCGGCGAAGCGGTAATCCCTTGCGTTCCGTCCAGAGGCTTCGTTCCTTGCCGCATGCATTCGTGGGGATGGAAGCGTGCCGGTTCATCTCCGCCATCACCCATCCATGTCCTCCCTGACTTTCAAGCTCCTGCGGCTTGAGAAGACGGTCCCGCTCACGATCAGCCGGGGAACGTCGACGCACAGCGATGTCTTCTGGCTGCGCTGGGAGGAGGAGGGCGTGGAGGGTTGGGGCGAGGCGGTTCCGTTCGCCATCGACGAGAATCCCCAGTCAATCGAGCGGATCGTCGCTGCATTCGAGACACACAGCGACTGGCTGAAGACGAAGTCAGCTTGGGATCGTCGGGAAATCGAGCTGCGCCTCTGGGCTGAAGGGGCGCCGTCGGCATTCATTGCCGCGGTGAATCAGTCGCACTATGATTGGATGGGCAAGCGCCTGAGCCAGCCGGTGTCGCGTCTTTGGGGAATTGACGGCTCGGGAGGCGCGCTGACCTTTGCCACGGTGGGGATCTCCTCTCCCGAGGACGCCGTGCGGCGGGTGAAGCGCTGGCGCGAGGCGCATGATGTGCGGGCGTTCAAGGTGAAGCTCGGATCACCGGCTGGAATCGAGGCGGACAAGGCGATGTTTGCGGCGGTGCGCGAGGTCGTGCCCTCCGGATTCCGCATGAGCATTGACGCCAATGGTGGCTGGACTCCGGCGGACGCGGTTCACATGGCAAAATGGCTGGTGAATCTGGGGGTGGACCACCTTGAACAGCCGCTTGCCCGCGGGAATGAGCGCGAATTGGCGTCGGTGCAGGCGGAATCACCGCTGCCGATCTTTGTCGATGAAAGCTGCCGGACGGCTGCGGATCTGCCGGCGCTGGTTGGAAGCGTGGCCGGTATCAACATCAAGCTGATGAAATGTGGTGGACTCGACGGTGCGCTTCGGCTGCTGCATGCGGCCCGCGCGCACGGGATGCGCATTCTGGTGGGATGCTATGGTAGCAGCGCGCTCGGCAATTGCTGCGCACTCACGCTGGCTCCGCTTGTCGACTATATCGATCTCGACAGCCACCTGAATCTGAAGGGTGATCCATTCACCGGGTGGACGCTTCTTGACGGATGCCTGACGGCGTCGGCCGGGCCCGGATTTGGAGTTTCTCATGTCCAGCACCACGTTTGATCCCAGCTCCCCCCAACGTCTCGCCATTCTTCAGCATGGAGGATTTGGCACGCGACACGGCAAGACCGGTCTGTCGCTCCTGCGCTATCGAGGCGACGAAGTCGTGGCAGTCATCGACCGGGAAACCGCCGGTCGTTCGCTGCGTGAGGTTTCCGGAATGTCGCACCTGCCGGATCTGAAGGTGGTGGCCACGGTCGCGGAAGCCTTGGCGTCCCGGCCGTCAGCCCTGGCCATCGGAATTGCACCCAGCGGCGGCCGTCTGCCCGAGGAATGGCGGGGCGAGATGCGTGAAGCGGTGAAAGCGGGGGTTTCGATCTGGAATGGTCTGCATACCCGGCTGGGGGACGATCCGGTGATCGCTGCCGCGCTCCGCCCCGGCGTCGTCGTGTGGGACATGCGGCAGGAGCCGGCGGGACTGAAGACAGGCACCGGTGCGGCGCGGCAGCTGCCGGGTCGGCGGATCCTCTTTGTCGGGACCGACATGGCCATTGGAAAAATGACCGCGGCACTCGAATTCGACCGTGAATCCCGCCGCCGCGGCCTGCGTTCCGCGTTCATCGGGACTGGCCAGGCTGGCATGATGATCAGCGGGGCGGGGATCTGCCTCGACGCGGTGCGGGTTGATTACGCCAGCGGTTCCGTGGAGGCTGAGGTCGTGCGACAGGGGTGGGATTGCGATGTGACCTGGGTGGAAGGCCAGGGATCGTTGCTCAACCCAGCCTCGACCGCCACGCTGCCCCTGATGCGGGGGACGCAGCCGACGCATCTGGTGCTGGTGCACAAGGCGGGGCTTGCGCACTTGCAAGCATTCTCCGACCTGTTCATCCCACCCCTGCGGAAAGTGGTGGAACTTTACGAGCAGGTGGCAGCCGCGGGAGGAATCTTCCCCGGGGCGCCGGTGGTGGGGATCGCCCTCAATACCTGGGGCATGACCGAAGACGCGGCGCGACGTGCCGTCGACACCGCGGCGCAGGATTCGGGATTGCCGGCCACCGATGCGGTGCGTTTCGGCACGGGGGAAATTCTCGATGCGATCCTGAGTTCGCCCGCGTCTGCCTGAGTCCCGAAATCAAGCCGCCGATTTCGGGAGCACCGACACCTTGGCGGTCGCCCGCATGCTGCCCGTCACGATGACGAGGGTGAGCAGCGAGTTGACGGGCATAAGGATGGCCGCCACCAGGGGATTCACCAGACCACCGGCAGCGAGACCGACGGCGAGGAGATTGTAGACGATCGAGAAGATGAGGATGCGCAGGTCGGCGCGGCGGCGGATGGCGTCGACCTCGAGCAATGCGCGCACGCCCCCGATGCCACGGCCGAGGTAATAGAAGTCGGCCTTCCGTTCGAGAACCCCGCGGTGAATCACCGGTGTGCCGCGGCACAGGGCCTGATCGAAGGCAAGGCTGTCGTTCGCTCCGTCGCCCAGCATGAGCGTGTCATGCGCTGCATTTTCGGCGAGCCATGCCGCCTTGGCCTCGGGGCTGAGTCCTCCCAAGGCGCGCGGTTCGGCGATCCCGAGGCGCCGGGCAAGGGTCGAGACTTTGCCCTGATCATCACCGCTGAGAATGTAGTTCGTGAATCCCCGGACGGACAACGTCGCCAGCTCTTGCACGGCATCGGACCGCACGGCATCGGAAAATTCAAACTCCGCCACGACTTCACCATCCCGGGCGAAGACCGTGGCGCTGCCACTTGTTCCGTCACGCCATCCGGCCCGTCCCAGCGACCAGGGGCCGAGTTCCACGCCGCAGCCAACCGTTTCCCGGACCTCACCGGAGAGGGGATGCGTGCCGCCGGAGGCGAGCAGGTGTTCCAGGAGGCACTGGCTGACCGGATGCGCGTTGTCATGAACAAGCGCGAGCAGGGCGGCGCGTGATTCGGGGTCGAGCCGCGTCAGCACCTCCGGATTGCGCAGCATCGGAGTCTCGAGCGTGAGCGTTCCCGTCTTGTCGAAAACCAGTTTGCGCACAGAGCGAAGCTTGGCCCACAGATTGGCATTCCGGACAAAAACACCGTGGCGGCGAAGGGAGACGGTTGCCATTTCATCAGCGAGCGGGAAAGCCAGCGCAATTGCGCAGGGGCAGGAAACGACCAGGATGGCGGTGACGACGGCACCGGTTCTCAATGCGTCATGGGTGGCCAGCCACCAGCCGATGCCGGCCAGCAGCGCGATGCCGAGGATTCCGATGAGGTAACCGCGGACGACCCGTTCGAGCAGGACATGGCGGGCGGAGTCCGCACCGCCCGGGGCGAGCAGCCGGGCGAGAAGCGAGTCCTCCCAGCGTTGCAGCGCGAGCATGCGCACCGGGCGCCGGCCGGTGTGGATCGCCCCGGCGGGGATGCGCTGGCCGGCGCGAAAGGTGCGGGGCTCCGCCTCGCCATTGATCGAAGCGAGGGAAAAGACCGCTTCGGAATCGATCAGGCGGGATTCGACGGGAATCGTCTGGCCCGAGCCGACGACGATGATCTGGTGCGGCTGCAGGGATTCCGGGGATACCAGGCATCCGTTCTCAAGCTGGATCTTTCGCGTCTGCGGCTGCTGGCTCAGCAGACGGCGCCGGTTTCTTTCCACCGCCACCACCTGGGCCCAGCGGCCGATCAACATCAGGAGGATGAAGGTGGCAACGAAGTCGAAATAGACGTACTGTTCCTCGTTTGCCAGCCAGCCGTACATCGACCCCGCATAGGCGCCGGAGATGCCCAGGGCGATCGGCAGATCGATGTGCATTGCCCATTCGCGAAGGGCGCGCCATCCGCGGGACAGGAAATAGCTGCCGCCCACCAGCATGCTCAGGGTACCGAAGCCCATGGAAAGCAGCTGGAAGAGCCCCGCCCATTTGAAGGTCGGTTCCATGCCGAAATAAGTCGGCAGGGCGAAGAGCATGACGTTCATGGCGAACGCGGTGCACAGACCGATGCGCTTTGCCAGGCCGCGGCTCTCGAGTTCGACGGGTTCCTCGCCCGCGGGCCCCAGCATATAACCGAAGGTCTGGATCTTGCGGGCGAAGGGCGCGGCGGAAAATTCACCGCGAATCCATTTCAGGCGCGCCGTGCCGTACTGGGCGTTCACAACGATGCTGCCTGCGCCCGGCTGCTGGAGGAAGACCCGCTCGATCAACCACACGCAGGCGGCGCAGGAGATGCCTTGAACGCTCAGAACGAGACCGGCACTGGAGGCCGCCTTGGCCTCAGCCTCCGTTTGCGCCTCCTCGAGCCAGGCATAGTCGCGAGGCTGAAAGACGCCTGGATCCGCGGGCGGCGTGATATCGTCCTTGATGCGGTAGTAGCTGTTCAGGCCGCTCTCGTGGATGAGGCGAAACACATAACTGCAGCCGGTGCAGCAGAAGCCGGTGCTCTGCATCCGCCCGTCGATCAGCGCCGAGCCGCAATGCCGGCAGCGCATCGCGCGGGCGGGCTTCGCTGTCATCTCCGGTGCGGGCAGCGTGCTCATCTCAGAAACAGAGGTAGTTCCAGAGCGCCGGACCGTCGAAGCCCAGCGTGCCGCGCAGGCGCCATCCGACCACCAGGGCGGCGGTCAGGGCGAGCCCGATCCGCATCCGGTCCAGCCAGTGCGGAGTGAGCCTGCTCCTCACCCAATTGAACTGGGTCTGCGCCACCCACAGCAGCGGGACGGTTCCCAAGCCGAAGGCCAGCATGAGCTCGACCCCCTTGAGCGCCGAACCGGCGAGCATGGCGAGGGTGATCACAAAATAGAGCGGGCCACAGGGCAGCAGCGGAGTGGCGATGCCCAAGGTTGCCGCGGCGGTCAGCCGTGATTGCCGGCGCATCCAGTTCTGCAGATGCCAGAAGCCCCGCCCGAGAAGGGGAATCTTCGGCAACAGACGATCCCAGCGAAAGGCCAGGGCGATGAAAAACAGCACAAGGATCCACGGGAGCCAGCGCGCGGCGGAGGAGGATAGCAACTGGAGCGGCCCGCGACCGAGGGCACCGGCCAGCCCGCCGAGCAGGGCATAGCCGAGGAGCCGGCTTGCATGGTAGACGGTGCGGATGGTGTTCGGATCGGACTTGTCGGCCTTGCCCGGCATCAGGCCGCACGCCAGCGGACCGCACATGCCCGCGCAGTGAAGGCTGGTGATCAGTCCGGCGGTGAAGGCGGCGCCGGGTGAAGAGATCGCGGCCGCCAGTTCCATCGTCACGGTCGCGTCACCAGCGGCACCGGCTCGACCTTGTTGCGAGCGGCGAGGGTGAGCCACACTCCCCACATCGCCGCCTGCACGACAAAGGCGGCCACAAACCAGAGCCAGAGTTTGGAACGCGTGGGCTTTGAGTCGGACATGGCGTCATTTCACGGCGTCCTCGCGCAGGAGCCGTGCCTCCGGGCCGACAAACTCGACGCGACGTGAGAGGAGGATGGAATTTTCGAGATTCTCGACCTCCACCCTGAAGGCAAACGGGCCGGAGTAGCGATCGCGCGCCTGCTGAAGGATCAAGGGCTGCACGACCTCCTCCAGCGGTCCCACCTCGACCGTTCCTTCGAGACCGACCTGCCGCAGGTCTCCGGGCCCCTCGGCGACATGCACCTTGAAATGCGCGGGGGTGTTCTGCTTGTTGACCAATCTTACGAGGAACTGGTTGCGTACGGATACGGCATCCACCACATAGGGGGCGCCCGTCATCCGCGTCACTTCCAAGTTCATCGGTTTCACCGTTGAAAGGGCCCAGAGTGTGACGGCTGCGCCGATCAGCAGGAGCGGCAGGTAGAGGAGCGTGCGGGCCCGGATCCATTGCGTGCGTTTGCCGGCAAATCCCTGCTGGGAATCATAGCGAATCAGCCCGCGCGGACGGCCCAATCGCGTCATGACCGTATCGCAGGCGTCGATACAAGCGGTGCAGCCGATGCACTCGAGCTGGAGGCCCTGCCGTATGTCGATTCCGGTCGGACAGACCTGCACGCAACGCAGACAGTCGACGCAGTCACCTGTTTCCGCGGCCGCCATGCCGGTGGCGGATTCCATGCTGGCCGTCGCGGCGGTTGCGGGTGCGCGTGCCGCGTCGTCGGCACGCACCGTTTCGCCCTCCCTCCTCGCCGCGGCGGACCTCCGGCTGGAGCGCGGTTCGCCACGGACGGTGTCGTAGCCGATCACCAGCGAGTGATCGTCGATGAGGGCCGACTGGATGCGGCCGTACGGGCAGACGACGATGCAGAGCTGTTCGCGGAACCAGGCGAAGTTGAAGTACAGGGCTCCCGTGGCGAGGCCGATGAAAACGAATGCGCCCCAATGTGCCGCCGGAGCGGTGGTGATCATTGTCCATACCTCGGGCAGCGATACGAAGTAGGCGAGGAAGAGGTGCGTGATCACCGCGGATACCAGGACGAAGAGCGTGTGCTTGGCGATGCGGCGGACAATCTTTCCGGGAGTCCATGGCGCGGCATGAAGCGCGCGACGCTGCACGGCGTCACCGTCAATCCACCGTTCGATCTTGCGGTAAACGTGGTCCAGGAAAACCGTATGCGGGCACGCCCAGCCGCACCAGACGCGACCCAGCAGTGCCGTTACGAAGAACAGCGCGAATCCGAGCCCCGTGATGACGAAGAACATCAGCCACAGATCCTGTGTGGCCAGCGTGAATCCGAAGAGATGGAAACGCCGGTTGGCGACGTCCAGGAACACGGCCGGGTGGCCGTTGATCTTTATCCAGGGCAGTGCGAGGTAGAAAAAGATCAGGCCGATCGCCGAGAGGCTGCGGTAGGTGGCGAACCGTCCCTTGACGTCCGCGGGAAAGAGGAACGGACGGGATCCGTCCGTCTTGATCGTGGTGACGGTGTCCCTGTTGGGTCGCTCGCGCATGTCGTCTCAACCCTGGGGCTTCGCGCCTTCGACGGTGACGGGTTCCCCTTCCTTGTGCAGGCTGAGGAGGAACGCCGTGATCTCGGTGACCTTCTTGGCGCCGAGCACGGGTCCCCAGGTGGGCATGCCTTTTTCGGGCACACCCTTCATCACCACCTCGTGAATCTGGATGGGATGGCCGCCGTGTATCCAGGCGGTGTCGGTCAGATCGGGCCCGATCGCGGCGGGCATTTCGCTTTTGCCGCGTCCGCTGGCCAGATGGCAGGCGGCACAGTTGGCGACGAAGGCGGTCTGACCGGCGCCGACCAGATCCGGGCTGCGGCTCATCTTCCACAGG
>CAZOXB010000110.1:0-12972 GCA_964583635.1 uncultured Opitutaceae bacterium | reverse complement strand
AGGCCTGCCGATGTCACCAAAGCCGACCCCAGCCTGGGCGCCGGCAAGGCGGCTGCCGCCGACGTGGAGTGGCATGATGTCACGACCTGGGGCGTGGAAGGCCGCGAATTCGCCGATGCCGCGCGGCTGCGCTGGTTCGACCGGCTGCCCGCCTCCGCCGAGGCAACCGTCACCAAGAACGTCTGGAACCTCAGCCGCGATTCCGCCGGCATGATGGTGCGCTTCAAGACCGACGCCTCCGCACTCCATGTCCACTACCGCCTCTCGAAGGACCGGCTCGCCCTTGCCAACATGCCGGCGACGGGCGTGAGCGGCGTGGACTTCTACGCACGCAATGACAAGGGCGAGTGGAAATGGGTGAACGTCACCCGCCCCAACAGCCAGGAAATCAAGGTGGAGGTGCTCAAGGACCTGCTGCCTGGCTATCGGGAGTACGCCGCCTATCTGCCGCTCTACAACGGCGTCGAATTCCTCAAGATCGGCGTCCCCGCCGGATCAAGATTCGAGCCGCTCGCCCCACGCAAAAAGCCGATCGTTTTCTACGGGACGTCCATCACCCATGGCGCCAGCGCGTCCCGGCCCGGCATGGTGCACACCGCCATTCTCGGCCGCCGCCTCGACCGGCCGGTGGTCAACCTCGGCTTCTCGGGCAACGGTCGCATGGATGCCGCCGTGGGCGATTTCCTCACCCAGATCGACGCCGCGGTCTATGTCATCGATTGCCTGCCGAACATGAACCCCGGCCTGGTGACGGAAAGAACCGTGCCCTTGGTGAAACAAATCCGCGCGGTGAAGTCGACCACCCCCATCGTGCTGGTGGAAGACCGCCGTTTCACGAACGAATGGATCACGCCGCAGAAGAAAAAATTCCACGACGAGAACCACGCCGCCCTGCGCGCCGCCTACCATGAGCTCGTGAAGGCGGGGGTGAAGAATCTGTTCTACATTCCCGGCGACCACCTTTACGGCGACGACACCGAAGGCGCCACGGACGGATCCCATGCCAGCGATCTCGGTTTCATGCGCCAATCCGACGTGATGGAGCCGATCCTGCGCAAGGCGCTGAAGGTGAAGTGAGACCTCCTTCGGGACCCGGATTGCTGGAGGAGGGATGGCTGTTGTCTCACGCGAAGGCACGAAGCCGCGAAGTTTCATAAAATCGGCGTAATCTGCGGATCCCTCTGCCCTCTGTCGTGTTGTCCTCCTCGCGTTCCTTCGCGTCTTCGCACCTTCACGTTTACCCCAAACCGGGCACGACGAAGCGTGCCCCTCCAGCGGTCGATTCCGGCCTCAGCGCGCCCGTGAGGCGAGCGCGATCAATTGGAATCCGATGAAGCAGTAGAAAAACGCCTGCAGCGCCTGGGGGGCCGACGGGTGCCCGCTGTGGATCATGAGAATCATGATCGTCCCGAGCAGCGCCAAGCCGATCGTGGCGGCGCCAAGGACGAGCCGCACTTTGGCCCGATGATTCCAGGTCGCGGCGACACACAGCGAGAGCACGGCCAGCGTCATGGCCGAGAAGCGCGCCACGTCCGAACCGTTGATCAGCCACACGATGACCGCCGCGATCAATGCCCCGAACACGATGCCGAACAGCGTGCTGCCGATGCGCTGGTCCCCGGACAGCACGTGTCGTCCAAACCGATCCAGCCGCAGCATCAGATTGAACAAGGGCTGCGCGGTCCAGGAGAGATAGATGAACAGCACGAACAGCACCATCAGCGGCGTGAACAGCCAATGCAGGCCCGGGAACGATTCGGAAAGGTTGTCGATGATGCGCCCTCCAAAAAATACGCCGATGATGAAGGCGGTCTGGATCCACCCGCTCTGGCGTCCGATCCAAAGGTAGTAGGCCAGCATCACGCGATAGACCGGGTTCCTCGCCTTGAGTGCCTCCAGCATGCCTTCCCGCGCATACTCGAGCCCGGGGTTGAGTCGCAAGGCCTCGCGGAAATGCACCTGCGCCTTCTTCGGATCGTTCTGATGGAGGCGGTTCCATCCCTGGTTCGCATGGGAGAGGGCGTTGTCCGGCTCGCGGTTGAGCGCGAAGTCCACCGTCATCGCCGCCTCCTGTTTCCGCCCGAGCTGGGTCAGCGCCATCGCGCGAAAGTTGGCCGCTTCCACGTGTCCGGCATCGAGAGCCAGCGCATCCTCGGCCGCCTGCAACGCCAGCTTCCAGTTGCGCAGGGAAAGCTGGACCGCCGCGCGCAACACGTGCGCCTCCGGATCGTTTGGATTGAGACGCAGGCCCTGGTCGATCGCTCCCAGCGCCTCCTGCTGGCGGCCCAGCCGGTGCAGGACAAATCCGAGGATGCGATGGGATGTCGGATCCGCCGGCGCCAGGCCCACCGCCGTCCGCGCTTCGCCCAAGGCATCCTCCGGGCGGTTCTGCTGCACACAGCAGAGCGCCAGGAAGGAATGCGCCATGGCATTGCCTGGATCCTGCGACAGCGCCTGGCGTGCCTCACGCTCGGCCTCGACGGGTCGGGATTGCGCGAGCAGCAGCTCCGCGCGGGCAAGGTGAACACTCATCCGTTCTTGAGCTTCAGGTGGCTGAGCACGTCGTCATAGAGCCCGCTCTGGTTCGCGTAGAGCGCATGGTTGCGGGCGGTCTCGAACCAGTCCCGCGTGGTCGGGCGGTGCTGCCTGGCCGCGGAGACGAGATCGCGCTCCGTCACCGGCTGGATCCGGCCGCTCTTCATCGCGTCACGGAGGCGCACCTCGACGGCGAGATCGATGACCGCCTTGAGATCCGCGCCGGAAAAACCCTCGGTCTTCCTTGCAACAGCATCAAAATCAATCGCCTCAACCGGCTTGCCCTTCAGTTGGAGACGGAGAATGGCCGCACGCGCCGCGGCATCCGGCGGCGGCACAAAGAGAATGCGGTCGAATCGGCCCGGCCGGCGAAACGCCGGATCGAGATGCCAGGGAGCGTTGGTCGCGGCCAGGATGAGCACCCCCTCGTTCGAACTCTGGACCCCGTCCAGTTCGCTGAGGAACTGGTTGATCAGCTGGCGGCCTCCACTCTTGAGAACATCCGTGCGATTGGCCCCGAGGGCGTCCACCTCGTCGAAGAACAGCACGCAGGGGCGGTTCGACCGGGCCTGCTCGAAGAGCGCGTGGAGATTCTTCTCGCTCTGCCCGATCCACATTTCCAATACATCGTTGATGCCGACAGCCAGGAAGCCCGCCCGGACCTGGCCGGCCGTGGCGCGCGCGAGGAAGGTCTTGCCACAGCCCGGAGGACCATACAGCAGGATTCCTCCGCCGATCTTCTTGCCGTAGGCCTTGAACAGTTCGGGCTGCTGGATCGGCAGGATGATCTTCATCCGGATCTCCTCCTTGATCCTCTCCATGCCGCCCACGTCGTCAAAGGACAGCGTCGGCCGCTCCACCTCCATGTCAGGCGCATCGGGCAGATCGCCGATGGGAAGCCGCTCGCGATTCTCCGCGGATCCCTCTCCGGCCTGGTCGGCTTCCGCCCCCGCAAAACCGGCTGGCTGCGACGACTCCCTTTGTTGCGGGGAGGACTGCTGGGGGAACACCTGGGCAAGATTGCGCGCAAGCTCAGCGTCGTTGCATTGCAAATCGGCCGCGATCGCGCGCCGGTACAATTCCGCCGCCAGGCGGGATTCATCCGCGCGCAACGCCAGGCGGGCGTGCAGAACGAGCGCCCGGGCCGGCGCGGCCGCCGACCGGGTCAGCGCCTCCACGATCACCATCGCGGCACTGTGCTTGCCCTGCTGGTAAAACGCCGTCGCCAGGCCAAGCCGTGCGGAGAGATTGTCCGGCTGCAGGCTGAGCCCGCGTTTGAACAGCGCCTCCGCAGCCGCAAAGCCGCCATTGCGCACCAGGATTTCACCCGCATGCACCAGCAACGGGGCGTTGTCAGGCGATATCCGCAGGGCCTCCCGCAAGGGTGCCGGGATCAAATTCGATGCGAGGGGATCGTCCGATGACATGCGGCCCCATGCAAAACACGAATTGCCACCGCGGCGAGGCGAAGTTTCGCCATTGCCGCAAGTCCTTGGAGGGCCACGGTCCCTCGTGGCCGGGTTTGTGGGATGGGTGTTGAGAAGGGTGACGTACCGGCGTTGTCGGGCATCGCACGTCGTCGCGGCCACGAGGGACCGTGGCCCTCCAGCCCGCAATCTGCGTCAATCTGTGGAATCTGCCGACGCTTCGGCTTGCAGAGGTTTCGAGATTCACACTTCAGCCCTTCAATCGTTTGCCTGCCCATGTCGCCAGCGCAAGGCGATGGATCTTGGCATTGTGCCGCACATCGACCGGAAATCGCGGGTGCACCAGGATGCGTTTCACCCGCCGAAGGTCTATGTGGCTGGGTTGCCGCAACGCCCAGGCCAGCAGCTCGCGCTCGACCGTCGCGCTCCGCCGGATGCCGGGGCGAAGTTCAACGATCACCACCGGCTGCTGATCCCCCCGTGAGCCAATTCCGACCAGCGCGCTCCGCAACACGGAAGGATGCTGGTTGAATATCGGCTCCACCTGTTCCGTGAAGATCGTGCCTTCGGGCGTAACCACGCGTTCGACTCGTCGCCCGCAAAACCAGAGCCGGCCCTCGGCATCGAGATAACCGCAATCACCCATGCGATGCCAGCGCTGACGGCCAGGCGCGGCGCCTGCGCTTTCAGGTATCTTCGCCAGCGCGTCGGCAACCGGCAGGCGATCGTACGTCTGCGTCACCGAAGGGCCATTGACCACGATCTCGCCGATCTCACCCGGGACGCATTCCTCCGCCATGTCCATCGAGGCAATCGGCCCGTCCGTCACGCGGACGATTTTCACCGTCACTCCCATGTCCGGTGACTCTCCCGGAGCCATCGCGCCCATGGGCTGACCCACGGGGCGGCCCACGCAGCTCCCCGCGCCTTCGCGGGTTCTTGCCGCCGTCCCGTCAAGCACCTCCGCCGCCGAAATGGTGGAAACCGGGAGTGCCTCCGTGGCGCCGTAGGGACTGTGCAGGCTGCCGTTGGGCAGGATGCGCGCCGCGAGCGCCCAAAGCGCTGGCGGCACCGGGGCGCCCGCACAGAGCACACGGCGGAGCGACGGCAGCGTGATGTCCTTCGCGGCAGCATGCTCGGCAATGATCCGCCAGAGGGTCGGTGAGCCGAAGGAGTTGGTCACGCCTTCCTGGCGGATGGCACGCACCACCGCAGCCGGATCCAGGGTGGCCGGCCGGCGCGGATCGATCTCCGGTACAATCGTGGTCATCCCGAGCGCGGGATTGAACAGCGCGAAAATCGGCAGCAGCGGCAGATCGATCTCGCCCGGCTCAATCGCATAAATCGCCTGAATGGCCCGCACCTGGGCATCGAACATCCCGTGCGTGTAACACACGCCCTTGGGCGCGCCGGTTGAACCCGAAGTGAAAAGGATCGCGGCGAGGTCGTCGTGAGCACTCTCCACCATGTCCGGCCGCGGTGCACCTTCCCCAATTGAATCAAGGCGTCCGTTGCGGCGCGGCCGGCCTGGTCCCGAATCATCTGCGGTCAATCGGGCCGTGAGTTGAGACGGGACGCGTATCCTGACGTCGACCGACGCAAACGCCCGCAGTGCCACCCGGCTGACCGCGAGGGCGAGCGGGATGCCCAGGACCACCCGCGGCCGGGTATGCCGCACACACCTCAGGAAACTCCGCAGGCCCATGCCGGGATCAATCACCACCGGCACGGCGCCGCATTTGAACAAGGCGAAGACCGTGGCGATGAGGGGCAGCCCGTGCCTGACCATCACGAGAACCCGATCACCGGGCTTCACCCCACGTTCACGGAGGCGCTCCACCCACGCGTCCACTTCAAAGTCGAGTTCCGCAAATGTCAGCGTGAGATAGTCGATCGATTCATTCGCCAGACGCCCCCGCGGAATCTTCAACGCCGCCCGTTCAGGCTGCAAAGCCGCCATTGCAGGCAGGTGTCGGGCTATATTGGCAGAGGGCACCACGCGCCGCCACTCTGGAGGCACGTCAGCCCCGCGCAACCCCGCGTTGGGAAAAGCGACTTCTGGGAGAGGAACCACAGCACGGGCTCCGTGGGAGGGGCAGGCCTCGTCGCGCCCAGCCCGTGTTCGGAGTCCGGCCCGTTTTCACTTTCCAACCTTCATCCTGCATTTTTCGTCAGTCGCCCGTCACTTGACTAAACCATGGGGGAGGAAATGATGCGAAGCATGAAAACCACGGAGCGCATCACCCGGGACCCAGCGATCATGGGAGGGAAACCGTGCATTCGTGGCCTGCGGGTTACGGTCGGCACAATCACAGGTTTGCTGGCCGCCGGGCATGCCCGCGAAGAGATTCTCCTGCTTTATCCCTATCTGGAGGAGGCGGACATTGCCGCGGCATTGAGCTACGCAAGCTGGCGGGCCGAAGAGTATGAGGTTGAACTGCAGCCAGCATGAAATTGCTGGTGGATATGAATCTTTCTCCGGCGTGGGTTTCCTGCCTGGCAGAACGGGGATTTGACGCGATACACTGGTCGTCGGTCGGCAAACCAGATGCGCCGGATCGGGAGATTTTTGATCATGCGCGAGCGCATGGAAGGGTGATATTCACCCACGATCTTGATTTTACTGCCATGTTGGCTCTTACCCGTGCGCGCAAACCGAGTGTAATCCAGATGCGCGTTCAGGATGTGTCATTGGAGCGGATGGGGCCAACGCTGATGACAACGCTCACCCAATGCGCCGAGGCATTGGAACGTGGCGCCATCGTCACCATTTTACCGGAACGCAACCGTGTCAGGGTGCTTCCGCTTTGACGATCAATGCGCTGGAGGGGTACGCCTCGTCGCGCCCAGCCCGTTTTCGGAGTGCGGCCTTGAGGCCGCGCCTCATGCCGGCAAACCCCGCCAGTCCAAATGCCGGCACAGTCCCGGATCCGCCTTTTTCTCCTCACCCTTCGCGCTTCCAATGGCTTCCCTTTTTCCCATGCTTCTTTTCCATGCGCAATTTCATCGTTCTGGGCGGCCTCGGCATCATCCTCCTGACCATCGCGATTGTGGTGCGCGAAGGGTGGTTGGCCCGCGAGAATCCCGGCACGCCGATCAACAGCGCGATGCGGGAGGCGCTGGCCGCAAAATCACCGCAATGGAGCCATGATGAGTCCATGGTCCTCGCCCGCGACTACCCCAATGCCCATGAAACGAAGTCCGGCATGCGGTACGTGATCCGTGACCCGGGGACCGGGGACGCCACGCCGAAGAAGGGCCAGTGGGTCAGCGTCCAGTATGAAGGCCGCCTCTTCGACGGCACCAAGTTCGACAGCAGCTACGATCGCGGCCAAGGGCCGCTCAATTTCCAGGTCGGCGTGGGGCGCGTCATTCCCGGCTGGGACGAAGCCATCCTCACCATGCGGCGCGGTGAAAAGCGCACCTTGGTGATTCCCTACTGGCTGGCCTACGGGGAGAAGGGTCACGGCAAGATGATCCCGCCCAAAGCCGGATTGATTTTCCACGTCGAGCTGATCGATTTTCACTGAGCCGTGCACCGCTACCCGGAAATCTGTGTCCATCGGCGAAATCTGTGGAGTGCCTTCGGGTTCGGTGCGATGCCGCACCTTCCACAATCCGGGGTGCAGGCGCCGGTGGCTGCAACCGACCGCACTTCCGCCCCGCCTTTTCACTCTTCATCCTTCACACTTCAATGATCCCAGCACTCACCGGCGCCGAGAAAAGCCGCCTGCGCGGCCTCGGGCAGACTCTGGATGCCGCCCTGAAGGTTGGCCGGGAGGGCGCATCCCCCTCGGTCATCAACTCGCTGCAAACCCTCCTGGCGACCCGCGACCTGGTGAAGGTCCGTTTCACCGTTGCCGAGCGCGATGAACGCGCGCGCCTGACGGCCGCGTTGGCGCAGGCCAGCGCAAGCACCTGCGTGGGCGCAGTCGGTGCCACCGCGCTGTTCTACAAACCCCGCCCGTCGGACAATCCCGGGGCGCACCCATGACAGCTCCGCCCGCCACGGGAGGGACGGTCGTGGTGCTTTCCGCCGAGGCATGGGAGGAGCGCCGACAGGCTCACGAGCGGCGCCTGCGGGTCTGGCTGGAGTCCCACCAGGATCGCGCGGCGCGGAGCGAGAAGCATCCGGTGTGGGATTTCCTGTTCACGTATTACTCATTTCGCCCTGCGTGGCTGCGACAATGGCACCCCGGACCCGACGTGCTGCTCACCGGCGAACCGGCCCGTGAATTCCTGCGCTGGCCGGAATATCGCGAGGTGGACGGCGGCGTGCAGATCGATCTCGCGCGACTTCCCGAAAAGCGACGTGCCTTCGTGTCCTGGCTGGAGAATCTTCTCGCGGCAATGCATTCGCGACCGGCGCTCTTCGGATGTCACGGCCTGCATGAATGGGCGATGGTTTACCGGCAGACGTCCGAAGAGATTCGCCACAACGCCTGGCCGCTTCGCTTCCGACCGGAAGGGATCGCGTCCGTGGTGGAACGGGGAACACTGACGTGCACGCACTTTGACGCCTTTCGTTTCTTCACCGCTCCCGCCAAGCCCCTGAACCGTCACACGCCCACGCGTGACCGCGTGCCGGCATTGGAACAGCGCGGCTGCCTTCACGCCAACATGGACCTCTACAAATGGGCGTTCAAACTGGCGCCGTTCACGCCATCCGAACTCCTCGCCGATTGTTTCGAACTCGCCCGTGAGATCCGCGAAGTCGACATGCGCGCGAGCCCGTACGATCTGCGCGCCCTCGGTTTCGAGCCCATCCCCATCGAAACCCCCGCCGGCCGCGCCGAGTTTGAACGGCACCAGCGCCGCTTCTCCGAACGCGCCGAGCCCCTGCGCGCACGGCTGCTCTCGCTCTGCCACCGCCTGAATGCGGGCTGATGCCTTGGGCGGAATTTTCCCGCGGCCACCCCTCGCGGGTTCCGGGTTGCACCGGCTGGATCCTTGGACTATATCTTGTCACCATGTCTCGCCGTTCGTTGAGGTTACGCGCCGGGATGCCCGGGCGATGCTTGAAATTCGGGAGAGCTCGACGCCATGAGTGACCGCCCGCAGCCGGATTGGGATCCGACATCGCCGGAGGTGCTGCGCGACCAGCGCGCGGCCTATGATGCCATGCGCCGCCGATGCCCGGTCGCCTACAGCGAACTCATGGGCTGGTCGTTGTTCCGGCACGAGGATGTGCTGCGGGTGCTGCTCGATCACAAGACATTCAGCAACGCGGTGTCGCAGCATCTCTCCGTTCCCAACGGCATGGATCAACCGGAGCACACGGTCTACCGCCGCATCATCGAACCTTACTTTTCCGCGAAGCGGATGGAGGCTTTCGAACCGATCTGCCGGGAAATCGCCCGAAGCCTCGTGCCGCCGCCGGGCGCGGACACGGAGGTTGAGTTCATTGCCGACACCGCCCGGCCGTTTGCACTGCGGGTCCAGTGCGCCTTTCTCGGATGGCCCGCGGAATTGCAGGCTCCGCTGGCGGGTTGGACCCAGAAGAACCACGCGGCCACACTCGCCCAGGACCGCAAGGCCATGTCGGAAATCGCACGGGAATTCGAGGGCATGATCGATGATCTGCTGGAAAGCCGGATGCAGGCAAAGGCGGGACCGGAAACCGACATCACGGCTGCGCTGATGCACGACAGGGTCTGGGGGCGCACTCTGAGCAACGAGGAATTGGCCAGCATCATGCGCAACTGGACGGTCGGCGAAATCAGCTCGATCGCGGCGTCGCTCGGCATTCTCGCGCATTTTCTGGCCCATCACGCCGACTGGCAGGCGCAATTCCGCGCGCAGCCCGCCCAGTTGCCAGCCGCCATCGAGGAGATCCTCCGCCTCTTCGGCCCGCTCGTCGCCAACCGGCGGATCGCACGGCGGCCCGTGGAGATCGGCGGTCGGAAGATCCAGGCCGGCGAGCGGGTCACGCTGATGTGGATCTCCGCCAATCGCGATGAGCACGTCTTCGCGGAAGCGGACTCGTTTCGCCTGGACCGGGATCCGGGCAGGAATCTCCTGTGGGGCGCGGGCATCCACGTGTGCCCGGGCGCACCGCTGGCGCGACTGGAACTGCGGGTGTTTCTTGAGGAACTGCTTGCGCGCACCGGCGAAATCCGCCCCGTGGCCGGAAAGGCGCCGACGTTCGCCGTCTACCCGGCGAGCGGCTTTGCCACCCTGCCGCTCATGCTTCGCGGGGCCGCCTGAACGGCCCCGCATTTTCCAGAACACCGGTTAAGCGAACCTCCCGTCGGCAGGCGGTCAGCCGGTGTGGACGATCTCGCAGGCACCGCCCGCGCAGGCGACGGATTCCTTGAGCTTGGTCTCATCGCTGCGTTCCCGAAGCTGCGTGTAGTCCACCGGCTGATACCTGAGCTTGTTCCATTTCGCGATGTCGTCCTCCGTCGAGACCGCCTCCCGGGGCGCCTGCGCGTAGCGCTTGTCGCCGTCGTGCGCGAAGAGGCTGATGCCGGTGAAGTACTGGCGGTTCTCCCAGATGAAGCCGGCCACACGATCCCACTCGTCGGAACGGACGGTGCAGGTGTTGGAGACGTTGTGGTGCAGGCCGGGCGAACGCGTCTGATCGGTGGTTCCGGTCTCGACCCAGTGTTTCTGCACGAGCTTCACGAATTCGAGAAAATCCACCGCGCTGAGCTCGTCGCGCAGGATGGCGTTGGCCGGCGCCTCCACCGGAAAGGTGAGCACATCGTCCGCATCGGGATTATAGACCGAGGTTTCGGTCATGTGCGGGTTGCTCCTGACGAAGTGCTGGAACACCGGGTCCTTGCGATTGGCCTGCACCCGGCGGAAATAGCGACGCGAGTGGTGCGGGTGGATGCCGGAGGCGGCGCCAAGCAGGAGCGAAGCGGTGCCTTCGGGCTTCACGCAGGTGAGGCGCGCGGCCGGACGGATGCCGAGGAGTTCGGCGAGCAGGCAGTTCGTGATTCGCACGAGGCGGGCGCCGCGTTCCAGCGTGGCGGGATTGAAGAGCACCTCGGGATTGTCCATGAGACCGCAGATGGAGACGCCGAGGAGGGCATCGCGCTCGTTGAGGAAGCGGGTCACGGGGCCGAGGAACGGTATATGCGTATACGCGGCCTGGAGGGTGCCGACGACAGCGGCGTGAAGACAGGCGTCGAGGAAGAGTTCCTCGTTGGTCGTGGCCGCGCCGTTGATGGTGGTCAGATTGCACATCTGCCAGCCGGAGAGGCGGGTGTCGTCATTGAGTTCGCCCTCGTAACCGACCGATCGCAGGTGCCGGATGTCCTGCTCGGAGAACGGTCCCTGCACCACCGGATGCAGGCCGATCTCGCAGCAGGGGTTGCATCCGTATTCCGCGTCGCCGGCAAAGTAGAAGCCCGGCTCGCCGAATTCCTTCTGGGCGTGGAAGAGCTTGCGGAAGGTCTCGGCGTCGTCGGAGCTGCGCAGGATGACCGCCGAGTTGTTGGAGGCGGTGCGCTGCGGGTGCTTGCTGAACCAGTCGCCGGTCTTCGCCGTCATCATCTCCTCGTCGTCCGCAGAGAAGAGACAGATCGTGGCGGAACGCCGGATGCCGCCGGCGAGGACGGAGCGTGCCACGTGCATGCAGATGTCATAGACTTCGATGGGACGCAGCTTGCGACCGCTGGCGCCTTGGAGGATGCGCTCGGTCTCCATCAATCCGTTCTTGAGCGGGAGGTGTCCGGGCGCCTTGCCGCCCGAGGTCTTGAGCGCGGAACCGCGCGGACGGATCTGCGAGAAATTGAACTCGACCTTGGTGTTGTCGAGGTAGCTCTTGAAAAGTTCGAAGAGCGCATCGGACCAGCCTTCGATGGTGTCCGCCACGGCGTGATGCACGACGGGCAGATCGAGCTCGCGGCCACGCACCGGAAGGGCGGGGATGCGGGAGACGTGGTGCGTCTGCACCGAAAAGCCGCAGCCCGTGCCCGAGAGGAGCAGGTAGAAATATTCGCGGAAGAATTCCAGCCGGTCCGCCGGGCTGTACGAGCAGTTGAACATGCGCGCGTGGTTTTTCAGGATCGCCACACCACCGAACTGCAGCGAGCGCATCGAGGGCAGCACCCGACGGCCGCCGACCGCGTCAAAGGCGCGCCCAATCAGGTTTTCCAGCGACTGGCCGAGCAGCCATTCGCCAACGCGCTGGCGGTCAGCCGGCGAAACCAGCGCGGCCAGGTCGGAAGGCAGTGCATCGGGTGTGCGGCGCTCGAGCCGGTCCGAAAAATGATCCCGATGCATCTGCGCCACCCGGGCGACCGCCTCCCCATAGGCTTCCCGGCGGCCAAGGTCGGCCCGGTAACGTGCGTACTTGGAGATCGCGATATAATCCCCCAGGCCGTTGTCCTCGTACTTGTGCAGGCGACGCTCGGCCTGGCGCTGGCGGTAAATGATGTAACTGCGCGCGACCTCCCACTCACCTTCGGCGGCGATGGCCTTTTCAACAACGTCTTGAATCTGTTCGATGGACGGATAGCGGCCCGACCGGTAAATGAGCTCTGTCATCTGCTGCGCGCGGTCCGTGATGGCCATGGCCCGCAGGAACGTCGCAACGTCCACGCCCCACCGCTGAGTGGCGTCGTCACGCTGGGGATTGGCTCCGCCGCCAGTCTGCACGTCATGAAATGCCAGCGCGATGGCACGCGTGATCTTCACCGCATCCCACGGCACCATACGGCCGTCGCGTTTGAGAACGAGATGTTCGCGCGGAGCGGTCGGAGGGTTGAATCGGCGGAGGACGGTGGAAGCGGAAGCAGTGTTCATGTGGAAGGGAGGGAAATCAACAGGCGTGGGGTGGTGGGAAAAAATACTGCCGCAGTCTTGTTGCGGCAGTTCGGGGCGCAGGAGTAAGGGGAAAACCGGCGAGTCTTACCACAATTAGTTGTGGTCCGCGGTGGGTTCAAGCCCAATCAGTAGGGGATGTTATTTGTCGTACAAAACTTTTGAGGGTACGACCTGATGCTCGAATCCGCTTCCATCGGATGGCAGCTCCCGCCCCTTTCCGGAGACGCAGTCT
>CAZOXB010000109.1:0-13131 GCA_964583635.1 uncultured Opitutaceae bacterium | reverse complement strand
GTGCGCAACCGCATACTCCACGATGCCCTCCTCCGGAGCCGCCCCGGACGTATCCACGACGAGATTGTCGCACGACTTCACCGCCAGCACCCCGCGGACGCCGCAACCGGTGAGGTGGGCCATGATCACCCGAACCTGGGGAAACCGTCTCGCCAGCAAGGCGGCATCCTCCGGATCGGTATGGTAGCGGCGCTGCCGGATCTTTGTCATGCTCCAGGCATGCTGAAGAACGACGAGCCCGTGTTCCTCCGCCGCTTTCATGACGGGCCGCATACAGGCATCGCGGGCGTTGTTCGCGATCTCCAGTTTTACCCCGCGAAACCCACGGGCGGCGCAGCGTTCCATTTCCTGACGGACAGCCCGTTCCCCGAGCGTGGGATTCAGGTAGCAGAATCCGCTGATCTCCCCGGGAAAGATTCGCATCAACCGCGCCGTCTCATCATTGAGGGTGCGCAGCTGCAGTTCCGTCGGAGAACGCCCGAAGGCAAGCACGTCGCCCAATGCCCCCAGATGAACGATGCCATGGGTGCGAGCCCGCCGGATCAATTCATCCGCCCCCTTGGGGCCCCTCTTATCCTGCCGGAAAATCGGGTGGGTATGAATATCAATGATGCGCATTGGCGTTGGATAAAGCGATCCGTGCTCGGTTGCTCATTCGCAGCCAGGTTGGCACAAAGGAGCCCAAGCTACCAGCCTGCAGGGTCCGGAGGAACAAGCTCAGAAGCCCGAACCGGAGATTGAACGCGAGGACGCGAAGCCGTGAAGAGAAGCGCGAAGAAGGCGTGGGCGGGGGAGGCATTCGCTACCCTCTGTCGACTCGCAAAAAATCTGCGCCAATCCGCGGTGTCCAACTTCTGTATGCCTTTCCTTCGCGACTTCGTGACTTCGCGTTTAACTGCCGACATTCACACCCTTTCGCGATTTCACTTTGCATGGCTTTTCGCAAAGGCCCCCCTACCTTCATCCACATGCCTGAATCCCCCACGACATGCGAAGCGCTCCTGGCGAGGATGGTGTCATTCAACACCGTGAACCCCCATTTCGGGGGGCCTGGAGACGGCCAGGCCTGCCTCGCCGAGTGCCTGGAGCAGATCGCAACATCCTGGGGCATGCACGTCCGCCGCGGTCCGGTCTCCGCTGGCGCCTTCAACCTGGTGGTCACGCTGCCGATCGTTCCCGATGCGCCCTGGCTGCTTTTCGAAAGCCATCTGGACACCGTCAGCATTGAAGGGATGACCGTGCCCGCACTCAGGCTCACGGAGATGGGTGCGAAGCTGCACGGTCGTGGAACCTGTGACACGAAAGGCTCCGGCGCCGCCATGCTTTGGGCGCTCAAGTCGTATGCCGCAGAACCCCGGCGTCAGATCAACGCCGGCGTCGTGTGGGTCGTGGACGAGGAATCGGCAATGACCGGCGCCCAGGCCTTCGCTGCCGGGGAACTCAAGCAATTCCATCCGCTGATCGGCATCATCGTCGGCGAACCCACCCGCCTCCGGCCCGTCGTCGCCCATAACGGCGCATTGCGCTGGCGCACCATCACCCGGGGTATCGCTGCCCATTCTGCAGATCCATCGCGGGGCCGATCGGCCATTCATGCCATGATGGGTGTCATCTCCGCGCTGGAATCGAAGATGATTCCCCTGGCCACCCGGGAATCTCCACTCACGGGTCGGGCCGCCGCCAGCATCAACGTGATTCGTGGCGGCAATGCCGTGAATGTCGTGCCTGACTATTGCGAGATCCTCTGTGATCGCCGCCTTGTCCCGGGAGAGACGCTGGCCCAGGTCCTGCGCGAGCGTGATCACGCCCTCTCCGGTCTGGTCGTGGAAAACGATCAGGAATACCTGGCCCCCCCGCTTCCACCCGAAAACTCCGCCGCGCTCCATGGATGGATGCAGCCCGCGTTTGCCAGTCTGGGCCTTGACCACGCCGCCGTTGGCGTGCCCTACGCGACCGATGCCAGCCATTATGCCGCCGCCGGCGCCCAGGTCGTTGTCCTCGGTCCCGGTGACATCGCACAAGCCCACACCCGTGACGAATTTCTCGATCGTCACGAACTCGCCCGGGCGGTCGCCTTGTACCTCGAACTCCTTCGCACCCCGCCCCCGGATCGAAAGTAGCGCAGACTTCCAATCTGCATTGGATCTACCGGGACCAATCCATGCCACACGTTTGGCAATCTCATGGCGACAACTGCCTTTTCCAACCAGCTATCAAGATAAAACCATACTCGAACCGGAAAGGCAGAGTGCACCACGGAGGACTCGGAGGTAAAAAAATCTGGCCGACCTCCGTGCTCTCTGTGCCTCCGTGGTGATACTCTCTTCCCGCCACCCCGTTGACAGGCCTTTCACCCCAACTCTAGCGTAACGCAATGGACAAGCCCGTCTACACGCTGGAATTCGAGAAACCGTTGCGCGACCTGAGCGCACAGCTCGATCAACTCCGGCAGCAGTCCTTGGAAAGCAATCTCGATGTCACCACCGAAATTGCAGCCATCGAACGCAAGATCGAGGCGACCCAGAGGGAAATCTATTCCGGATTGACCGCATGGCAACGGGTACAGATCGCGCGCCATCCCAAGCGGCCCTATGCACTCGATTACGTGAACGCAATTTGTGAGGGTTTCCAGGAACTTCACGGGGATCGCCAGTTCAATGACGATCGTGCACTGGTGGGTGGCACCGCCTTTTTCAAGGGCGACGCGGTGATGATCATCGCCCAGCACAAGGGGCGCGACACGAAGGAGAAGGTCGCGCGCAATTTCGGGATGCCTCAGCCGGAGGGTTATCGAAAGGCGCTCCGCCTGATGAAAATGGCGGAAAAATTCGGCCTGCCGGTCATCTCCTTCGTCGACACACCCGGCGCCTCTCCCGGATTGAGCTCCGAGGAACGGCATGTGTCCGAAGCAATCGCGGTCAACCTTCGCGAAATGGCGCTGCTCAGAGTCCCCACCCTATCGATCGTCGTAGGAGAAGGCGGCTCGGGGGGAGCCTTGGGCATTGGCGTGACCGATCGGGTACTGATCTTCGAGAACAGTTACTACTCCGTCATCTCGCCGGAGGGCTGCGCGGCAATTCTCTGGAAGGATGCCGGAGCCGCATCCAAGGCAGCCAAGGCCATGAAACTGACGGCGGACGACTTGGAGAAGTTTGGCGTCGTCGACGAGATCATTCCCGAACCCTTCGGGGGCGCGCACAACAATCCCGAAAGGGCCGCATCGGCCCTGAGCGGAATCTTGCAGAAGCACCTGAAAGCTCTGCGCGGCCTGCCGGTCGAGGAACTGCTCGAAGCGCGCTACCGGCGGCTCCGCGCACTCGGGCTCTATGAAGAGTCGGGTGTAGTGAGGAATTGAGGGCCTTCCCGACAGCGGAAAACGCGAAGGCGGGAAGAGGCGAAGAAACGCGGAGGCAGGGCACCGAACTCAGGCCTCTTTCTCGCGTATCCCTTCGCGTCTTTGCGTCTCCGCGTTTTTCCTCCGACCGCGGCCACGAGGGGCCGTGGCCCTCCGGCGGAAACTGCTTATGGCCCGTACACGTTGGCCTGCAACACGCGGTTGCCAGCCGCGCTGATGAAGGTGGATTTGCCCGTCTCCGTGTCGAGTATGGCGAGCCGCGGTCCACCCGGCAGCCGCTGCGTGTAGACCAGGTGACGGCCATCCGCGAGCCAACTGGGCTCCACACAGTCGCCCGGCCCCTTCGACACCACCCGGGTCGGCGTGCGCCCGCTCAAATCATGGACCGCGATCTTGAGCGAATTGCCCTCGCGGATCGTGAAGGCGATCAGGTTGGGGTTGCCGCGACTCCAATCCGGTTCCGTGCAATGACGGCTGATGTTGGTGGCAAGACGGCGCGCCGGCCCCCCCGCGGTCGGCATCACGTACAACTGCGGACCACCCGCCGCATCGGAAACGTAGACGAGCTGAAGACCATCCGGCGAAAAACAGGGTCCCGCCTCGCCGGAAGGCGTGCGCGTCCGGCGCGAGATCTGACGTCCCTGCGCATTGCTGACGTAGATCTCGGGATTGCCCTCGCCGCTCAGGACCATGGCCACCTGCTGGCCATTGGGACTGAAGCGGGCGCTCATGTTCGTTCCCTTGAAGCTGACAAAAGTCGAACGCTGCAGCGTGCCCAGATCGAGCAGGAAGATATCCGGAAACCCCGTCCGGTAGTAGCTTGTGTAAAGCAGCCTGCGGCCATCGGGCGACCAGCGCGGCGTCATGGCCTGGGAGTTGTCATGCGTGATCTGGCGCACCTCCCCGAAAAAAAGATCACCAGTGACGACTTCCATGGCACGCCCTCGCTCATGGATGAACGCCAGCTTGCTGGCAAAAAAACCCTTGAGACCGCTCGTCTTTTCAACCGCAAAATCCGCGGCGCGGAACAGCGCATGACGAAGGCTCGTTCCGGAGAAGGCCTGCGACGCGACCGCGGCGGTTCCCCGCGTGATGGCAACTTCCACCTGATGGGTGCCGGCGGCTGTGAACTGAAAGGTGAACGTACCGCCGCTGCCGACCAGACGATAACGCCCATGCGCGCCGAAGGCGGTCTGCGCGAGGCGCTCGATCTCCGGGGAATTGCCCGCCACCCGCACCGGAATCGTGCGCACATCCGCCCGGACCGTGATGTCACCCAGATCGGTGACGCCCTGGGAGAATGCGCCGCTCGTCGCGAATGAGACTGCTGCGAGCATCAAGAAAACACGTGGGAAGATTTGCATGGAGAATGGAAGGTGGAAACGATAGCGTGGAATCGGCATTTTTATTTGCGGCTATTCCCTCATAACAACGTCAAAACCTCTCCGTTCCCGAAAACCTCACCTTCATTGTGACACCTGAAGCAATCAAAGAGCATCTGAAGCAAGTAAAGTATCCCGGGTTCAGCCGGGACATCGTTTCTTTCGGCCTGATCCGGTCGGCAGCATGGATCGACGGCACGATCAAGGTTGCCCTGGAGCTGACCACAAACGACCCGAAGATGCCGCTGTTGCTGAAAGGTGAGGTCGAAAAATGCCTGCGCGTGATCCCCGGGGCGCGCGACATCATCATTGATGTTGCCGTCAAGCCCGTGCGCGCTCCGGCCGGTGCCGCGGCCGGCGGCCACGCACCGGCGGCGAAGATGAGTCGTCACGCCGTCGCCATCGCGTCGGGCAAGGGAGGCGTCGGGAAGAGCACCTTCTCGGTCAATCTGGCCTGCGCATTCGCGCAGATTTTGAGTGCGCAGGGCCGGCCGGGACGCGTCGGCCTGCTCGATTCGGACATCTACGGTCCGAGCGTGCCGCTGATGATCGGCGCGCACGGCCGCCCCGAGATCGAAGGCGAGTCTCTCATTCCGCTCGAAGCCCACGGCGTGAAGATCATGAGCATGGGCTTCCTCGTGGACGACAACACCCCCGTTGTCTGGCGTGGACCGATGATCATGAAGACCATCCAGCAGTTCGTGCAGAACGTGAAATGGGGTGAGCTGGACATTCTCCTCGTCGACCTGCCGCCCGGGACCGGCGATGCCCAGTTGTCACTCGTGCAGACGCTCCCGCTCGATGGCGCCGTCATTGTGACCACCCCTCAGCCGGCGGCGACCAACGTCGCCCGCAAAGGCGCCCTGATGTTTCAAAAGGTGAATGTGCCGCTTCTCGGCGTGGCGGAGAACATGAGCTGGTTCGAGGACGCCTCCGGTCGGAAGCAGATGCTCTTTGGGGAAGGTGGCGGCGCCAAGACCGCCGAATCCCTCGGCACCGTTTTGCTCGGGCAGGTCGCGCTGCATCCCGACATCCGCCGCGCCTGCGATGAGGGTCGGCCATTCGTGGTGAGCGCTCCCGATCACCCAGTCAGCGGCGTCTTCCGTGGAATCGCCGAATCTCTCCTGCACCGACTTGGCCAGAGCGAGCGGAAAAAGTGATCCAACGCATCAATTGCAGCCGTCGTGCATAAGATTCCCCCTTCGTGTCGGGATTGACAGACGCGGCTGTGACGCTATTTTTACGCGTGTCGATGATGATGACGTTTATGATTGTATACGTTCGCGACGATTCGGATGTTCGTAGCGCGATGGGGAGGCATTGGATTTCATGTTTCGGGGGCAGCTCCAAAAAAGCCTGATATCGCCGTGGTTGTCATGACACCCTCTTCGCATACGTCGGACCACTCCGGATCCCGCGATTTTGTAAAGCACTCGTCGCTTTATCAGGAATTCCTCGCGGAACGGGAGGAGATTCTGAAGCACAAGTGGCTGGAATCGGAACGACTTGGCTACGATATCGGATTTGAGCGGGCGCTGCTCGACTGGATTCGGAAGCATCGCGAAAGCTGGCGCGCGGCACGCCGGTCCCAGAGCGCTCAGCAATCGGTGGCTGCCGCCATTCGGTCTTCGACGCAGGCGGTTCCGCAGCAGCGCTGAGCGAGTGGAGCGTTGCAGGCTGAACGTCTGCACGCCAACGCCATCAGCACAAAAAAAACCGGGCATGTGCCCGGTTTTTGTATCTCCGCCGGTTGGGGCGGCATCAGGAGGCAGAGCCCTTATTTGATCTCTTTATGGAGGGTGTGACGCTTGAGAAAGGGATTGTATTTCTTTTTCTCAATGCGCTCCGTCACCGTCTTCTTGTTACGACGGGTGAGGTAACGGGAGACGGGTTTGCCCTCTTTGCGGGCTTCGGTGCACTCCAAAGTAACGACTTCTTGCATGGTATTTTGCGGTTGAAGGGTCAGGTCTACCGGCGCGGGACAAGGGTGCAACCTCAAAAACGCCGGTCGTTCACCCATCAACTCGGCGCAATGCGGCGCTCGGTCAGGGGCAGCATCACGCCCCGGCGGAAGAGGTTCACCTGACCAGTGCTCGAGGAAACGACAATCGAGATGCAATCGGTTGCCACGCTGATGGCGGCGGCGGCGGCATGCCGGCTGCCCAGGCCGCTGGGCAGGGCATGATCCGCATCGGTCGCCTGCAGGAGGCTGCCGGCGGACATCACCACGCCATCGCCGCGGATCACGAAGGCTCCGTCGATGGATGAGAACTCCTTGATCGTCTCGTCCATGAACGGATTGAGGATGTTGCGATCCTCCTCTTTGTATCCATAAAACGGATTTAAAACCAGCGGCTTGATCAGCTTCTCGACCTTCGCGTTGTCACCCACGACAAACAGGCACCCCGCCGGGCGCCCCTCGCGCCCTTCGACCGCCAGTTCCGTCGCCACCGCGATGAGCCTTTCGAGAACCTCGGGTTTGACATCCGGGGGAAGGAGCTCGGCATGTCCGGTGAGCAGCGCCTGGAACTCCCGTTCGACATCCACCACCACCAGCGTGTCGAACTGGTTGCTGCCGGTGATCCCTCCGATGCAGCAGACGCGGTCGTTGAAGGAGATGATGCCGCGGGTCAATCCGACCAGCATGGCGCTGCGCAACTGGGCCAGGCGCGCCTTGGAGAAGGAACGCACCTGGATGGTCTCGGTGAATTCGAAGCGATCCTCCCCGGCTTCGATCAGGTTGCGCGTGATGAGGATCGTCTTGAGCTTGGGCTGGATCAATCCCGCCTCGATTCCGCCGACAAACGTGTCGCCAAAGACAAGCAGCGCACTGCAGCCGGCCCCCTTCGCCACGCGTTCAGCCTCGCGCAGCATCAGGCGGTTGATCTTGTTCTGCTGCGCCTGGACCGGACGGGAGGTGATGCCTCCAAGTCCGGCGATCAGCTTGCCGTACAGGTCGTCGAGATCCGGTGCGAGCAGGAGGCTGTCGATGAATTCCGGCTCCTTGAGCAACCGGGCCAGGGAAGCAAGCACCTGCAGATAGCTGCGCGCCTTTTCCCCGGCAATGAGCATCAGGATGAAATGAATGCGCTCATCGCTCGCCCCGCCATCATGGCGGATGCCGGTCTCGCTGCGACCCACGGCGAGGACGTAGGGGCGTGACATCTTCACCCTGACGTGCGGAAGGGAGACGCCATTGCCAAGGTAGGTCGTCATGGTCCCCTCACGCTGCATCAGGCTGCGCAAGAGCACCTCCGGCTTGAGGTCCGGAAACTTCGACACCGAGACCTTCAGGAGCTCCCCAAGCGCACCTTTCAGGTCGGTGCTGGTCAGCTCCACGAGCCGGCTCCGGGCGATGATCTTGTCGAGGCGCATGAAGGGAGGGGCAATACGGTCTTATCCGCCGCAAAAGACGATTTCGGAGGGCCACGGTCCCTCGTGGCCGGGACAGCAGGATACGCTGTTGCAGAGCTTGTCGTGCCGGCGTTGTCGAGCGCGGTGCGTTCCCGCGGCCACGAGGGACCGTGGCCCTCCGGCGGAAGGTACCTCGCTCACTTTTCCCATTCCAATGCCCCTTTCTTCACCTCGTAGTAAAGTCCCAGGACCAGAACGAACAGGAAGAAGGAGATCGGGCCGAGAATCGCGATATGACTGGCGAGGAATTCCCGGTACACGAATGTCCACGGTATCAGGAAAACCACTTCAATATCAAAGAGGATGAACAGCATCGCGGTGATGTAGAACTTCACCGAGAAGCGCGAATGCGTGAGGCCTTCCGGCTTCACTCCGCATTCGTATGCCGAGTCCTTGATCGCGTTCTTCCGGGAACGCTGGCCAAGGAGCTGGCTGATCCCGACAATCCCGCCCGCTAGGCCGGCGGCGAGAAGAACCTGCACAAGGATCGGCAGGTAATCTACGGGCGTGTTGACGACGGCAGGTGTCATGCGGCTTCAATTTGTCCCGTGTGACCTTCGCGGGGCAAGGGATTTTTCATAATGGCAACAACGCATGTGCGGTCCCGTACCCTCGCCCCTCGATGGAGGGTTCCTACTCAGTCAATTTGATCAGGCGGGTCGAAAGTGAGCGCGTCGTACCTACACCAAGGGTTTCCGCAAACTCCAACGTGCGGATCTCGTCGGTAATCGGCTGAAAGCCCGAGCGTTTTCTCCAGTAGTTGATCTTCACAAGGGCCAATGAGTCCATGGCCACGGGGTCGGCGCTCAGCCACAGCCGGGGCTCCGACACTGTATACAGGGAGTTAAAATACGGGCCACCGATGAACTGATAGCGCTCCAGACTTGCGATCGTGAAGGCCCACGTGGCCCGCAGTTCGGGGATGGCACTCATTTCCGCAACCGCCGCGGGTGCGTTCGCCGGCGAGCGGAAGAACCGGGCCGTATTGGACGCATTCCACAACGTGGCGTTCACCAAGGCACCGTTGACGCCCAGGATGGCATGGTCGGTGTAGACCGGGAGATTGATCCAGAAATCGGCATCCAGGAAGAGCGGTGTGGCCAGGAAGCTCTTGCGATCCTGCTCCACGCTCGAATTGGAATCGATCCCCTCGATCTGCTTTTCCGCCAGGATCGGATCAAAGCGATTCGGCAGCGGACTGTCGTAAAACCACACGGGATCGAAGAACCGGCCCGATTCGAGGACAAACACCGGATGCCCCTTGTATTGCGACTCACCTGTCACCAGCGATGGCAGGAAGCCGGTGATGCGGAGACGCAATTGATTGAGCCCCACCAGGAATATGCCCGACTTTTCAAATCCACGCCGCTCCAGCGCATGAATGACCGCATGCACAAGGGCATGCGGTGTAGCCAGCCCCTGCCCCGAGTCGGTGTAGATCTTGAGTCCGACCTTCTTCTTTACGGATGGCTGGATCGGCTTTCCGGTCGCTGATTCAAATTGCACGAAGAGTCGCTCGACTTCGCGATCGTAGATCGCCTGATCGAAATTCTGGAGCGAAGTTTCCCAAACCGGCAGCAAGGGTGCAGGTGGCGGGAGCGGCGCGGTGTGCGGTGCATTCGCGCTCTGGGCAGCAGCCGGGAGAACGCCGCCCATCACGAGGACCAGTGCCGGCCACAAGGCTGGAGAAAAAACGCTGCGGAAGAAAAAATGCATACTCTATCTGTCGCCGGAGAGCCGGCAAAGTTTCGTGATCTTTGAAGAAGGAAACCACCAACCTTGACACACCCCGTCTCCGGCAGAAAGTCCATTCTCATCCTCGAGGCAAGTTGACGGAAAGCGGGCCCCGCCGTCTCCGCTTGCCTCCGCCGCCGACATGCCCGTCATCAAACCCACCTGTGTTCGCGACATCAAGTTGCGGGTGAACATCGTCGACGTGATTTCCCGGGTGATCACGCTGCGCAAGGCCGGTGCCCGGTTCAAGGGGCTGTGTCCGTTCCACTCTGAAAAGACGCCCTCGTTTCACGTGGATTCGGACAAGGGATTCTACAAATGCTTCGGTTGCGGCAAGGCGGGCGATGTCATCAGCTTTGTGCGCGAGACCGAGCAGCTTACTTTCACGGAGGCCGTTGAAGCCTTGGGCAAGCGTTTCGGCGTCGTCATCGAATACGAAGCGGGCTCCGGCCCGACGCGTGAAGAGCGATCGCTGCGGCAGGAACTGTTCGACCTGCACGAATTCGTCACAGATTTCCACCACCAGCAATTCAATGCCAAATCTTCCAGCGGTGAATTCATCCGGACGTACTGGGCCGAAAACCGGAAATTCCCGTCCGCGCTGGCCGATGAATTCAAGATCGGCGTCGCTGAACCGGAGGAAAGCGGACTCGTGGCGGCCGTCCTCAAACGCCGGTTCTCGGAAGAGGCAATGCGGCAAAGCGGATTGTTCTTCATCCGCGACTCCGCCGTCTTGACGCTGGGAACCGTTCGTGCCCGTTTCCGTGGTCGGTTGATGATTCCGATTCGCGATCATCAAGGAAGGGTCGTCGCTTTCACCGGCCGTCAGACCGACATCACGCCAACTGACGATCCATCGCGCGAAGCCAAGTACGTCAACTCGCCCGAAACACCAATTTTCACGAAGGGGCATCTGCTTTTCAACCTCGACAGGGCGCGGGAGCCCGCCGGGAAGGAGAACGTGCCGTTTGTCATGGTCGAGGGTCAGCTCGATGCGCTGCGCTGCTGGAGCGTGGGCATCCGGACCGTCGTCGCGCCCCAAGGCACCGCCATCACCGAATCCCAGTTGCTGCTGCTCCGCCGCTACCAGCATCGGGTCGATTGTTTCTTCGACGGTGATGACGCCGGACAAAAAGCATCCCTGCGCTTGCTGCCCATGGCCCTGAAGGCCGGGCTCGAAGTTCGTTTTCTGGGTGCCGGCTCCACGGCGAAGATCGATCCTGATCTTCTCCTGCAGGAAGGGGGCCTTCCCGCCTTCCACGCGTTGCAGCAATCCTCCCGCTCCGCGATGGCGTTTGCGTGCCAGTCGCTCCTACCAAATCCCGATCAGGCCAGTCCCGAGGAGAAGGCACGCGCCGCCAGTGATGTGCAGATAATCATCGCAGCGGCTGAGTCCGAGGTGGCACGATCCCAATTCCTCATCGAGGCCGCCGGGTACCTCAGGCTGCCCGCAGCCGCCATGCAGAAGGATTTTCAATCGGCAGCGGCAAGACTCCGGCACTCGTCCTCCAAGACTGCGCAGCAAAGCGGCACCGCTTCAAAGTCACCCGCAGCTGCACCGTCAAGCACCTCACGTGACATCGCGCCAGAACAGCATTTGCTTCTGATTTGCCTCCACTGGGAGGCCTTGGGCAAAATGGCTGCACATGCGTTCCCCCATGAGTGGATCGACACTACCCATCCCTGCGGCATCTTGTTGAACCGCTTCCTAGTCGAATTTGAACACGACACATGGCCTGGTCGTGATCATCTCGAGGAATTGTTGGAAACTCCCGAGGAAAAGGCACTCGTTGCATCCCTTTTGTTTGACGCACCGGCATTGGACGATCCCGTAAAGGCATTGCAGGAGGGCCTTCATCGCCTGCGCGCCCGCACGCTGGAGCCCTGTCTGAAGAAAATCGACCTTGATTTAGCCACCCACCGTGCGGAGAGTAGTATGGACGCAATTTCTCTGTTGAAACGCCGCTCTGAACTTCAACGACAGCTTCGCCAGCCCATCATTCTGCGAGCGGCACTTTGACCGTCTCACTTTTCTCCTTTCCGTCTTCACATTTTTCCATGCCGCGCAGCAGTAAAGCAAAGTCAGGATCGATCGACGACCAAGCCGAGGCAGTCGAGGAGGTCCTCAGCCAAAAAAACGCCAATGTCTCCAGCGAAGGTGTGCCTGACGTACCCGGTGGCGGCAACATCAACGAAAAGATCCGGCACCTCATACGCCAGTCAAAGGAGCAGGGATACCTGACCTTCGACGACATCAACGAAGCGCTGCCCGATTCAGTCGAGAACCAGGACGAAATCGACAACGTCCTCTCGATCCTCCAGAACCTCGACATCGAGATCATCGAGTCGGAGGAGGTCGAATCGTTCAAGCAGCGCCAGGAGGAGGCTGAGGAGGAGGAGACCCGCACGTCGCAGAACGACATCCTGGACGATCCCGTCCGCATGTACCTCAAGCAGATGGGCCAGGTCCCGCTGCTGACGCGGGAGCAGGAGGTGGATATCTCCAAGCGGATAGAGAACGCGGAACAGAAGGCGCAGGAAGCGCTGTTCGAAGCGGCCATCGTCGGCAAATACATCATCCTCCTCGGAACGAGGCTGCTCAACCGCGAGGAGCGGTTCGACCGCATTGTCATCGACAAGAAGATCGAGAGCCGCGACGCCTACTTCAAGGCTCTTCCCAAACTGGTTGAAACCACGCAGAAAAACGAAGACTCGGTCACGGAGTCGTGGGCGGAGTACCTCGCGGCAAGGTCGGAGGCGGAACGGAAAAAGATCCTCACCAAGCATCGGAAGCGCGAATCGACACTGCGTTCCAACTTCTCGAAATTCTACTTCAAGCTGAAGGTCTACGAGGAATACCTCGCGGAGATCCGCCATCTTCTGGGCGAGATTCAGGAGCTCACCACGCTCATCGAACGCGCCAAACATCCGAAGACCCGCAAGGATGCCGCCATCGACACCAAGATCATCGCCGCCCGCTTCAAGGCGATCGAGGGCGAACATCGCATCGCCCCGCAGGAGCTGCTCGACATCGTCGCCCAGACCAACGTGCACGTCCGCGAGGCGCATCAGGCCAAGACCGAGATGGTCGAGGCCAATCTGCGGCTGGTCATTTCAATCGCCAAGAAATACACCAACCGCGGACTTTCCTTCCTGGACCTGATCCAGGAAGGAAACATCGGCCTGATGAAGGCCGTGGAGAAGTTCGAGTACCGCCGGGGCTACAAGTTTTCAACCTATGCCACC
>CAZOXB010000108.1:0-13170 GCA_964583635.1 uncultured Opitutaceae bacterium | reverse complement strand
GGGTACGTTGCTGGAGAGGCGGATGAACATCTGATCCGAATCACTTTGGATTCCATAGCGGATGACAAGGCGGGCCATCTCGAGCGGGGAAAAGGGATCGACGTCGATGACCGGCCGGCGGTTGTGCAGGTGCCAGAACCACACGTGCTGCTGCAGGGAACCGAGCTGGAAGGTGCGGTATTCGGCGGGAGGAAGCGAGCGGTCGGCCAGGCTGAGCTTTGATTGGGCGCTGCGTTCTTCGAGCGGTTGCCAGCCTGCGCCGGGCCAGCATGCGTCGGGCGTGTGCGCGGTGACGCGTCCGACCGAGGCTTGTCCGGGACGCCAGTACGCGAGGTAGATGGTGAGTTGTTCGGTGCCGCTGGAGGTATCCCGCAGGTAGGTGCGTTGGGCGAGGTGCCCGGTCTGCAGGGTGGAGGAGAAGCGATAGAGGTCGTGGTTGGTCTCGACGCTCCAGCCCGGGTAGGTCGCGGGCAGAAGGGAGGCGAGATCCGGAGCCGATTGAAACGGATCCGAGGGCGGTCGGGTTTTCAGCATGAACAGGCCGACGCAGACGGCGCAAAGAAGCGTGCTGCCGAGGAGCAGCCGCACCGGAAGCCGCGAGGGCCGGCCGGAGGCGGGTTCTCGCGACAGGGCGAGGGGAGGACGGCGTTCCAGGCCGCGGGCCAGGGCGGCCAGAGCCAGGGCGCAGAGCACCAGGCCGACATAACCGGAGAGCGTGTGCACGGTGCCCGCAACGTCGATCCCGCGGTTCGCCAGAAGTGTCAGGACGAGCGAACGCACGAAGTTCATCGACAGGGCCAGTGGCACGGACAGCGCAACCAGGACGATGCGGGCGCCGGCCCGGCTGAGCAGGGTGCCGGAGAAGAAAAGCGCGGCGACCAGACAGGAGACCAGGCTTCGTATGCCGCTGCACGCATCCTCGATGCCGACGCGGGTACTCGCGAGCTCGATGATGTTTCCGCTTCGCTGGGCGGGAATTCCCAACAGGTGGAGCGTCCCGATGACGCCGCGGGTGACGGCAAGTTGCAGGGAGAGCGTGAGGCGGCTGTACGTGCCGGGAGGAAAAGGCGCGCTGAGAAGAGGCAGCAGGCAGGCCACGAACGCCGGCCAGACGAAGGGAACCCATCGCCATTCGTCGCGTGCGCAGACCAGCCATGTCGCCATCATCAGTGTGCTCAAGGCAACGGCGAGAAGGAACGCCGTGAGGTGGTTCGACCACGACAAGGCGGCGGCGATCAGGCAGGCAAACACCAGGGTGGCCATGGTGACCGCGAGCAGCAGGGCGATCAGCAATGTGGAGCTCCGGCTTGCCGCAAGGTAACGGGCGTAGCCGTGCGTGCGCGCTTCGCGGATGAGAACGACCGCGAGCACGGGCGCGAGCAATCCGTGGGAGAGGTCGGGATTTCCGATCCATTCGGGCACCATGAAGATGATCCAGGTCAACGTCAGGATCGAGGCGATCCCGAGCGCAAGCAGGAGACCCGGAGAACGGGCGGCCGAATTCCGCCCTGGGGAAGGGATGGCGGGCGATTTCATGGACGCGGCGCCATGGTCTGCTTCTGGTCCGCGGCGATGCGGTCGTAGAGGGCGAACACGATTTCCAGCGGGAGAGGTTGCAGGCGCGGGAGGTACGTGCTCAAGCGCCGATCCTCGGATTCTCCGTGGAAAAACTGTTCGACGTTCTCCAGAAACGAGAGCGGCGAGGCGGAGAGATGGCGCAGCGCCTCTGCGAAACTTTGGCTGTGTGCGGAGTCGCGCGAAAGGGCTGCCAGGCAGAACAGCCCGGCATAGGCACCGAAATTTTCTGCCACCGGGGGAAGCGGGCGTTGCGCCAGGGTGGAAAGGTAATTGTGGATCAGGTCCTCGTCAGGGTAACGGATCAGATTGGCGGTCACAAATTCCACCACGGCGGTCGTGGGCGCGGGCTGGAGGAGCGCATCGATTTCCGAACGCCGTCCATCGCGGTCGTGAGCGGCACCGAGGGCGGCCAGTTTCAAGGTGGCGCGGGTCCGGTCATCCAGGCCGGCACCGTGGAGGTTGAGCACACGAAGAGCATCACCGGTCCGGCCAAGGCGAACCAGACTGTCGATGCGATGATACAGGCCCAAGGGCGTCGAGGGAATGTCCCGGCCGGCCTCCATGAGCGCGGCCTTGGCGTCCTCCGGATCGGCGGCGTGGAGTCGTTCCTCCCATTGCAGGGCGCTGCGGACATCGGGGGAGAATTGATTCTCCTGCTCCAAGGCCGCGGCAATCCGTGATGCGACTGCGGGCGAGTGGCGGTCCGCAAAGAGCAAGGCGAACGTCCAGGGGATGTCGGCGGCCTCCCGTGTCTTGAGCTGTTCGATGGCCAGCCTTCCGATCGAATCGAAATCGCCGCGATTGAGCAGGATCCGATACCACCGTTGCGCGGTTTCCGCCCGGCGTTCCGGGTGTTCCCGCAGCAGTTGCTGATAGATCCGGTTCGACAGCGTGGGTTGTGACGTCTGCCAGATCCACGCCAGCAGGGCTCCCGCCTCATAATTCCGCGGCTCGCGCTCGTAGGCGAACGAGAGCGCGAGCACTGCTTCGTTCAGGCGTCCCGCGGCATACGCATCGCGGCCCTTGTCGAAAAAGAGCCGGGACTGGAACTCGGGGAACCGCTTCCAGCGACCGGGCAGCGCGACATCAGGAAACGAGATCTGGTATCCGCGCTGTTTCAGGAACCCGAAGGCCAGAAGGCAGAGGGCGAGGTACAGGCCAGCCAGGCCGGAGACCAGGAAGACACACGCACGCAACCAGAAGGGCCGGACGGCGGAGGCATCCACTGAACACATGGGCGCTTGCCGGGGGGAGATCCAGAGCAGGGGACAGACATGGCGAAACCGGCGCGGATGCCGCCATTGCAGGCACGCATCGCAGCCGGTTTCCCGGGCCCGGCCCGAATCGCTTGGGTTCTGGCACGGCGCCGCACCCCGGGCACCGCGCAGGCGAAAAACCGATTTGCGGGCGTTCCAGTACAAGAGCGACCAGGTCGCTCTGAGGAAATCAGCGCACCAGCCGGACACCGGGACAGGCTACGTCCACCGCGGTGCGCTGCAACGCGAATTCCATGCCGTGGCAATGGAGAAGCGACACGGACGGATCGACGGGGCGACACCGGCCGCCGGGCACCCTAGACGGTCACGGCGAAAAGTTCGGGGTGCAGGACGCCATCCGCGACCTTGTTGACGGTGCCGGTCATGCGGATCGCGAAATCGGGGGCGATCTCAATGTCAAGCGCTCCGCCGGGCATGTGCACGGTGACCCGGTCGTCGATCAGGTGGAGACGACGGGCCACGGCCGCAGCGGCGCTGGAGCTGCTGCCCGAAGCCAGGGTGTAGCCCGCACCACGCTCCCAGATTTCGATGCGGATGTTTTTCCGGTCCAATACCTGCAGGAACTGAACATTGATCCGGCGTGGAAATTTCGAATGCACCTCGATGTCCGGCCCGTAACGGCGGGCGAGGGACTCGGAGATCTCCGGCAGCGGGATGACGCAGTGCGGATTGCCGATCGTGGCGGCGCAGAAGGTAAAGTCTCGATCCTGGATGCGCAGGTGCTCGTTGATCACCTCGCGTCCTGCGCCGGCCACGGGGATCTCGCCGCTGGCGAAACTCACCCGGCCCATATCGATCGTGATGAGCCGGCCGGAGTCCTTGATTTCGGCACGGACCTGGCCGCCGGGAGTTTCGACCGTGAAGACGTCAGTCCGGATCAGGCCCTGATCCCAGAGATAACGTGAAAAAATCCGCAGACCATTGCCCGACTTCTCAGCCTCGGATCCGTCCGGGTTGAAGATCCGCAGCGCCACGTTGCTGCTTTGGGAAGGCAACGGCCCCCAGAGAATGCCATCCGATCCGACGCCGAAATTGCGGTGGCAGATGACACGGATCTGCGCAACGGAGGGTTCGGGCCAGGACGGGAAGTCCGCCGGGTTGAGCACGAGGTAATCGTTGCCGAGGGCGTGGTACTTGGCGAAGCGCATGCGAGGGCGGAATGGACGCGAGGCGCGAAGACGCAAAGGTCGACGCGGGGAAAATGCGGGCGGTCGAGTTTCGAGGCAGAACTCAGACCAAGCCCGCGAGCGGATCCGACGCGTCGATGCCGGCGGTCCGTTTTCCCTGGGTCGTCTCCGCGACGGCTTCGCTGTCGTAGCCGAAGAGTCCGCGCTTCTTGATGGCAATGGCAACCGGTCCGGGCACCAACTGTTCCCACGAATCGTCATTGTTCTTGATGCGTTGCAGCACGTCGCGGGAGAAGATGTTCAGGATTGCTGGATCGAATCCGACGATGCAGTCGATAAAGTGATTCTCAAGCAGGTGGGCGTACAGGTTCTGAAGGTGTTCGGAGACCTGGAGATTCCTTGCCGTGATCAGGACCCCAGCGGCAAACGCGTTGGCCTTCTTTGTCGTGGCGGGCGCGGCTGCGGCCGTCTGACCGGTGGCCAGGTAGCGCTCATAGGCATTCTGGTGCATGGGGTAGATGTACAGCTTGACCGAGTGCCGGAAGAGCCTGCCGAATGCCTCGAGGATGCCGCCCTCGAGATCCTCGTAATACCTCTCGTTGAACACCTCGAGCAGGTTGTTGATGCCCATCGGCACGCCGATCATCTCCTTGGTGTAGCGGCGGAAGTAGGAAGTCAGCCGGAAGTATTCGGGGTAATTGGAGATCAGGACGTTCAGTCCGATGTCGCCCAACAGATCGACGCGGGAGAGAAAATCCTGCGCATCGAGGTCACCGCCGGCGAGCAGGTTGTTCATGGTGATTTCCATGATGACGACCGTATCCTTGCCCTTCACCGAGGGCTCCTGCACGAACTGGGCGCAGGCGCAGTTGAGCATGTCGACGTTGACGTGCGTGACCGGGCGGAAACTGCCGCGCTCAACGAGGATGGCTTTCTTGTAAAGCACTTCGGACGGTTGAAGGACATCCCCGCCGGGACCGAACAGCACGGCGTTGGTGAGTCCGAATTCGACCAGATGCAGCGAGGTCAGACGGTTGTCGACGTCCTTGAACGCCGGGCCGCTGAACTTGAGCATGTCGACCTCGATGCGCTCGGACCCCACATTGTCGCTGAGCGAGCGGATGAGCTTCCTCAGATCCTCGCGCAGGAAAAAGGCGCCATAGATCAGGTTGACTCCCACGATGCCGAGGGCCTGCTGCTGGAGCACGTTCTCCTTGTCCCACATGCGCACGTGCATGAGGATATCGCTGGGTTCGCAGCCAGGTTCGGTTTGGAAGCGAATGCCCATCCAACCGTGGCATTCGTTGTTTCCCTTGAAGCTCTTGGCGGCCACGGTGTCGGCAAAGGCGAAGAAAGTCGTGCGGTCCCCACGTTGGGCGGAGAGACGTTCGCGGAGCAGGTTGAATTCGTGTTCGAGCATCAGCCCGAGGCGTTCGCGTGAGACGTAGCGTGGCGACTTGCCGTAGATCGCGTCGCTGAACGTCATGTCATACGCGGATATGGTCTTGGCGATCGTGCCGGCGGCACCCCCCGCCTGGAAGAATACCCGGGCGACCTCCTGTCCGGCGCCGATTTCCGCGAAGGTGCCGTATTTTGAATCGTCCAGATTGACGGTCAGCGCCTTCCGGTTGGTGGTCAGTAGTTCCTTCTGATCGCTCATATGCTTCCCTTGGTTATCGGCACACTAGCATGAAAGCGGAACGCTGTGAAGCAAAGGCACCTCGGAGAGCGGTCCGCCCGGCCGGCCGCGCGCCACCGGACGGAGTGCGCCATTTTTGCCTAGCTCAATCGGGCAACCGCGGTAAGGTGAAATTCCTATGAAAACATTTTTCGCCTCCCTGCTCGGTACGGTGGCGGCCTTGTTCCTCTTTCTGGTGCTGGGGGTCCTCGCCTTTTTCGGATTTGTCGGGGTCGTGACGATGGCAACCTCGGGCGGCAAGCCGGTGCACGTCGATAACGGCGCATACCTCGTGTTCGACCTCAATGCCAACATATCGGATGCTCCTCCTCAAGTGAATCCACTGGAGGCTCTTACCGCAATAAATCAGCCCGACCGCCCCAAGGCGCTGCAACTGCGGGCAGTGACGCGGTCCCTGCGGGCGGCGGCGAAGGATGGGCGGATTCAAGGCGTGTTGATCACGGGCCGGATGGTGCCGAATGCCTATGGGTCGAGCTTGGCCGCCTTGACCGAGGTACGCGATGCGCTCGGAGCGTTTCGGGAGGCGGGCAAGCCGGTTGTTGCGTACCTGAACGATGCCAGCACCCGGGAAATCTATCTGTCATCGGTCGCGTCCGAGTTGATACTTGATCCCTATGGCCAGGTGGCCCTGCCCGGATTGGCGAGTGAACCGATGTTTTTTGCCGGGGCCCTGGAAAAGCTGGGCGTGGGCGTGCAGGTTGCGCGCGTCGGGAAGTACAAATCGGCGGTCGAGCCGTTCCTGCGCGAGAACCTCAGTCCCGAGAATCGCGAACAACTGCAAAAACTCCTCGACGATCTTTGGGGCACGGTGCGCGGGGCGATCGCCACGTCCCGTGAAATGCCGCCGGCCACTCTGCAGGCGTTGGTTGACAGCGAGGGTGTCATTCGGCCCGCCAAGGCACTTGCCGCAGGCTTGGTGCACCGCGTGGCGTATCGGGATGAAGTGATCGCGGACCTCAAGCACCGCACTGGCCGGAACGATCCGAAGGAATCGTTCAAGCAGATCTCCCTCGTGAATTATGCCAGGACCGTTCCCGCCGAAGGCTTCGCCGCGGCGCCGGAAAAAGCGGGCGAGGCCGCGAAGAAAAAGGGCAGGGTGGCGGTGGTGTATGCGGAAGGGGCAATTGTGGACGGCGAGGGATCGCATGATGAGGTCGGTGGTACCAGGTTCGCGCGTGAACTGCGGCGTCTGCGCCAGGATCCGCAGATCGATGCGGTCGTGATCCGCGTCAACAGTCCCGGCGGTTCGGCCACGGCGTCGGAACACATTCTCCGGGAAGTGCGATTGATGCGCGAAGCCAAGCCGACGGTGATCTCGATGGGTGGCTACGCCGCGTCCGGCGGATACTGGATTTCCACCTTTGGCGACCGGATCTTCGCGGAGGATTCCACCATCACCGGATCGATCGGCGTGTTTTCCATCGTCCTCGACGTGCAGAAGCTCGCAGCCAAACTCGGGGTGACCTTTGACGTCGTGAAGACCGGCCATTTTGCCGACCTCGATTCGATATCGCGCCCGAAGACACCTGAAGAACTGGCGTTGTTTCAGCGCGATGCCGATTGGATCTACGGGGAGTTCCTGGCCCGGGTCGGTGAGGCCCGCAAGTTGTCCCCGGAACGGGTGCGTGAGATCGCCCAGGGACGCGTGTGGTCGGGCGCCGACGGCGTCAAGGTGGGACTGGTCGACGAGATCGGCGGTCTCGACGCGGCGATCGCCTATGCGGCAAAGAAGGCCGATCTGGGCGATGCCTTTGCGGTGATGGAGTATCCGCGGGCGAAGTCCTTCCCGGATGCCTTGAAGGACCTGATCGAAGGCATGCAATCATCGGGATCGAGGGTCGACCTGATTGACCAAATCGGTCGCCGCCTGCGCGCCCAGGCCGCGGCGCTTGCGCAATTCAATGATCCCCGGCACCTGTACGCCCGCCTGCCGCTGGAGATTTTCGTGCAGTAATTGAGGCGGATCCGAAAGCCATTCCCCTGTCGTCATGTCATCCCACCCGCACGTGCTTTCCCGGGACGTAACCGCCACTTTGATACCGGCGGGATCCACAGCCACCCTCTCCGCAGGCACACAGGCGTGGGTCACCCAGAGCCTTGGCGGAAACGTCACCGTTCGCACGGATGGCGGCCTTTTCCGGATTGCACGGGAAGACGTGGACGCGCTCGCAGGCTACCGGGATGTTGCCCCGGAGCGATGGGATGACGCGGGGTCACCGGGCGGCGAGTTCAGCGAGCAGCGCGCCTGGGAGGCGCTGAAGACGTGTTATGATCCCGAAATTCCGGTGAACATCGTCGATCTTGGGCTGGTCTACGATCTGGCGGTCGAGGACCTCCCCGGCGGCAAACATGCGGTGGAGGTCAAGATGACGCTGACGGCGCAAGGCTGTGGGATGGGTCCGGTGATTGCCGAGGATGCCCGTCGGAAGATTGCGGCGCTGCCGACGGTGGAAAGTGCGAAGGTGCACGTGGTGTGGGATCCGGTGTGGACTCCGCAGATGATCTCGCCGGGCGGCAGGCGGGCGCTCGGGCTGGAGTGAGGCGGGCGCGTCTGGTGCGCGCAGAGCTTCGTTCAGGCGGCGAGCCAGTTCTTGAGGACGCGCAGGTCGTGGCGCATCATCGTGAGCATCTCCGTTTCGTCGGTCCAATGGTACTCGTGGTGCTGGGAGACGGGTCCGCGGTAAGCGGACTTCTTCAACCCATCGAAGAACGTTCGATTGACCATGCCCTCGCCCAGCAGGCACCAGGATTCCCGCCAGCCCTGGTCCGTTCTTTTCCAGACGAAGTCCTTCACATAAACGGCGGTGTAGTGCGGCTCCGCCAGCCTGGCCTGGATCGGCCAGTCCAGTCCGCCTTCAATGGTTGCATGGCCGATGTCGAAGCAGAAGCCGATGTGCCGGGGATCGATATCCTTGATGATCGAATACACATCCCAGACCGGAGCGCCGACATTGTTGCGACCCGAATGATTCTGAAAGCCGGCCTGCAGTCCCAGGTCCGCGCAGGCCGCGGCGATGTCGCGGAGCCGGGCACCGATCTCGACGAGCTGCTGGGCCGGCGAGCGCGACAGATCATATTTGTGCGGGCCGAGCCGGAACCGTCTGACGCCCGCTTTTGCCAGGGTGCGCAGCGTGGACTCCGCATGTTTCTGATCGATTCGCTGAATGTCCGTGGTCGCGATGAAAAATGTGAGGTCGCGTTTTTTCAGGGCCTCGACGTAGGCCGGCAGCAGATCGGGAGCTCTGTCGGGCTCGATTTGCCCCTTGGCCCGCACAGGACATTCAATGCCGTCCCAGCCGATTGAGGCGACAAGGTCGGCTGTCCTTTCCGCGTTCAGACTCTGAAACGGTTTGGTGAACACACAGGTCGGATGGGTGGTCGGTTTGGCGGATTCCGTCGCCTCGACCGCAGCCGACACGGCGTTTCCGGCCAGTCCCCAGGCGGAAGCGGCCAGTGCGGTTTCGCGAAGAAAGCGGCGGCGGGTTACCGGGGCGGCAGGAGAAGGGGGCGCATTCATGTGAAATACACTGGATGGCTGGGAAGACCGGCGGAAGGGCGAAATGAGGATTCGCTTGAGCAAGTTCTTGCATTCTCGCCGTGAGGGGAAAGAGAGTGCGCGCATGGGCAGTCGTTTGGTGCAGCAAATCCCCTGTGTCCGGATGCAGCAGTTTTGCGGCAATCGCATTGAATAATCGGTCGAGGATGACTTCATCATGCCGCACCCACGGGCCGCTGCTCCGGCTTTTGCCGGCCGTGGTCTTCGGATTGCTCAGCAATTATTTTTTCACGGGTGAGTTCGTCACCCGGTTTCGCGACACCAACAGCAGCGTCTGGGGCGGACATCAGATTGCCGGAGCCATCTGCCTGCTGCTCGCGATCGCGGCGGGCATATGGGCGTTCAGAAGCAGTGAGGACTACATCGGGAGCCCGCAGCCGGGCGGCGGGTTGGCAGGCGACTCGCCCAGGCTGAGAATCACGGCATTTGCGCCTGCTGCCATCGCCTATCTGCTTTCCATCGCGGTTTACCTGGTCATGGGGGAAACCTCGGTCGTGCGCTGGATCTGGCTGCTCAGCATCGCCCTGCTGCTGGTGCCGCTGTGGCGCCAGTGCACGCTGACGGCGCTGCGTTCGATCGCCCCTTGGGAATATCTGCTTGTCGTCATCATTACGTTTGTGGCTTTCCTGCTGCGTTACACGGACCTGGACACCCTGCCACTGCACGTGGACAACGACATCTCGATCATGGGACTGCGCTCCCGGCAGCTGATCGAGAACAATGATTGGCGCTGGGTGGGGATGGCGTGGACAATTCACCATCTTTCGGAACACCAGTTCATCGCGCTGTCGATGCGCCTGTTTGGGGTGTCCCTGACGGGGCTGGCGATGTTCAGCGTCCTGGCCGGCAGTGCCACGTGTGTGGTCGTTTATGCCTATGGGCGCATTCTCTTCAACCGTTGGGTGGGGCTGCTGGGAGCCGCGCTGCTGGCGTTCAATTACGTCCACATCCATTTCTCGCGCCAGATCTTCGGCCCGCTGGCGACATTATTCGTGACGCTGGCCGGGGTGTTTCTCATCCATGGATTGCGCAGCGGGCGCCTGCTGAGTTTTGCGATGGGCGGCATCGCCATCGGTGCGGGGCTGCTCGATTATTACTCGGCGCGCATCGGCCCCGTGCTCGTCCTCGGTCTATTTGCCCTGTGGTGGTTGCAACGGCGACGCTTTGCCCATGTCGGCTACCTTCATTGGAGTGTCGCCCTGCTGGGCATCCTGACCGTGTTTGGCCCCAACCTCGCCTACGGTCTGACCGAGTTTTCACAGTTGAGCGGACGTGGACGCGACGTGATTCTCTGGACTGATCCCGCCTGGGCTCACCTGAGCCAGAAGTACCAGAGCAACGGCAACGCGTGGGTGGTCTTGTGGGAACAGACGAAACGAACGCTCCTTGCGCCCTTTTATTTTCCGGACGAAAGCACCATTTGCCATCTGAGGAAACCGATGCTTGGCGCGCTGACCGCGCTGAGCTTCATGCTGGGTCTCGGCTACGGCCTGCGTCGCCTGCGGCAATTTCCGCACGCGTTCCTGCTGATGTGGATCGGAGTGACGTTCCTGTGTGGCGGGATACTGACGATCGATCCCCCCTTCTGGCCGCACCTCAACATTGCGGTGCCGGCGCTTGCCCTGGTGGCGGCCGTTGGAATCGAACGGCTCACCCGCCGGATCGCGCTGGCGTCCGGTGGCATGGTCGGCCAGCTGGCACCGGCGGCTTTGGCGGCCGCGGTGCTTTTCTCAGGCATTCATGAGTGGGAGGTGTACTATCGTTTTGCGCGCGACCACGCCGCCGGCCGGGTGATTGCCATGCGCCAGATCCGGAGCTTTTCCAGGGAGCATCGCATTTATCTCATCAGTCCCGATCTGAAATGGGAACAGGAGACCTTCCAGTTTTTCACTCCCAAGATCGATGGCCGGAATCTCAGCGGGAACGAGTTGCTGAAGGCTATCCCGCCGATTGAGAAACCCACGGTCTTCATGGTGTTTGAAGGCACCCGGCCGGAGGTCCTGGAGAGGCTGAAGGCGGCGTTCCCGTACGCGCGCCGCGAGGCGTTCTGGGACGGCTGGGGCTGGCCCGTCCTGACACAGGTGGAGGTGTATCCAAAGGACTACGTCTTCGCTCCGCAGCGGCATCGCCCGCCGGCACCGTACCTGATCGACTTTGCCGGATGGCGTCTCATCGCGCTGCTGCTGGTGCTCGTGATCGCCTTGGGGACGCTGCTCATCGGCCGCCAGGTGCGCGCAGAGCGAACGTCAGACGTCTGAGGACGGAGGCCGGCAGTCGGCCTGAAGACGAAAGTCAGAATCGCTGTTCATCCGACGCCCTGCCGCAGATTTCAAATTTCAAATTTCAAATTTCAAATCTCAGATCTCAGATCTCAAATCTCAGATTTCAAATTTCAGATTCCAGATCCCACCTCTCGGACCGGCGGAAGCAGACTTGGCGTCAGCGCCACCCATCGAAATCCCCATCTCACAGGGAGTGACGCGCGTGGGTATTCTCGAAATCCTCGACGAACGTGGCAAAAAGTTTGGCGTATTCCAGGTTTCCGCCCACCGTATAGTGGTTGACCAGATTGCGGCAGCTCCGGCAGAGGACCTCGCGCACCGGAGTTGGCGCCAGCTGGCCGGCATTGGCGAGATGGCCGAAAAGCTTGAAGCGAAGCGCCATCTCATCGGCGTTGCGAAAAGTCCCTCCGTCAAACGCATCGATGAAAAACGGCCGGTCGTCCAGAAAACAGCCCACGACGAAATGACTCGGCAGCCCCACGGGCTCCAGGGAGAACCCGAGGCGTTGTGCCACGAGCAGATAGACTGTGCAGAGTGAAATGGGGATGCCCTTCCGCCGGACGAGCACGCGATGCAGGAAGCTGTTCTCCGGATCGGAATAATTCTCCAGATTCGGGTGGAAGCCGAAGTCGTGGAAGAGGACGCGGTTGATCACCCGGCATTTCTCCCGTGCGCTGCAGGGTTCGGCGATCAATTCGCGGCAACGCGAGGTGATGTCGTCAAGCTGCCGGCAGGTTTCGGTGACATCGACATCGGTGCAAACGGTCCGTGCCAGCAGCAGCGCACCGGTTTCCAACTCGTAGCAGAGGGAGCGAATGAAGGCGCGAAATTCATCCACCGGATCGCGAAACTTCAGCTCCGCCAGGTACCAGTGGGCATGGGTGGCGAGATGCCGGTTCCCGCCGGCGGCAATTTCCTTGAGCAACTTGCCTGCCGCAATCGACTCGGCCGAGAAATGCGCGAGCAAGGCCTTGCGTATGGCGGGCGACGGATCGTCGAGCAGCGCCAGGAATGCGTCCTTTTGCCTGAGATCGAAGGAAGGAGCGGCCACGGCGGAAAGACAATGTGCTTTCCGCGATCATGCCAACAGCAAAGGCGCCGCGGGCGACGATGGGAAGCCTCAGGCCGATGGGCGTGAGCCAAAGAGTGCCGATCCAATCCGGACCTGCGTGCTGCCTTCGGCGATGGCGATATCCAGATCGGCACTCATCCCCATCGACAACTCCGCCAGCGGGACGCTGAATCGCGCGCGCAGGTCGTCGCGAATTTCCCGCAGGCGCGAGAACGTGTATCGCGCCACCGCAGGATCCTCGCTGAGCGGCGCGATTGTCATCAGGCCGTCCACCTGCAGATTCGGCTGACGCAGTGCGGTTTCCAGCAGACGTGGAGCGTCCGCGGGGTCGATGCCGAATTTGGCAGGATCGTTGCCAGCGTTCACCTGCAGCAGGATTGCGAGCGATTTTCCGATGGCGGCCGATTCCTTCTGCAACGCGGCGATCAGCTTTTCGCTGTCAACACTCTGCACGCGATCGAAGAGCTGCGTGGCCAGCCGTGCCTTGTTCGATTGCAAATGACCAATCAGTTCCCATCGCAGGCCGCGGGGGCCCCGCGGAATCTTTTCCCTGGCCTCCTGCACCCGATTCTCACCGAC
>CAZOXB010000107.1:0-13291 GCA_964583635.1 uncultured Opitutaceae bacterium | reverse complement strand
CCTATGGGATCAGCCAGCTCTCCCGGAAACACGACCGGCCGTTCTTTCTCTGCATCGGGTTTCACAAGCCCCATCTGCCGTGGAACGTACCGCGCAAATACTACGATCTTCATCCGCTCGAAACGATCCAGCTGCCGCCCACGCTGGAGGGCGATCTCGGCGACATTCCCAAGGCTGGCGTCGCCATGGCACATCAAGCTGGCGACCACGAAAAGATCCTCAAGGCGGGCATGTGGAAGGAAGCGGTGCGCGGCTACCTGGCGAGCATCAGCTTTGTCGACGCCATGCTCGGCCGCCTGCTCGACGCCTTCGAGCGAAGCGAATTTCGGGACAACACCCTCGTCATCCTCTGGAGCGACCACGGTTGGAACCTCGGCGAAAAGGAGCACTGGCGGAAATTTGCCCTGTGGGAAGACACGACGAGGTCGCCGCTGATCGTAGTCGCACCGGGCCTGACGAAGGCCGGTTCGCGTTGCGAGCAGCCGGTTGACCTGATGACGCTCTATCCGACGATCACCGATCTCTGCGGCATCCCGACGCCCAGGCATGTCGAAGGGCGCAGCCTGCGTCCGCTGCTCGCGAATCCGGTGGGCGCCTGGGAACAACCCGCGGTGATGACCTGGGGCTTCAACAACCATGCCGTGCGCGCCGCGGGCTGGCGCTACATCCGCTATGCCGACGGCACGGAGGAGCTCTACGACGAGACCGCCGACGCGAACGAGTGGCGCAATCTTGCCGCCAATCCACGGTATGAGGCAAAGAAGGCCGAGCTCGCGAAGTGGATCCCCCGTGGGAATGCGCCCGAGGTTTCCCGCCGATCGGGATTGTCGGATGAGGATCCTGGCGCGAAGCGGAAATCGCCTTCAGCGAAGCAGCCCGCACCGGTCAAACCGTAGGGGAACCCTGCGCATTCCCGTTCCCTGCCCAGCTCAAAAACTCCCACATGTTGCCATGAAATCTGCACTGTTCTTCATCCGCCACCGGCGCGCATGCCTGCTTCTCCTGGGCTGCCTGCCGGCGCTTTCCCTGGTGTGCACGAATGCAAGAGCGGCGGAGGCGCGGCCCAAGGCGTTGTTTCCCGACGCCAGGCCCGTCTGCGCTCCGGAAGATCTGAAAGGACTTTCCTTGCCCAACACGACCATAGACGCGGTCATCGTCGACCCTTCGGGTGATTTCTGCCTCGTCAATGCCACGGTGACGCATCCTCCGGCCGACGACCGGGTCATGATACAGGTCGGCCTGCCGCTGCGGAACTGGAATGGACGCTTTCGCGGCACGGGCGGGGGCGGCTTCGCGGGCGGCAACCGGAAAAACCTGCCTGGATCACTGGCATTGGGCTACGCGGTTGCCATGACGGACACGGGCCACGAGGGCGGGGGCGCCAGTTTCGCTCTCGATGCCGACGGGAAGCTCAACTGGCAGCTGATCCGCGACAACGCCTATCTCGGGATCCACGATATGACAGTGGTGGGCAAGGCCCTGGTGAAGGCGTTCTACGGCAGGCCGCCGGGCCGCTCCTATTTTATCGGCCATTCGACCGGGGGCCGTCAGGGTTTGATGGAGGCCCAGCGGTATCCGGACGACTATGACGGCATCGTCTCCGCCGCACCGGCGATCAACTGGCACCGCTTCCTTTTGTGCGATCTCTGGCCGCTGGCGCTGATGCATGCCGAGGGAAACCTCATTCCCAAGGAAAAACTCGACGCGGTCACGGCCGCGGCGATTGCCGCCTGTGACGGCGCGGATGGCGTGGTGGACGGAGTGATTGACGACCCGTACCGCGTCTCCTACGATCCCCGTCGCTTCGTCGGAACCAAGGTCGGCGGGATGGCGTTCACGGAGACGGATGCCAGCCTGGTCCGCCGGTTCTGGGAGGGACCGCGGGGCCACGACGGCAGCTTTCTCTGGCACGGCATGGCCCTCGGCACCGATCTCTCCTCCTCCGCCGGCACGGAGGGCACTCCTCTCAGGGGCAAGCCTTTCACGATCGCCCTGAACTACCTGCGTTACTACCTCGTGCAGGATGGGGGATGGGATTGGACGAAGCTCACGCTGGCCCGGTTCGAGCTTCTGTGGCGGCAGTCCGTGGAGCAGTACGGCGCGGTCCTCGGCACGGACGATCCCGATCTGACCGCGTTCCGCGACCGGGGCGGCAAGATCATCATCCTGCACGGGCTGGCCGACCAGCAGATCCCGGCTCATGGAACGATCGATTATTACCGCAAAGTCCAGCATCGGATGGGAGGCGCAGAGGCGACTTCACGGTTTGCGCGGCTCTTCCTGGCGCCCGGCATCAATCACGGCTATCACGGCATCGCGCCCGCGCCGACGGGCGAGATCGATGCGGTTGTACGGTGGGTCGAGGAAGGAAAGGCGCCGGAGGAATTGCTGGCGGAACGGCGGGACAAGGCCGGAAAACTCCTCCGTTCACGCCCACTTTATCCCTATCCGCTGGCTGCAAAGTACAAGGGCAGCGGCAGCACCGACGACGCGGCAAATTTCCATCCCGCCTTGCCCGCGCCGTGAGCCACATGCCCCTGGCGAACATGAATCTTTCCGACCTCGCACGCTTCTTCGCCGGGCTCGTGCTCGTCGCTCTGACGATCGGCCGGAGCGCGGCGGCGGATCGGGCATCCGGCCCGCTCGCGGTCCATCCGGATAATCCACGCTACTTTGCCGACGCAACCGGACGGGCGGTATTCCTGACCGGCTCGCATACCTGGGCCAACATCCAGGAACGGGGCATCGACGGCGAAACGCCGGATTTCGATTTTTCGCGGTACCTCGATTTTCTCACGGCGCACGGCCATAACTTCACGCGGCTGTGGACTTGGCAGCACGCACAATGGATGGCCTTTGCCTCGAAGGACACGCCCATCCGCTATGAGCCGCTGCCGTACCTGCGCACGGGGCCCGGGCTGGCGCGTGACGGCAAGCCGAGGTTCGACTTGAGCCGGTGGAACGAGGCGTTCTTCCGGCGCCTGCGAAAACGCGTCCGCGCGGCCGCCGACCGAGGCATCTATGTCTCGGTGATGCTTTTTCAAGGCTTCGACATCGACAAGCGGAACCCCAATCAGACCGAGCAGGGCAACGCGTGGCTTGGGCATCCGCTGCATCGCGACAACAACATCTCCGGCCTCGACGGCAACCCCAAGGGCAACGATTCGGGAAACGAAATCTACACGTTGGAGATTCCCGAAGTAACCCGCCTGCAGGAAGCCTTTGTCCGGAAGATGATCGATACCGTCAACGACTGCGACAACGTCATCTACGAAATTGGCAACGAGTGCCACCAGGCGTCGGGGCCGTGGCAGAATCACATGATTCGTTTCGTCAAGGAATACGAGGCGACGCTCCCGAAGCAGCATCTCGTCGGCATGACCGGCTGGCCGATCAAGCTGCCGGAACTGCTTGCCAGCGAAGCGCACTGGATTTCTCCGCCTGTCCATGCGAACAAATACCAACGGCTGCCGGCGAACGACGGCGTGAAGATCAGCATCATCGATTCCGATCACGTCGACCCGCTGCGCTCCGACTTCACCAGGCCGTGGCGGTGTTTCCTTCAGGGTCATCACTTCCTGCTGATGGACAATTATCGCGACGTCCGTTACGGCGCGCCCAGCCGCCCCGATCCGCTGTTCGAGGCCGAGCGACTGGCCATGGGTGTGGTCCGGAAATTGTCGGCGCGCGTGGACCTCGTTCACCTGCATCCGCGGTCGGAGCTGGCTTCGACGGGATACTGTTTGGCGAACCCTGGAAAGGAGTATGTTGTCTTCCGTCCAGATGAAGGCCACCTGCCCATCGTCGTCGACCTGGCAGCCGGCAGCTATGCCGTGACCTGGATCCTGCCGATCACGGGTGATTTGCGCGCGGCGCCGCCGGTGAAATCGCCGGGGGGGAAGCAGAGCTTTATTTCTCCGACCGCGGGTGCGGTGGCGCTGCTCCTGTCCTCCGCGGCCCGCTGACAATCCCTGTGTCCATGCGCACGCTTCTGCTCCCGTACCTCGGCCTCGCACTCTTCACGGCAGCCTCCGGCGCTGCGCCGCTGCCCAAGGTGCTGCTTTTTGCCAACCCGATGAAGTCCGACAACGATGTGATCCGGCGCACCGATCCTAAGCAACTGTCGGTTGCCGAGCGGCACTTTCGGGCGTTGAGCGAAGGCGTGTTCGAGGTGACGATTACACAGGACGGCGGGGAGCTGGGAAGCCGCGCCCAGATTGAGCGGTATCAGGTATTGGTCTTTTTCACGGCCGGCAATCCGTCCGGCGTCGATGTCGACGCGGTGGTGGGCTGGGTGAGGGCAGGAGGCGCCTTCGTCGGCATTCACTCTTCAGCCAACACCTATCAGCGGCATCCGGGTTACGGAGAAATGCTCGGAGCCCGCTACGATCGCCGTCCGTGGCGCACCGCGGCCGCGCCGCAAACCCGTGTGCGGATCAAGGTCGACGCGCCGGCGAATCCCATCGTGCAATCTTTTCCCGGCGTGTTCGAGTTCGCCGACGACATCTACCAGTTCAAGGACTTCGACCGCGAGAAAGTCACACTGCTGCTGAGCCTCGATCGCACCAGCTTGGACCTTGCCGAGCCGAAACTGGACCGCGACGACGCGGTGTTTCCCATGGCCTGGAGCAAGTCCTATGGCCGCGGCCGCGTGTTCTACACCGCGCTCGGCGACTGGGAGCCCACCTGGAGCGATCCGCGTTACCGTGCGCACCTCATCGCCGGAATCCGATGGACGCTGCGGAGCCGCGAAACCTCCTCCTCGAACTAGAGGGGCCGTTTTCTTTTGCGCCTTCACTTCTCCGCATCAATTCCTGTTATGGCGTCGCGCGCTTGCCGAACACCGTCGCCGACAGCGCGCGGGTGTCGGTCTTTCCGCGCTCGGTCTGTGGCAGGGCGGGCAGCACGAGCCACCGCTTCGGCACCTTCCATCCGGGCATTTCGCCGGCCAGCGCGTGACGCAGGTCTGTCGCCGTCCGTAGTGTGGCGACGGCGGCTCCGATCACGGGCTCGGTGCCTTCACTCGCACCGACCCAGACGTCATCCACGCCGGCAAGGCGTCTGATCGCGGCAGCAACTTCGGCGAGTTCCACCCGGCGTCCGGCGATCTTGACCGTGGTGCCCAGGCGACCGTGCAGCGTGAGCAGGTTGGCCGGGTCAATCGACACCCGATCGCCCATGAGCCAGGCGCCATGGTTCTCGTGCCGGCGGCGGTTGTTCGCGGTGATCACGGCCGCGCTGCTCACCTGCAGTCGGTTGCCGCGGAGGAGTTTCAAGGTGACGCCGTCCAGGGGTGTGCCGACGGAGCCGGCCAGGGTGGCACGGCCGTCGCGATCAAAGCTGATGCCCCCCGTTTCGCTCGATCCGTAGAAGCTGTGCACGTGCCGTCCGAAGCGGCGAAGAAACGCATCCGCCGTTTCCACAGGCAAGGGTGCGCCCGCGGAGATGATGCGCCGCAGGCTTTCAAGCCTCAGGCCGTCCGTTGCCGCCAACGCCCGCAGGATCGCCGGAACACCGGGGAAAACCGTCGGTTTCCATTTGGCGACGTCCGCCTCGATCGCATGCGGCAGCGGAGAAATGCCGCACACGGTCGGCACCCCGGCGATCAAGAGGGGCAGGGTCACGTTGCCCAGTCCGTAGGAGTGCCCCAGCGGAATGAGGGCGTAGTTGAGATCCGACGGCGTGATGTTCATGGTCGACATGACCTGCGTCGCATCGGCGATCAACTGCGTGTGGGTGAATGGCAGAGGACGAGGCGTGCCCGTGGATCCCGAGGTCAGTTTGATGAGGCAATGGCTCGCCCCCCAACGGCGTCGTGCGGGGCGTCCGCCAGTTGCCACGGGAACGAACCGGTCCTGATCCCAAATTGCCCCGGCACGTATTGCTTCCGCGAGGCGCCGTTGTGACGCGGCGGGTTCCGCCGCATCCATGGGCACCGCGACGGCCTGCGACTTGATGAGGCCGAGCATGAGGTCGAACCAGCGGGCACCGTTGGGAGCGGAGAAGACAACGCTTTTTCCGGCGATGCCGGCAAGGGCCGTGCGGTGGGCTCGGAGCCAGGCGTCGGAGCGGGCGTCGAGCTGGGCAAACGTATGATACTGTCCGGTCGCAGCCTCAATGAGGGCGACGTTGGCGCCGTGTCGCCGTACGGTATCCTGCCAGCAGTCGAGGAGCGTCAGTCTCATGCGCGTTTTCCGAGTCCCGACAGATGTTCGAGTTCGATCACCACCAGCGCCGTCACCACCATGCTGGACACCGTCAGGCCAAGCGCACGCACGACCGGAATGCTGCTGAGGGCGAGCACGCCGAACGATGCGGCGGTGGTGAGCGCTGAAACGCGCACGGAGACGGGGATTGTCCGGTGCTCGTAGGCCGATGTGGCGGAAAAGATCGAATAGTTGTGCGTGAGGCACACGCCGAGGAAGGCGCCGATGAGGTGGAACAGGTTGAGCGGATGACCCATCCATCCGAAGATGCCGAACAGGCCGAGGCAGGCGCCGCAGGGAATGGCGAAAATACGAAGGCCGTCGCGAAGGCCGTAGGACAGGAAGACGCCGAGTCCGACAATCCCGAGTCCGATCAGGCTGAGCTTGAGGGCCGATTCGCGATACTGTGCAAACACGCGATTCAGCGTCTGCAGTTGGCTGGTGCTGAGCGTGGCGGTTTCGGGCGGCGGCGGCATGGCCGGAGCCCCGCTGACCAGCGTGACGAACCAGCTCGTGGCAGGCGTGGTGTTGAGCAGGAGGCCGAGCGGACCGACCAGCCTTGTGCGCAGGCGTTCCAAGGCGGGGACGAAGGAGTCTTCGGCGGGTGATTCCCGATAGCGTTCGAAATCCGAGAAGAACCGGTCGAAAGCGTTCGCCTCAAAACCCTCCTTCGCCAGGGCCGCCTTCAGCAGGGCGGGAAAGTCCGGCGCCTTGCGCACGAATTCCCGGGCGCGTCGCCAGGCGGCATCCGTCGGCACCACCGCGCCGAGGCTGACGGCATGGGCGAGCCCTCCGCTGGCAGTGGTCAGCCAGGCATCCAGCTTTTCCAGGGAGCCCCGCGCGGCGGGGAGAGTGCTTCCATAGGTGAGAAAGACCGTGCGATCCTCCCGGTTGCCGAAGAGCGCACGCAGTCGCGCGTCCTCCTGTTTCAGCGCCTCGGAGGGAATGTCGAGATCGCGGATGTCATCACGCCATGTCAGCAGGGTGAGCCCGGGCAACGCGACGAGCCACGCGGCGACCACGCCCCGGCGCAACCAGCGCCGGGTGGCAGGGCGCAGGGCCTGTCCGCCACGGAAGGTTCGCGCCTCGAGGAACGGGTTGCGAAGCAGAGCGAAGTAGAGCACTGCGACAACCAGCGCGCTGACCAGCCCGCCACCCACAAAAGCACCGAGCTGCCGGATGAAGGGCAGGTCCGAGAAGAGGAGCAGGGCAAACCCGGCCACGGTTGTGAAGCAGCTCGCAAGCAGGGGCTTGAGCAGCCGGCGCACCTTCGATTCGTAGTCTTCACCCGGATACGCGGCGGGCTGCATGAAAAGGTAGAAGCCGTAGTCGATGGCGACGCCGGTCAGGAGGGAGCCGACCAGGAAGACCATGATGTGAACCCGATCGAACGCCAGGGTCACGGACACCCAGGCGCCCAGCACGGACAGCGCGACCACCGGCACGAGGTGCAGGCCGCGATGGACGGTTCGGATGAACGTGAAGGCCACCGCCAGGACCGCGACGAGCGACAGTCCGTTCAGCAGGGTCAGCTCACGCTCGATCACCTGGCGGCTGGCCGCCGCGAAGCGGTTGACGCCGGAGTAGGCGACTTTCAATCCCGGATACTGCTGCCGCACCTGCATGCCGGCGCGGTCAATCGCCGCGAATGCCGGGCCCTGTCCCGCCTCATCGAGCGGCGACACGGCCAGCTCGGCCCAGACCAGCGTGGGCGGGTGTGTGCTGCCGGCGTCCGGTTGTGCAAACGACAAGCCGTCCTGCAGTCGATCGATCGCCCCGGGCAGCAGCAAGAGGGGATCGCTTGGCAGCAAATCCTGGAAGGCGAGGCCTTCGGGCGACGACAGGAACCGCGAGAGCTCTTCCGCACTCGTCGTTGCGAGCCATGCGGTGAAGCCGTCCTGCGGACGGCCCAGTGCAGTGTAAGCGGCCTCGTGCCTTGCAAGCCAGAACGGGAGCAGCAGCGAAAAGCGCAGCTCGTGGAGTTCGGCTCCCAGGACATCGCGCGAGGTGGTGTCGCCCATGGGTAACGCCTGGGAGAACACCGGGTCCCTGAGCAAAGCCGCGGAAAAAAGATTCGCCGCTTCTGCCGGCGCGGGACGTGCGTCCGCGTCGGTGAGTTCAATGAACATCGTCCTTACCTCGGCCTGGCTCGCGAGGGAACGGACCAGGGCGAGTTCGGGCGATGATTTCCCATCGGGAACGAGATCGAGCACGTCGGTGCTGATCCTGGCCCGAAAATCCAAGTTTGTCAGCCAGAGTCCTCCCAGCAGGACAAACACGAGCAGGATGATTCCCGCGACCCACCTTCGACGTTGCAGGTTCATCGTGGCAGACCGAGGTTGTACTGCGTCCAGGCGGGGGTTGCCTGCCACGCGCGGCGGTGACGCCGCAGCGCCGGCCAGCGCACAAAGATGAGTTCGAGGATCAGCCGTGTGTGCATGACCGCAAGCCGGGCATTGTCGCGCAGGTAATGGAAATGAGAAATGCCGCCCTGTTCCGGAGAGAAATAACGCACGGGTGCCGGCACGTTCAGCGGCATCACACCCGCCCAGCCGAGGCGCACGGCCGCCTCCGTGTCGAAGTCGTAGCGTCGCCCGCCGCGCCGCCGCGATAGCGCGGCCACCAGCGGTGCCAGGGGATAAACGCGGAAGCCGAAGAGCGCGTCGGCGATACCCCTGCCCAGCAGTTCCACCCACGCCATGCCGTTGCTCAGTTTCCGGCCGTGCAGGCGTTCCTTGGGGATATTGGAAGGGAAGACCGGTTGGCCCAGGATCAACGCTTCGGGATTCTCCCGTGAGACCTCCATGAATTGCGAAATGCTGGTCGCGGGATGCTGACCGTCCGAATCCATGACCAGACCGTGGGTGAAGCCGCGGCGGAGTGCCGTCTCCGCGCCTGCGAGCACGGCGGCGCCCTTGCCTTGATTCCGGCGATTCAACTGGACGGAAAGCGTGGGTGTCGACCGGGCAAGGTCCAGCACCGGTCTTTCGCTGCCGTCGGTACTGCCGTCTATCACCACCAGCACCGGCCAGCCCGCCTCAATCACCTCACCCACCACCGCGGCGAGGCGCGGGCCCGTGTTGTAGGAGGGCAGAATGACCAGATGAGTGGAGGAAACCGGCATCAGCAGGTGGGAGGAGCGGGTCGACGAGGAAAACGATCGGGAATGTTTGGATCAAGCCGCGTTGGTGCGGGAAGCATGTTCAAGGATACCCGGTCCCTGGAGCATCGCCGCCATTCCGTGGCTGCACCGGGCGGTTTCTGGGAAACGCGAGGGCCGTGCACGAAATGCGTGAAGGCTGCGAACACACGCTTTTCGGCACGCCCGTGCGTGCGGGAACGCTACGCGGCAGGCTCCCAGCGCCCGTAGATTCCGCAGGGCAGCACCTTGCCGTCACGCTGGATCGGCAGGCCCACTTCTCCGCCGGTGAGAACACCGTCCCGCCCGTGCATGAGTTCGGAGAGCAGATTGAGCACGACCGTCGGGGAGAGGCGCGCGGTGTAGGCATTGATCAGGAGGAACAGGGGCTTCTCCTGAAGGACTGACCTGCACTCGCACAGCAACTCCCAGAGGCTGTCCTCGAGGCGCCACATCTCCCCCCCGGAGCCCCGCCCGTAGGTGGGAGGATCCATGATGATCGCATCGTAACGGCGGCCGCGCTTTTGCTCACGGCGAACGAACTTGAGGCAATCATCCACGATGTAGCGGATCGGCGCGGCAGCGAGACCGCTGAGTGCTGCGTTCTCACGGGCCCATTTGACCATGCCTTCAGCGGCATCGACATGGCAGACGCTTGCCCCGGCGGCGGCTGCGGCGACCGTGGCAGCTCCCGTGTAGCCAAAAAGGTTGAGGACCGAAACCCCGCGGCCGGCGTCCTGGGCGAGCCTGATTTTTTCGGAAAACCAATCCCAGTTCACCGCCTGCTCCGGAAACAGGCCGGTATGCTTGAAGGAAGTCGGGTGGATCTTGAAGACGAGGCGCAGCGGATCGTACCGGATAGTCCAATTCTCAGGCAACGGACGGCGGAATTCCCAGCGCCCCCCGCCCTGGTCGCTCCGATGATAGAACCCGTCCCACTGTTCCCATCTTGCCCCCTTGGACTGCCCGTGCTGCGGCCAGATGACCTGCGGATCGGGCCGCACCAGCGTGTAGTCCCCCCATTTTTCCTGTTTCATGCCATCGCCGGCATCCAGCACGGCATACTCCTTCCATCGATTGGCAACAAGAAGGGGCGAATAGGGGGATGGGTTGCGCATAAAAATCCGCAGTTTGACGCAACGATGCCCAAGATCCGCTGTCGAGCCTGCACGCAGTTTCCCGAACGACACGAGCGTTGTGCGAATCAGACAGGAGTGTGCGAAAGGGAATTTGACTCACCTGACGGGTTCTCCAATATCTTTTTTTCCATGATTAAAACCAAGCTAACTTGTTCATCCTATGCACTCAGCGTGAGCTTTGCGCTCGCGGCGTTGCTGATGCCGTCGCTCCGTGCCGACGTTGTTGAAACCAAGGACGGTGCACGGCTGATCGGCAAAGTTGTCCAAATCGACGGCACGAATCTCACCTTGGAAACCGCTTATGCCGGCACCCTCAAGATCAAGCAGGGAGAGGTTACATCTGTCACGACGGATAGTCCGATCGCCGTTCGCCTCGAGGGAGGCACGGTGCTCGAAGGCAAATTGACACCGACGGCGGATGGCGGCCTCCAGATTTCTGGCAAGGACGGAACGATCACGACGTCGGTCGGCAAGGTCGCGGCCACCTGGGCACCGGGCGGCACCGATCCGGCGATCATCGCGCTCCAACGTGTGTGGTCGTACGAAGCGGCGGCGGACATCACCGGCAAGACCGGCAATGGGGAGCAGACGGGCACGAGCCTCAGTTTCCGCGCGGTTCTGGCAGGTGTGAATGACACCTTGCAGTTCTATGCCGGCTACAACCGCCAGATTTCCGACGGCACCAAGTCCGCGGATCAATTCAAGGCGGGAGTCGATTACCAGAACAATTTTTCGGGCCGCAAATCGTGGTATGTGCGGGACGAAGGCGGCTTTGATCGCATCAAGGACATCGATCTCTACAATGTCGCTGCTGCCGGTCTCGGTTACGATTTCATCAAGGAAGCGAAACAGACGCTCACGGGCCGCGCCGGTGTGTCGTTCCGCTATGAAGGCTATGGCGATCCGCTGACGGAGGACGTCAAGGATGCCGGCTTGGACTTTGGCTTGAATCACCGCCTCCAGATGGCGGATTCGCTGCTGGTCAATCGCCTTTCCTATGTTCCCAGTTTCGATGACTTCGGGAATTATCGCTTCATTCACGAGAGCTATTACGAATTGCCCCTGGCCAATCCGGCCTGGAAGCTCCGGCTCGGCATCCTGAATGATTACACCAGCATGCCACCCCGCGGTCTGGAGAAACTGGATACCACTTACTATACCCGCTTGGTGCTGAACTGGAAGTAATCGCGTCTGCCGTGGCGAGCGTTGGAGCCGGCGCAGCGCCGCCACGGTTGCGTTGACCCAGGAGGGCGGGGCGATCGTGCGATTCCTTCCAGCCTCAGGGTGCCTCCTCCACGGCCTGCCGCAATCGGGTCATTTCGCTATGAAGCTGGATCACGGCGGCCTCCAGTGCGGCAATCCGTGATTCCAGAGCGGGACTGCCGGCCTCCGGGTTTCCGGAGGGAGAATCCGGAAGCGTCATCGGGGAGGATTGTCCCCCGGTTTCGGCGGCAAGGCGCTGCTGCCAGCGGCGCTCCTTCTGGCCGGTCACCCGATCCATACGAATCGCCAGTGCGCCCGAGGGGTTGTTCGCCATACTGAGCAGGGCGGCTTCCACTTCCGCGGCAGGAGGCGCGGAGCCGAGACGCCCGATGTGGGTGCGCAATTCCGCCGATGTCTGCGGGCCGCGGAGCAGGAGTTCCGTCATGATTGCCTGAGCCGGGCCCGACTGACGGTGGATCTCGTCAAACGAATGCCGGAATTTTGCCACCCGGGAGTCCCCTCCGGAGAGAAGCACTGCCAGTCCCCGGTTGCGTAGCGACGTCACCGCGGCCTCGACATCCTGGGCCGTGCATTCCATGGCAGGCGCACGATTGTGCTTCTGGTTGCACGCATTCACCAGCGCGTTGAGGGTGAGCGGATAAAGGTACGGAGTGGTGACCTCCTTTTCGAGGAGGCACCCGAGAACGCGCCCCTCGAGGGCGGAGAGCGCGGGTTGAACATGGTCTTCCGGTGACATGAAGGGATGGACGGGGGAGAGGGCGGTGAATACCTGCGTGGTGGTGCGGTGGAGGGACCCGGAACGCGAGGGCGGCTTATGATCGCGGGAGGGAGAGGAGCCGACCCACGTTGAGTGTCATGGTGAAGCCTTGGGATGGTTGCGGGAGCGGCCCGGCGGGACCGGGAGCGAGATTGTCGATGAAACGCATGGTGAACAGGAATTCCGCAACCGGATCATGCCAAAAAAAGGTGGTATAAGCACCGAGTGAACAGCAACTTGGAACTACGTTCGAGAAAATTTTTAGAAAACGCTTGAAGGAGTCGGCATCGTTTCCATTGTCCGCACTCCCCCGGCATCGGCGGTTCTGAACCGAAGGTGTCCGAGGGGTTCCTTGAAGCAAAAAAATCGATGGTGATGGTTGGAAAAAACCCGAAAAAAATTCGGGAAAAGTGTTGACGATCGAAATCGAAAATGTCTTCTTGGAAATCTTTCCTCAATGGGAAGGCTCTTTGAAATTTACTCTGTGCGATTGATTGGGACCCCCAATCAAATACTTATAATCGGTAGTCTCAACTTCGGTTGAGCTATCAGTAGTTCAAGAATCACTAGGTTCTGAACTCTCTTTTCGGAGAGTTTGATCCTGGCTCAGAATGAACGCTGGCGGCGTGGTTAAGACATGCAAGTCGAACGGTGTTTCAAGTGTAGCAATACATTTGAAACGCAGTGGCGAACGGGTGCGTAAGACGTGAACAATCTACCTCCAAGTGGGGAATAGCTCGCCGAAAGGCGAATTAATACCGCATGTGGTTCGCAAGAACCAAAGCCGCAAGGCGCTAAGAGAGGAGCCTGCGTGCTATCAGCTTGT
>CAZOXB010000106.1:0-13404 GCA_964583635.1 uncultured Opitutaceae bacterium | reverse complement strand
AGTATCTCGGTGAAATTGGCACCGCCGGAAAGAGCGGTGGCGACGGCGTGCTGAACAGCCCGCATGGCCAGTGGGTGGACACCCGTGGCGCCGAGCCGGTGCTGGTGGTGGCCGATCGCGGCAATCGCCGCATCCAGACCTTCACGCTGGAGGGCAGGCACCTGAGAACGATCCAGGACGAGGCCCACCTGCGCATGCCCTGCCATTTCCATGTGCGCGGTGACTGGATGGTGTGCCCCGATCTCGACAGCCAGGTCTGCATCCTCGATCGCGATTACAAGGTCGTCGCCCAACTCGGCGACGGACAGGCCAACAACGGCAAGGTGGGCTCCCGTCGCACCCAGAAGCGTTCCGAGTTTACGCCGGGCCAGTTCATCACCCCCCACGATGCGATCTACCTTCAGAACGGAGATATCCTCGTCGCCGAATGGCTCCCCATCGGCCGCATCACGCTGCTCCGCAAGGTGGCGGGCTGAGCGTCAGCCGCCCCCTTCGAGCCGCAATTGCCACTTCGACCAAGCAGTACTCCGTCACACGTCGCAGGTTTCTCCATCGCGAGGCTGCGGCCGGCGCCTGTCTTTATCGATACCGACGCCGCGACGTTCCAGATCGACCCGGCGAAAGCGGCTGGCATCTTTACATTTTCCGCTACGACAAACAGCGGATCGCCGGCTTCTCCCGCGGGATATATTTCGCAGCGGTGGGCAGGGAAGGGATTTCGCTCAGATCAGGATACCGGTGGCGACGCGGCCGTGCACGTCGGTCAGGCGGAAATCGCGTCCCTGGAAACGGTAGGTCAGCCTCTCATGGTCAATGCCGAAGGTCGCCAGCATCGTGGCGTGCAGGTCGTGCACGTGCATTTGCTGGCCGTCCTCCAGGTAGCGGTAGCCGAGATCGTCGGTCGAGCCCCAACTGATGCCGGGCCGGATTCCGCCCCCCGCCATCCACAGCGAGAAGGCGTTGATGTGGTGGTCGCGTCCGGTGCCCTGTCCCATGGGGGTGCGGCCGAATTCCCCTCCCCAGATGATCAGGGTGTCATCGAGCAGACCGCGCTGCTTGAGATCCTTGACCAGCGCTGCGGATGGCTGGTCCACCAGCTTGCTGACGATCTGGATGTTGGCGTCGAGATTGCCATGGTGATCCCACCCGCGGTGGTAGAGCTGAATGAAGCGCACGCCGCGTTCGGCGAGCCGGCGTGCCAGCAGGCAGTTGGAGGCGAATGATCCGTCGCCCGGCTCCTTCACGCCATACAGGTCCAGGACAGACTGGGGTTCACTGCCCAGGTCGGCCAGTTCGGGTACGCTGGCCTGCATCCGGAAGGCGAGTTCGTACTGGGCGATGCGCGTTTGAATCTCGGGATCCAGCGTATGCTCGGCGCAGTAGCCGTTGAGCTCGGCGATCTCATCGATCATCTGTCGTTGCATGCTCTGGCACACGCCGTCCGGGTTGCCCACGTAATGGACCGGCGCGCCCTTGCTCTGGAACTGCACGCCCTGGAACTTGCTCGGCAGAAACCCGGCCGACCACTGGCGCGCCGAGACCGGCTGGTCCACGCCGGGTCCATTCGACATCAGCACGACATATCCGGGCAGGTTGTCCGACTCGCTGCCCAGCCCGTACAGCAGCCAGGATCCCATGCTGGGACGCCCCTTGATGGCCGAGCCGGAGTTCATGAATGCGTGGGCCGGGTCATGATTGATCTGCTCGGTGTGCATCGAGCGGATGATGCAGATTTCGTCCGCGATCGACTGCGTATGCGGAAGCAGATCGGAAATCATCTGGCCGGACAAGCCGCAGCGGCTGAAGGTGAACGACGAGCCGCGTGCACGCAGGACCGTGTTCTGCAGTTGGGCGAGCTGTTGTCCCTTCGTGAATGATTCGGGAAACGGCTGCCCATGCAGCTCGTTGAGCTTCGGCTTCGGATCGAAGGTCTCCAGATGCGACGGCCCGCCGGCCATGCAGAGATGGATCACGCGCTTGGCGCGGGGAAGGAAATGCGGGGCGTTGAGAATGCCGCGCCAGCGTCCGGACGACGGTGCTCCCGCCGCGTTGAGCAGCCGGGGATCGAGCACCGAGCCGAGCGCGAGGGCGCCGCTCGCCTGGGCCGATCTTCCGATGAAGGTGCGGCGCGACCAGGCCAGTTGCCGCCGGTGGAGGAGGGCGAAATCGGGAGAAAGGGACATCGGAGGAAAAGGTCGGCGAAAACGGGTCCGGGGAGCTGGGTTCAGTAGCAGACGATGGCCTCGTTCAGGTTGAGCAGCACCCGGCATACGGCGGTCCAGGCGGCGAGTTCGACGCGGTCCATGTCTGCCGGGGGGCGGCGGAGGCCCACCTCGGTGAAGGTGCGCGCGTCCGCCGGCTTTGCACGAAATGCCTCGAGCTGTTCGCGGCGGAATATTTCAAGCGAAGTCCGTTCGCGCTCCGTGGGCTTGCGCGCAAGCACCCGCAAAAAGGCGTGGTCCAGGCGGTCGGGCGCGGCGATGGACAGGAGATGTTCCGCCAGCACGCGCGCCGCCTCGACAAACGTCGGGTCGTTCATCAGGGTGAGGGCCTGCTGCGGGGTGGTGGAAAGATTTCGCGCGGCGGCGCATTCCTCGCGCGAGGGTGCATCAAAGTTCGCCAGCATCGGATGCAGGAACGTCCGCTGCCAGTGCATGTAGACGCCGCGGCGGTACTGCCGGTCGTCGGCGTCCGCGATGTAGTCGCGCTGGGGAAAATTGATCGCCTCATAGTATCCTTCGGGTTGATACGGGTGGACACTCGGGCCGCCCACATCGGGGTTGAGGAGTCCGGCGGCGAAGAGGGCGTTGTCGCGCACGAACTCGGCGTCGAGCCGCCGCGGATTCTGGGCAGCCAACAACCGGTTGGCGGGATCGATTGCGGCGAGATCGGCGCGGTGGAGTGAAACCTGTCTGTACGTCGCCGACGTGACGATCTGCCGCACCGCCGCCTTGATGTCCCATCCGTGTTCCATGAAGTCGAGGGCCAGCCAGTCGAGCAATTCGGGGTTGCTCGGGTACTCGCCCTGCATGCCCAAGTCGTCGACCACCGCGGAGAGACCGGTGCCGAAGAACTGCTTCCACAGCCGGTTGACAAAGGTGCGGGCGGTCAGGGGATTATCGCGGGAGACGATCCACCGTGCGAGGTCGAGTCGGGTAGGGCGCTGGTCCGTCGGATCCGACCTTTTTGCTCCTGGCAGGAAATGCGGAGTCGCGGGCGCGACGATCTCGCCGGTGTCATCGAGCCAGTTGCCTCGCGCGAGGATCCGCGTGATGCGAGGCTCGCTGGCGACGGTCACCATGGTCTCGGTCCGGCCCCCGCGACACGCGGACAGGTCCAGGAGCATCCGGGAAAGCGCCGCATCCAGTCCACCGCCGGGCAGCCCGATGGATCGCACGTACGCCCGTGCCAGGAGCATTTTTTGGGACTCGGTGGGGGCGGTTGCGAGGAAAGCCTCATGGGTTGCGGTATCGAGATGGTCCGCCGGGAGTGCGCCGCCGAGAGGCGAGGTGAAGAATCGGATGCGTCCGATCTCGTTTGAAACGACCTTCACCGTCAGGCGATCCCCCTCCGCGAGCACGACTGGCTGGGCGAGGTGGTATGCGGCGGCCTGGTCCTGGCGGTTGAGACGGCGATCGGATCGCCAGCGTTCATGGATGGACGGCAGGCGCTTGGCGTTGAAATAGGATTCCGTGGAAACCTCAGGGAACGCGAAGGCGATCTTGAGCGGCCTCGCTTCGGATTCGCCCGTCCGCTGGAGCGAAAACTCCACGCGCAGGTCGAAACGGAACTGTTTGCCTCGGGTGACGTAGCCCTCGTGAACGCTCGCGTCCGTCAGGACCTCGAGGCGCAGGGTGGAAATGGGGCCGGGTTGGGCTGCCAGTTCGAGCGAGATGGAGGCTGTCTTTTTTGAACTTTCCTTCACGGATTCCGCCGCAGGGTCCGTGAAGCGCACGCTGCCGTCGGGAAGGATCGTGGCAGCGACTGAGGCCGCGCTGGTGGCGGCGATGACGGGAGCGGCGAGCCGGCCTCCGCCGCTGCGATCGGTGAATGCCGGCGCGGCTCCTTTGCTCCAGGACTCCATCGCGGCACGGCCATCGGCATCGGCAAGCAACGCGGCCGCCAGTTCCCCGGTTCGTGCCTCCATTCCTGCGCGCAGGCGGGCTGCGCGCTGCTGGAGATAGGGACTCGTCAGCTCGATCTCGGGAGGGAAGGGGTGGTCGTTATCGTATCCCAGCAGCTCCGGCTCTGGTGTGTACGGGTAGTTGCTGTACACGCCCCATTGCTTCACGTCGTCGAAGAACGCGGCCAGACTGTAGAAGTCGCGGGTGGAGAATGGGTCGAACTTGTGGTCATGGCATTCGCAGCAGGCCATGGTCGAGCCGAGCCATGCGGTGGAGACCGTGCGCACGCGGTCCGCGGCGTACTTGGCGATGTATTCCCTGGGTTGCGCGCCGCCTTCGCGGGTCATCATGTTCAGGCGGTTGAATCCGCTGGCCACCTGCTGTGCAACCGTGGCTCCGGGCAGGAGGTCGCCCGCGATCTGCTCGATCGTGAATTGGTCGAAGGGCAGATTGCGGTTGAACGCGTCGATGACGTAGTCGCGATAGGGGAAGATGTTCTGCTCCTGGTCGCCGTGGAACCCCACGGTGTCCGCAAACCGCACGAGATCCAGCCATGGCACCGCCATGCGTTCACCGTAGTGCGGTGAGGCGAGCAGCCGGTCGACCAGGCGTTCATAGGCGTCGGGGCGACGATCATGCTCGAACGCCTCTGCCTCGGCCGCGGTTGGCGGCAGGCCGGTGAGATCCAGCGAAATCCGGCGGATCAAGGTGCTGCGTGGAGCTTCGGGCGACGGTGTGAGTCCCTTGGCCGCCAGCGCGCTGAAGATGAAGGCATCGATGGGATGAGTCACCGGTTTGGCAGCGCCCGGAACCTCAGGCGGAGGTGCCTTCCGGACCGCCGCGTAGGCCCAATGCGGCTGATAGTCGGCGCCCTGGGCAATCCATTGCCGCAGGACTTCCTTGTCCGTGGACGTCAGTTGGTGAAGCGCGTCGGCGGGCGGCATGCGGTACGATGCGTCAGTGCTCGTGATGCGCCGGATCAGTTCGGAGGCGTCGGGCTTTCCCGGGATGATCGCCGTGCTGGTGACACCGGATTTGGACTTGTGCGGCTGGATGGCGAGATCCCGCAGATCCAGCCGCAGGCCGGATTGGTTGTTGGCCGCATCAGGCCCGTGACACTTGAAACAGGTGTTGGACAGGATGGGCCGGACATCGCGGTTGAAGACAACCTTGGCAGGCCGTCCCTGCGCCGGGAGCATCGGAATTGCCACGGACGCAGCAACCGCCAAGGTGAGCAGCTTCAGTCGGGAGGTTGCGGGCTTCACAGATTCCAGAAAGAGGGAGGGCAGGGTGCGGGAAATCAATGTTGGCGACCACCGAGCCGCAGGCAAGGCCGGGAAACGGATCCATTTCCGATGGATTTGCCTCCCTCGCCTCCGGATCCCACTCGAAAACGTTGTCGGACGCCCCGCCTGCCCCCCTTTCCGATGCTCCGTCGGAGTGCATCGAGGCATGGGGTGCATACGTGCCGGCCCGCGCCGTTCAATCCGCTCTGTTCATCGGTCGTCGGAAAAGCGCGCCAGCAGGCCCAGCTCCTCGGCGATATGGCGATCGCCGCGGCAGCGCGGCATGCGGCCGTGGCCACCCCATTTTCCTGCGGTGCGCATCCATTGCTCAAAGAGTCCGGGCATGACCAGTCGGACGAGCGGCGCCTCGAAATTGCGTCCGCGTCGCTGCGCAGCGTAATCGGCGTTGAGATGCTGGAGCTCGGCGTCGAGTTCCGACGCTATGACAGGACCCGTCGGGGTGACTACGGTCGGGGTCTTGAGTTCGATCCACCATTCGTGGCGACCCCGCGGAGTGTCGATCGTGGATGCCTCTGCGAAGAGGGGCGCGACGTGAAAATTGACGATGCTCCAGCCGTGACGCTGGCAGACAGCCAGGAGGGCGTCGGTGAGCTGCTTTTCAATCACGTTCTCGCCAAACGTGTTGAGCTGCAGCTTGACGCGTCCGACGTAGATCAGTCGGGGCGTGTCGGTGGAAACGAATCGCACGACATCCCCGAGCACATAGCGGCACAGTCCGCCGGGCGTTGTCATGATGAGTGCGTAGTCGATGCCGGTCTTTACGCCGGCAAGCGGCACGGTGCGGATGCCGAGCGGACCGATGCGCGCTTCCACAAACTCGCGCATGGGCAGAAATTCGAAGAAGATGCCGGCATCGGCCATCAGGCGAAGCCCGAAGGTGGCATCAGCGTCCTGGGCGGCGATGAAGCCTTCGGAGGCAGGATAGACCTCGTGAAAATTGACCTGCGGCCCGAGGATGGCGCGGATGCCCTCGGCGAACGGACCGATCGGGACTCCGCCATGGACGAAGCACTCAAGATTGGGCCACACGGCCTTGAGGTGGGTCGGGCGGATCTTGCCTTGCACGCTGCGGGCGAGGACGGCCTCGGCGAGGATCTGGATCCAGCTCGGAATTCCTCCGAGCAACGTGATGTCCCGGCCGACGGTTCGCTCGGCGATCGCCCGGACCTTGGCCTGCCAGTCGGGGATCCGTGCGATCTCGGCTCCCGGTTCGTAGTACAGTTCATCCGCCCATTTGGGCAGGTTGAGGGCGGCGATACCGCTCAGGTCGCAGGCGAAAGCCGCATGCCCCTTGTCGCCTTCGAGCGGCGTGGGCGTGGCGGATCCTCCGAGATAGAGATGGCGACCCTGGAAGATGCCGGTGTGACCGACCCGGGCGGTGTAGTAGAGGAGGGATTCCCTGCCTGCCTTTCGGAAATGGTGGAGCAGTGCCTCGGTAACGGGAATGAGCTTGCTCCGTCCGGAGGTGGTGCCGCCGGTCGTGGCGAACAACGAGCATGCGCCCGGCCAGAGGATGTTTGCCTCGCCGGCCTTGATCCGGTCGATGTAGGGAACGAACTCCTCGTACACCCGCAGTGGCACACGCTTTTGAAACAGTTCGTAGGGAAGGTCGCCGTCGATTTTCGAATCCTCCCCGAAGGCGGTCGCGGCGATGCCCTTCATCAACGCCTTGTAGGTCCGTTCCTGCGCGGACAAGCCATGGGCATTCTTTTTCAAACGCCGGGCCGTGCGCGTGGTGAGGATGCTCGCGCCGAGATGGATGACTTTGCGTTTGATGACGGACATTACTCTTAGATCGGCCAGATTCAGCACGGGCCTCCCGGCGCAAAAGCAGGGAATTCATCGTCATTCCTGCAAGTCATTTCAAGCCACCGTCCAACACCTTACGTTTTTTTTAGCCGGTCATCCATTCGCTAAGAATCTGTGAAAGATTCCCACAGCCATCCGATGGCGGGTGAAAACCACTCTGCTTCACATAGCTGAATCCACCTGATCCGTGGGCCAGCGGACGCGGGTCCACCGCAGAGGTTGCGTCACCCATTGGCCCTTGACGCCTGTGAAGTGGTGATACACTTGTGTATCACCATGGCAGCCTCCGCCACCATCCGCGATCTTCGCAACCGATTCCCCAGGATCCGCAGGCTGGTTGAGGCGGAGGGTGAGGTGCTTCTTTCCGAGGGCGGCCACACCAAATACCGCCTCGTGCTCCACACGGAGCCCCCGGCCAAGAACCCCCCCCCGGTGGATTACTGGGCACGTCTCACGGCCCACCAGCCGACGCCTTTGACCGCCGCTCAGTCCCGGGGCTTGCACGAGGACAACCGTGGCGACCGCTAGCAGGTACTACGTCGACCCAAGCGCACTGCTGAAGCTCTACCTTCATGAGCGGGAGTCGCGGGCCATGGTGACTTGGCGGGCAAAGACCCGGGGGCCACTTTCGGTCACCCACCACGGTCGGGTAGAGTTGATCAACGGGCTTGGGCTCGCTGCGCACCGGGGATTTCTCAGTTCCTCCGCATTTGATGCCGCACTGGCCGCGCTCGACGACGACTTCGAATAAGGCCGCTACGCCACCGCCGATCTTCTCTGGCGGGCCGTGCTCAAGCGCGCCGCCGATCTTTCCCGTGCCCACACGCCCGTGTTTGGTACCCGCTCGCTTGATGTGCTGCACGTCGCCAGCGCTCTCGAACTCGGCCGGAGATGGTTTGTAACATTCGATGTCCGCCAGTGTCAGCTTGCCCTTGCTGCCGGGCTGAAGGTCATTTCGCCGTCAGAATAGGCCGCGGGAAGTCCGGGCTTTTTATCTGATATTGGTGGCGGATGAGATTGCTTCAGGTCGGCGGTGTGTAAGCTGCATGGGGATTTCGAGCCGCTCGACTGCGGGCATCCTCCAGCCGGCCGGTGTCGACGATCGGGAAGCGATCCCAGCGTTTTCGTCTGGTTTGGGATCGTCGTAAGAGATACCGAGGTTTGAATTTCCGGCAATTTCCGTCCATTGGGTGGTTTGATGTCCCTGCCACCCATCATCCATGAGGACGAGGCGATGATTGCCTTCGACAAGCCCGGCGGATTGCTGGTCGCGCCGGATCGTTGGGACAAGACTCGGGAAAACCTGATGGGCAACGTGCATGCGGTGCTGGGCAAGGGTGTCGCCAATGTACACCGCCTCGACGCCGATACCAGCGGCGTGCTCCTGTGCGCGAAGACCAAGCCGGCGCTCGATTTTCTGAGCGGCCAGTTTCAGTCGAAAGCGGTGTCCAAGATCTACCACGCCCTGGTGGTGGTGCCGCCGGCGGAGGAGGCGATGAAGGTGATCGCCCCGGTTCGGGATGACGCGGGAATGCTGCCGGATGCGTTCACCGTCGATCTCGCGCTGGACCAGGACGAGGCCCATCCGGGGCGCATGCGGGTGTTCAGGAAGCGCGGTGGAAAGCCGTCGCTGACCTCGTTCCGCACGATCGAGCGTTTCCAGACCGCGCGCGGACAGCGCTTTGCCTGGGTCGAGTGTCGTCCGCTCACGGGCCGGACGCATCAGTTGCGCGTGCACCTGGCGGCGGCGGGCGCTCCCATTTTTGGGGATCGGTTTTACGGAATTCCCGGGATTGAACTGAGGCTCTCGGACCTGAAGCGGGGCTACAAGAACCGCGACGCGGAGAAGCCCCTGTTGCAGCGGCTGGCGCTGCACGCCAGCGAACTCACCGTCAACCATCCGGACACGCGGCTCCCGGTGACCATGCGCGCGGAGATGCCGCACGAATTCGAAATCGCGCTGAAGTACCTTCGGAAATTCGCTTCAAGGTTGAGATGAAGGGCTGGCATTTTGCCCGTTGCAACCTTGCGCCGTGAGCCGGCTTCGCTCATCAATCGAGGTCGATGACTTTGCAAGAACGCCTCGAACGGCACCTCGGAAAAGTGCCGGACATCGCTCGCGCACTCTGGGTCGCCCCCAATGCGACCGTGGTTGGCGACGTCACCCTGGCATCACAGAGCAGCGTGTTCTACGGTGCGGTCCTGCGAGGCGACATCGCACGGATCATCGTCGGGGAAGGCAGCAACATCCAGGACAACGCCGTGGTGCATCTGGCCGATGACCTCGATGCGATCATCGGCCGATGGTGCACGATCGGCCACAGTGCGATCGTGCATGCCTGCACGATCGAGGACGAGTGCCTCATCGGAATGGGTGCGACGATTCTCGACGGGGCGGTGATCGGGGCGCGCAGCATTGTCGGCGCCGGGGCCGTCGTGAAGCAGCGCATGGTGGTTCCGCCCGGCTCGATGGTACTGGGCACACCGGCGCGAATTGTCCGTGCCCTTACTGATGCGGAGATGGCGGGCCTGCGTCCCTGGGCGGAAAAATACGTGCAGGTGGCCACCGCCCACGCCGCGCGGCAACGCTGAAGATCCGCAGTGGCTAGAGTCCGGCGACTTCCCAGCCGTCGCGGTAGGTCTTGCGGAGATGGCGGTTGGCTTCGGCGAGGTTTTCGAAGCGGAGGTCCTTTGCATTCCAGTTCAGGGTGGTCTGTGGAAAGCGGACCGCGACGCTGCCGAGGAGCACGGTCTCGGTCAGCGGACCCGAGTAGTCAAAGTTCGCCGAAGGGGTTGCTCCGGAGAGGCAGGCCTCGGCCCATTGGGTCCAGTGGTGCCCGTCGGGGGCGGAAGGCAGTTTGAAGTCCTTGAATTGGTTGCGCGGAAAAAGCCGGGGTGCCGCGATGTGGGGCACATTGAGGACGCCCTTGGTGCCGATGATGATCGACCCCTGGTTGAGCGGGTTCTTTTCGTCTGCGCGCTTTTCGCCGCCGCGGGTGGGAAACGAACCTTCGACGAGTGCCACGATTTCCGCCGGCGGACGCTGGTCCCCGTCGTACCATTTTACCGTGACCGTCTCGCCTTCGGTGTAACGCGTGCCGGGAAAGACATAGGTGATCCGGGCGTCCGTGGACCAGTTCCACGCATCGGGAGCGGGCCCTTCGGAGCGCACGGAAAGCGGCGCGGTGAGCGCCAGCGCTTCAAAGACGGGGTCAAAAATGTGGCACCCCATGTCGCCGAACGTGCCGGTGCCGAAATCCAGGCGGCGACGCCAGTTGTCGGGATGATAGTAGGAGTCGCCGACGTACGGCCGGTCCTGGCAGACACCCAGCCAGAGGTCCCACCGGAACGTGGAGGGAACCGCTCCCTGCCAGGCGGGAGGCGCTCCGGTGGCGCCCCACTTCTTGCTGCTCCAGGTATGGACTTCCCGGACCTTGCCGATCACACCGCTTTGTACGATGGCGACCGCCTGGCGATAGACTTTCTGCGAATGGACCTGGATGCCCATCTGGGTGACAAGTTTTCTCCTGCGGGCGTACTCGGTCAGGACGCGTGTCTCGTAAATATCGTGGGCCAGAGGTTTCTGGCAATACACGTGCTTGCCGAGCTGCATGGCCGAAAGGGCAATGGGCGCATGCATGTGGTCCGGCACCGTGACGTTGACCGAATCGATGTTGTCCTTTTCCTTCCGGAGCAGCTCCCGCCAGTCCTGGTAGATCCGGGCGTTCGGATGCCAGGCCTTGATCTCGGCCAGGCGGGTCTCGTCGACCTCGGCGACGGCGACGAGCTGGACGAAGGAGTTGCTGCAGATGGCGCGGATGTCATTCCAAGCCATGCCGGCGGCACCGAAGCTCGCATGGCGCAGCGTCCGGCTGGGTGGCGCGGAAATCAGGTTCCGGGCAATAAACGGAGCTGTCAGGCCAATGGAGCCGGCGGTCTTCAGGAATGTGCGCCGCGTGGATCGGTGAAGGAAGGGCATGGGAGGAAGAGGAAGGGGGATGTTCGGGTGGTGGCACACCCACGGAGCAGAGCATGGTGTCTTGATCATTGTCGCTCGGTTCGCGACAAAAATCCGAGAAGGACTTCCGCTCCGGGAGGGGGAACGGGCTTGCCTGCATCGGGCCGATGGGCAATGGATCGGGACATGGACCCCTCACCGCGTGGACGTGTGTGCCGGATGCCCCTGGCCGGAGTTCCACTCGCGGCGGAGGGCAGGGGAGCGGCGGCGATGATGCCGGGGAGCCGGGTGCAAGTCGCGGTTGCGTTGACTGCATCATGAACATCGGGGTGCTCAAGGAGATCAAGGAAGGCGAAACGCGGGTCGCGATGACCCCGAGCCTTGCCCGGCGCTGCGTGGCCTGCGGATCGACCGTGCGGGTGGAGCGCGGCGCGGGGCTGTCGGCCGGTTTCACTGATGCTGAATATCGGCAGGCGGGAGCCCTCGTCGTGGCGGGGGCGGCCCGGGTTTGGCAGGCCTCCGACCTCATCATCAAGGTCAAGGAGCCCCTTCCCGCCGAGTATGACCACCTGCGTGAGGGCCAGGCGCTCTTTACGTACCTGCATTTGGCGGCGGGACCCGAACTCACCCGGGAGCTGATGGCGCGCCGCATCCTCGGCATCGCCTATGAAACCGTGGAAGCGCAGGACGGCACGCTGCCGTTGCTGAAACCGATGTCGCAGATCGCCGGGCGCCTTTCCATCCAGATCGGCGCGTACTTCCTGCAGTCGCAGAACGGCGGTTCGGGGGTGTTGCTGGGAGGAATCCCCGGCACCGCGCCCGGCCATGTGGTGATCATCGGCGCGGGCAATTCCGGTGCGCACGCCTGCAGAATGGCAACGGGCATGGGCGCGCGGGTGACGATCCTCGATCTTGACACCCGCAAGCTCGAACTGATCGAGGAGGAATACGGTGGACGGGTTGTCACCCTTCTTTCGAACCCCGCCAACATCGAGGCTTCCGTGGCTTCGGCCGATCTTCTGATTGGCGCCGTATTGATTCCGGCGGCCAAGGCACCGATCGTGGTCGGAAAGGGGGCTGTGGCGTCAATGCGTCGGGGGAGCGTGGTGGTGGACATCGCCGTCGACCAGGGCGGCTGCATCGAGACCATCCGGCCGACCTCGCATCGTGAACCGGTTTACAAGGAACGCGGGGTCGTTCACTACGCCGTCCCCAACATGCCGGCACTGGTCGGCCGCACGTCGACGATTGCGCTCACCCAGGCCACCGAGCCGTTTGTCCTGCGATTCGCCGAGCGCGGTGTGCAGCGGGCCCTGGAGGAACATCGCGGCCTCGCCAAGGGAGTGAATACCCGCGACGGCAGGATCACCAACCTCGCCGTCGCCAAGGCGTACGAAGCGGCCGCGTCCTGAGTGCAGACAGCAGCAATCCACAGATTGCGCCGATTATCGCCGATTTCGCAAGGCAGCTAATCTGCGGATCCACGCCTGTGTCTGGACCGAATGCCGAACCGGCGCGCAGGACAATCCTCAGGCGGCTGCCGGGACGATACTGATCGACTTCACCTCGATGCGTTCAATGGGCGTGCTCTTTTCGCCGCCGCCGCCCGATTTGGTGGGCACGGTGGCGATTTTTTCGAGCACGTCGTCACCGGCGACGAGTTCGCCAAAAGCGGTGTATTGCCGGTCGAGAAAGCGTGCATCCCCATGGCAGATGAAGAACTGGCAGCCTGCGGAGTTGGGGTCCGAGGCGCGCGCCATCGAGATGACGCCACGCACGTGCGGCTTGGCATTGAATTCCGCCTTGAGCTTGTAGCCGGGATCCCCCGTGCCCGGCATACCGCGGGCGCCCGTCTTGGTGTTGGGGCAGCCTCCTTGAATCATGAAACCCTTGATGATGCGGTGGAAGGCGGTGCCGTCGTAAAAGCCTTCCCGGGCCAGTTTCTTGAAGTTCTCGACCGTCTTGGGAGCGACGTCGGACCAGAACGACAGGGTCAGGTCCCCGTAGCTGGTGCTGATGATGGCGTTTTCGGGCGCGGTGGATGTGCTCATGGAAAACGATCAGCAAGCCTCCCGTTGGCGAAAGGTGCAAGCTTCGACGCGAGCGGAATCGTTCGGCGGCGCGGAACACCCGGATCCCACGGCCATCGACCGGGCGGGCCGAAAACGGGATTGAGCCGACCCGTGATCGTAACCACCGTGGCGAT
>CAZOXB010000105.1:0-13440 GCA_964583635.1 uncultured Opitutaceae bacterium | reverse complement strand
ACCTGCCCGGTTCTGGGTTTCTACGCGGAGAATGACGCGCGAATCAATGCGACGATCGACCGGACAACCGCGCAGATGAAAGCCGCGGGGAAAACATACGAACCCGTTTTTTACGCCGGATCCGGGCACGGCTTCATGAAGGCGGGCGAAGCGCCTGCCCCGGGTGCGGATGAAGAGCAAAACGTGCGGGACCGCTACGAATCAAACCGGCAGGCGAGGAAGGACGCATGGCGGCGGGCACTGGGGTTTCTTCGGACATTGTGACGCCCTCCGACATGCCGGCCGGAAGGGGCCTGGCGCGGCTTCATCCCTGAACCCCGATGGACGTTTTGACGGTTGACAGAAAATATAATCATTTTATTCAGGTATAAAATTAACAAAAGAATGATCGTCGCTCCGGCGGCAGGATCATCGGAGACCGGTTTGTTGCCATGAAAAAATACAATGTTGCCGTGATAGGATACGGCTGGGTCAGCACAGCGCACATTCAAGCGATCAATGCCACCACTTCGGCGCAGGTTACGGCAATCTACTCCTCCCGGCCGCAGGATTCCGCTGTTCTGAGCGCCCGTCACGGCGGAGCCATCCAGGCGTACACCGACCTGGATGCCTTGCTGGCGCGGCCGGATATCCATGCCGTTTCGATCTGCAGTTATCCGCACCAACACGCGGATCAAATCATCAAGGCGGCGCGGGCGAAAAAGCATGTGATCATCGAGAAGCCGATCAGCCTGACGTGGGAGGAGGCCAAAGCGGTCCGTGAAGCGGTCGAGGCGGCAAGGGTCCGGGTCTGCGTCTGCTTCGAATGCCGTTACTCCAGTCAGCTGACGGCGACGAAGGCGGTGATCGATGCGGGACTGCTGGGTGCATTGCACTATGGGGAGGTAGATTATTACCATGGCATCGGTCCATGGTACGGACAGTTCCGGTGGAATACGACCCGGGCGGATGGCGGGAGCAGCCTGCTTTCCGCTGGTTGCCATGCGATGGATGCCCTGTTGCTTTGCATGGGCGGGGAAGTCGACTCGGTGACGAGTCAGGCGACGCGCTCCCGGAGCGAGATCTTTGCGGAGTACGAGTATCCCACCACGTCGGTGACGCTGGTGAAATTCAAGGACGGCCGGATTGGCAAGGTAGCCTCGGTCATCGACTGCCTCCAGCCCTATTATTTTCACGTCCATTTGCTGGGCAGCGAAGGATCCCTCCTCGATAACCGGTTTCATTCGTCCAAGCTGCCGGGGCTCAATCGTCACGCATGGAGTACGCTTTCCATGAAGCTGCTCGATTCCGGCGACGTGTCTGATCATCCCTATCAGACCCAGTTCGAGGCCTTTTTCTCAGCGTTGGACCGCGGGGAGGACATGCCGCTGACCAACTTGACTGAGGCGTTGCGTTCGCACCGGGTGGTGCTGGCCGCCGATTATTCCGCCCAGTCTGGCCGCGAAATTCACCTGAAGGATTTCTCATGAGCCAGCGCACGGTGCTGGCAGTCGCCGCTCATCCGGACGACATCGAGTTCATGATGGCGGGCACCCTCCTGGTTCTCAAGGAGGCGGGTTATGAGCTGCATTACCTGAATGTCGCTTCAGGTTCCTGCGGGAGCCTGGTGGAAAGTGCGGCTCGCACCCGGACCATCCGGGCGCGCGAGGCCCGGGCGGCCGCGCGCGTGCTGGGCGCGACGTTTCATCGAAGCCTCGTCGATGATCTGGAGATTTTCTACGAAGCGAAACTGCTGCGACGGGTCGCCGCCATCGTCCGCGAAGTCCGTCCTGCGATCGTGCTGACCCATTCTCCCGACGACTACATGGAGGACCATATGAATACGGCACGCCTCGCCGTCGCGGCGGCATTTGCCCGGGGGATGCCAAACTTCGTTACGAGCCCGCGGCGCAGGGCTTTTTCCGCGGACGTCGCGGTATATCATGCCTTGCCCCATGGCTTGCGCGATTCCTTGGGCAGACGCCTGATTCCCGAATGCTACGTTGATGTGAGCCACGTCCATGCGATCAAGGCAAAGGCGCTCGCCGCGCACCGCAGCCAGCAGGCGTGGCTCGACGCGAGCCAGGGAATGAGCTCTTACGTGAGCGAGATGGAACGCCTGGCCCGCGAGGTGGGCAGGATGTCAGGGCGTTTCGCGATGGCCGAAGGATGGAGGCGGCACAACCCTCTTGGTTTTGGGCCGGCCGGAGCCGACCCGCTCGCGGAAGCCGCCGGGAGGAAGCATCGGAGAAATCCTGCGTACCGCCGCTGGCTGGAAAAAGGCGTGCCTGATGCCTGAAGAAACCGCGTGCGGAATCGTTTGGTTCAACTTGTCAGTTTTCAAAAATATCATGTCTAGAAAATACAGTTCCATTGCGCCCGATTGGTGGGATTACACGACTTTGGATACGGAATTGATCCAGGAAGCGGCCAGCCTCACCGAACGTGACCTGGCCGGGCTCTCCCGTGAGGGATTCCGGGTGGTGATGTATGATCGCCTCGAGGATTTCTATCTGGCCGAGGCGCTCGAGTACATTACCGCGTGGCGTTCGGCCACGGCCGACAATCCCGTGGGGATATGCGGCCCCATCGGACCGACCGAGCAATTGCCGCTCGTGGCCCGGATGGTCAACGAGCTGAATCTTTCGCTCCGGCATGCCCACTTCTGGGGCATGGACGAATGGTACCAGGATGGAAAGGAAGCGCCCGTGACCCATCCCCTGTCGTTTGAGCGTGCCGACCGGGAGTTGTGCTTTGACCGGATTCGACCGGAACTGGCGCTGCCGGAGGCGAATCTTCATTTTCCCAAAGCGGATACGGCTGCATTTGCCGCGAGCTGGGACGGGGTGCGCTGTGCAGTGATGCAGGGCGGACAGGGCGACGCCAAGCATTGGGCATTCAACGATCCGGTTAGACGCGAAGGCGTCTACCGTGATGCGCCTCCGACTCCCTCCGAGTATCGGAAACTGGGTACGAGGGTGGTGGATCTTCATCCGGTGACGCTCGCTCAAAACGCGCGGACATCCGGCGGCGGAAACATCTCCTTGGTCCCGGTCCGGGCGATCACCGTCGGTCCCGTGGAAACCTGGAAGGCGGAGAAGGTGTCGATCTGGCACGCGGGCAACCATGACAGTCCCTTTGGGCAACGGCTTACGACCTTGATGATTGGAAAGCGCTACATGGATAGCGCGGTGCCGATGTCCCTCCTCGCGGATCATCCGAATGTGCAGTTCAATTTCTACCGGCCTGGCATCGGATCCTGCCAGACTGAAATGCACTAGATGGATTTCAACCCACCCCAACATGGCTACCCGCACGGCGATCAAACTAAGACTGTCCACCTTCATGTTCCTCCAGTATTTTGTCTGGGGGGCGTGGTATGTCAGCATGGGCACCTATCTGGCCAACGTGCTGAAGTTTGGCGGCGCGCAAATCGGGGCGGCATATGGCGCCTTTGCGATTGGCTCCATGATCTCACCGTTCTTCGTGGGTCTGATTGCCGATCGTTACTTCTCCTCCGAAAAGATTCTGGGTGTTCTCGGGGTGGTCGGAGGTGCTGTTCTGTTCGCACTGAGCCGGATGGATACTTTTGCCGGATTCTATCCGGTCTTGACTCTGTATTGTGCGCTCTTTGCCCCGACACTGGCGCTCGGAAACTCGGTGGCGCTGACGCATCTCGTCGACCAGAAGAAGGATTTTCCGCGAGTGAAAACGCTGTCGGCGGTGGGCTGGATTGCGGCAGGCGTTTTCTTGAGTTATCTCCACGGCGAGCACTCCGCACTTCAGTTCTACCTGGCGGGCGGCGCCTCGGTGGGGTTCGGGCTGTTTGCGCTTACCTTGCCCGCCACTCCACCGAAGAAGACGGAGCGCGGAGTGAAGGTGGCCGAGGTGCTGGGGTTGGATGCCCTGGCCCTGCTGAAGAAGCCCTCTTTCGCGATTTTCATCGTCTGCATGTTTCTGATCTGCATTCCGCTTTATTTTTATTTTGTGCTGATGTCGATATACCTGTCTGAGCTGGGCTGGACCGGGCTGGCCGGGAAAATGAGTTTGGCGCAGGTATCCGATGTCACTTTTCTGTTTTTGCTGCCGCTGATCCTCAAGCGTTGGGGCTACAAGAAGACCATTCTCGTGGGCATCCTGGCTTGGGCTCTGCGTTATTTTCTGCTGGCCCAAAGTGCGGATGGATCAGGCATGCACGTTCCGTTCGTCTTTGCAGCGATCCTGCTGCATGGGGTGTGCTATGATTTCCTCTTCATCGCCGGCCAGATCTATGCGGATGGCGAAGCCACCGAAAGGAACCGTTCGGCGGTCCAGGGTTTTTTGGCGTTCATTCTCTGGGGCGTGGGATCCTTCGTCGGCACGTTGCTCGCCGGTCGCGTGCTCGGTGCCTGCCAGGTCGTTTCGGCGGAAGGCGTGGTGACCCACGACTGGGCGCGGATCTGGATGACGCCGATGGTCGGCTCCCTCGGGGTGCTCGTTGTGTTCCTGATCTTCTTCCGGGAGCCCAAATCCTCGTCGCCTGCCTCGCACTAGAGCCGGACATATTCGGCAAATGCCATTGCCGGATCGTAAAGTGGCGCCGGCGGGGAAACCCTCCGGGGATTGCTGGCGGCCCTGCCCATCTATTCGCTTATCTTGAGCAGTGCGCCTGAGCCGGCGACCAGCCACAGCCCGGCTTTCTTGTCGTAGGGAGACAGTGAGGCGTCGGCACTTGAGACGACCTCGATCCGCGCGTCCGCGCCGAACGCTTCCAGGGTGAATTTCACCGATCGTTCGAGACTGAGGTTGACCACCATCACGTAGCGTTCTCCGGAAGGGGCCGTGAACTCGCCGAGCATCAGCGGCTCCGATCCGGTCAACGCCTTTACCAACGTGCTGGCCAGGGGTGGCAGTGCGGGGAATGGGAGCGGTTCGGTGAAGAAAACGTCGTTCGATCGGAGCCGGCTCATCACGGGCGCCAGGGTCGCGATTTGGCGGTTGATCTCCCGAAGATATTCCCAGGTTTGGGTCCGTTGGGTGTTTCGGTTGACGGGAGCATATTCGTAGCGATCCGCAAAATAGGTGAACCAGCCGACTCCGCGATAACCTGCCGCCAAGGTGGTGTAAACCTGAAAGGCAAGATTGGCCGGAGACGGGATGGTCGTGTAGGGACGCACCTGGTTTCCGCTTACGATATTGAGATACGGCAGGTTGTACTTGCGCGCCACACGCCGAACTTCCAGGAGGTTCCGGTAATAGCTCTCGGCCTTGGTCCGGTCTTTCATGTCGTGTGAGATCTGCACCATATAGTTGTCGTAACTCAGGAAGTGGGGCTTCACTTCATGGACAAACCGTTCCAGATACTCGGTATAGCTCTTCGTGCCGAGTTGCGATTTATCGGGAGCTCCAATGGTGGCGTAGTCCGGGAATAGGTTGATGTAGGCGAACTTCCCGGGCGCGTGTTTCCTGACGGTCGCCACGGCGCGGGCCAGGAGCGGGAAGTCCGTCACCCCCGGTTCATCCATGATGAAAAATCCCTTCACGGCGGGATTCGACCCCGCCTCGAGGATCATTTGTTTGACTCGCCGCTCGACCTCCTCTGCGGAATGGTTTTTTCCGCGCAGATCCTTGAGTGTGCCTGCGTCCGACGGGCCGGCGATGGCGTGAAGGCCCAATTCACGGCAGCGCTCCAGTTCGTGGGGCAGTGCGAAGGGCGCGAAGTTGAAATGACACTCCCCGACCGCCTTGAAAGGATCCGCTCCGCGGTCCGAGGCGTTTTTTGCCGCGTAGTAGTTCCACGGAAGAATCGGGAAAAACCCGGGCTTATCAATATCGCCGCCGTCCGTTGCCCCCCTGGGAAAAGCGAGGCTGGCAGAGCCGGCCAATGCTGCCAATATTAAGAATACTGTTTTCACTGAATATTCGTAACATTTGGAAGCCGGCGGGCGAGCGCAATCCCGCCGGAGTGGGACAAAAATTGTCCTGAAGCCAGTTCGTTGAAGACTCGACGTGCCGGCTTTTGAGCCGGGCGATGACTGATCCGATGCGAGTGGGCGGGGCCGGAAGGGTTCGCACGCCGCCGCGGCCTGGTTATCGCACGGTGTAGAAAAGAAGGCGGTTTTGCTTCCTCATGGGCAGAATCAACAACCCCTTTTCGCGCACAAAAAGGATATCACCCACCCCTTGCTCGGTGTTCAGAATGAGATCGACGGCTCCTGTTCTGGCGACCTTGTAGATCTTGCCGGCCTTCCAATCGGAGAGGATGAAACTGTCCGGACCATTGGCCTGCAAGCCGTCCAGATTCCCCAAAGGCTCGTCCGTGATCCTGGCGATCGCTTTGCTGCGCAGGTCGATCTCAAGGAAACGTCCGGGAGGAGCCTCGAGAGGTTTCCCATTGTTAAATCCGCCCCAGGCGGCGACATACATTTTGCCGCCCACGGCGAGCAGCCCATTGGGATTTTCCAATTCGGGCGTCGCCAGCCATTCACTGAAAACTTTGCCTTTGCTCAGGCGATAAATGGCGGAGCCAAACATTTCGGCGACGTACACGCTGCCGTCATCATCCACCGTCACATCGTTGAGGAAGCGGAGCCGCGGGTTGGTGTAGCGGGCGACAATGGCCCCTGACTCAAGGTCTATTTCAACCAGCTCGGTGCCATTTGAGACATAAAGGAGGTCCCCCTGAAGGGCTATGCCTTTGGGGTCGTTCAGCCCGGTGACAAAATTCGCATCAAGCAGTTTTCCCTGCAATGAAACTTTTGCAATCGAGCCATCGCCGGGGACGCTGCCTCTTTGCACGGAAACATACAGCAGGTTTCGTTTGTGATCATAGGCGACCGATTCGGGAGCCTCCACGTCGGCAAGTTCACCCCTGCGAGTCAGCGATTTTTCCGACTGAATACTCACCCGTGCAACTGCAGGGGAGGAATTGGAACTCAAGGCCGAGCAACCGGCTTGGAAGCCAATGGTTCCCAGGGAAAGGAGAGCAATGATATGTTTTTTCATGAAGAAAAAGCGGCAGAGACGGGCAACGCGGTGACCCTTTTCGCGAAGGCAGACCAAGGCAGTCTGCCGCCGTCTGAATGCGCCAAAATCAGGGCAGAGATTGCGGCGGTCAATCCTGCGCACGCTTCAACGTGCCCGACTTGATCGATCATGCGCCGGTCAGCACCTGACGCACGGCTCCCAGGAGATCCTCTCCGGAAAGCGGCTTGGGAAGAAATGCCAGGTGGGGCGTCCGCTCCGCCTTCTCCCCATGGCCGAGAACGGTGTTCATGGCCACGATCCGGACGTCGGGGTTGATGAGGCACATCTCTTTCATGATGTCCTCACCCTTGACCCCGGGCATCATCGTATCCGTGAGAACGAGCTGCACCTCGGCGTGCCGCTCGCGATAGAGCTTGATGCCCGCCCGCGCGTCACCGACGGCCAGCACGCGGTAGCCATGGGCTTCGAGCAGGGCGCGCATGACCTCACGGTTGCCGTCCTCGTCGTTGATCAGCAGGATGGTTTCACCACGTCCTTGGCGGGATTGACTCCGTGACCCGGCGGATGGGTGTTTTTCATCGCCATCGTGGACAACGGCGGGCAGGTGCAGACAGTACTCCGTGCCGAGGCCTGGCGTGCTTTCCACCTGAAGGAACCCTCCCTGAGCCTTGACGATTCCCATCACGGTCGTGAGACCCTGATCGAGGCCCTGGGCGACGGCACTCATGGAAATGAAGGGGTCCGCCATGGGATCGATCTGATCAGGGCCGGCTCCCTTGCCTGTGCCGCTGACGGTAATTACCACATGGATACCCGACTGGGCTCCGGGGGTCGCCTGTGCGAGTGCAGCGTCCACATCGGTTTTTCGCACCCGCAGGGTGATTACACCAACACCGTCCATCGCATCGCGCGCCTTTAGCACGAGGTTGATCAGCACCTGGCGCAACAGGTCCCGATCGACGCGGATATTTGGGAGATCGCCCTCGATGTGCGTCTCGATCCTGAGGCTTTGCGTCAGGGTTTCCCGAACGCTCCTCAGGAGGTCGGAGATCACGTCCTTCGGGCGCACCTCACGGCGGTTGCCATTCACTCCGCGCTCGACGGCCACGATCTGCTGCAGCAGGGCGATGCCATGGCGGGCGCGGGAATCCACGACCCCGAGCAGATCACGAAGCTCCGGGTCGCTGGTTCTCCGCTGCAGGAGGTCGACGGTGGTCAGGATCGGCATGAGGATGTTGTTGAGATCCTGCCGGATCCTTGCCGCCAGCGTGTCCATCCCATCGGTGGGCTGCGTCCGCAGGAGTCGAACCTCCAGCTGCCTGTGCGCGGTGACGTCCGTGTTGACCGCCAGAATGGATTTCGGCCGGCCTTCTTCATCCCGTATGAGCGTCCATCGACTGATGACAAACTTTGAAGCTCCGCAGGCGGGCAGGAGCATCAATTCCCCCGTCCACGCTCCCGAACGGTGCAGGACATGGACCGCATCCAGGAGGAGTGCGCGATTGTGGGAGCCGAAGAGCCCGTCGAGGCTTTGGGGATCGTCGTTTTCGTTGATCCCAAACAGTGCCCTGGCGCTCGGATTGGTGTGAATGACGTGACCATGCGCATCCGTGACACAGATTGCGTCGGGAAGCCGGTTCAGAATTCCGGACTGTTCGCGCAACATCTGTTCGGCGGGAAGTTGCGCGCGCCGCCTGTCCGCACGGAGAAGGGCGGATTCGATCGCGGAGATCAGGCGGGCATGGCGTTCCTTGAAGACGAAGTCCGCCGCGCCATGGAGGAGCGCATCCACCACGGTCTCCTCACCGACGGCACCGGAGAGAAACAGGAAAGGAATCACGGGATCAAAACCACACGCCGCGGCGAGCGCATCCATGCCACCGAACGTCGGCAGGGTAAGATCGGAGAGGATGACGTCCACCGGCTGCGCCTGAAGCACGCTCAGGAAACTCTCACGCGTCTGCACGCGCGTGATCCGGCACGCAGGCCATGCCTCCAGCAACACCCTCCGAATCCATTCGGCATCAGACTCCGACGCTTCAAGATGAACCAGGCGGAGGAGGGTTGGAATCACGGGCGAAGACCGGGAATTGCGGCGACTTCAGGAGCGGGATAGGGGGGCGCCGACCGGATGAAAAGGGGATGAACTTTGCCCAGCATCATGCCGAGGATCGTCGCGGCCCCGCCTCCATCGCAAATCAACGCCGCCGCCCCGCCCCGTTTTGACGAGGATTTTACGGAATGCCTGTCGCGGAACGCCAGCGGGTTGAAGAAGCGAAGAATGCCTCGCCTGCGTAGGGAGGATTCCACTACACGCGCCCGATCCCGGGCCGTGCCGGCTAGTTCACGTACACGGCCTCGTTGGTCTGAAAAAGGGCATGGGCGAGTTTTGTCCATGCATCCACCGGTCCGCCCTGCTCCACACTCGTGCCGATGGGCCGCTGATCCGCAAACTTCATGGATTTGCCGGCCGCCATGGCCTGACGCTGGTTGCGGCGCCTGTTCTGGGCCGCTTTCATCGCGGGTGTCTGCGGAACTTCCAGATCGAGTCCCGTCGGATTTGCGCGCACATAGGCGAGTCCGAGCGAAATCTCCGCATCGGTCGGTTCACGCTGGAAAACTGCAAGGTAGAGCGCCTTCACGCGGGCCTCGTCCGTCGACAGATCGGAGAAGGACGGCTGATGGGTCAGCTTGCGTGCGGTCTCGACGACCAGCGGGCTGTTCATCAGGAACAGAGCCTGTTGGGGAACCGTGGTGTGATAGCGCACACCGGTCGGAGTGTCCGGATTCGGGTAGTCGAATTGGGCCAGGAGCTCGGGCAGATTCCGGCGATCAATGGCGAAATAGATCGCGCGGCGGTGACCGAAACCGCTGCCCGATGGCGTGACAGGGCGTCCGCCCATCGTCGGGTCCAGGGTGCCCGCGATCGCGAGCAGGGAGTCATACAGCTGCTCGAAATCCAGTCGGTGGAGGTTTGCCCGCCAGAGCAGGTGGTTGTCGGGATCCGTCGCCATGCCGGCCTCGTTGGCGAGGCTTTGCTGCTGGTAGGTGCTGCTCAACATCAGGGTGCGGTGAAGCTGCTTGATCGAGCCGCCGCTTTCGTTGAAGGAAGCCGCCAGCCAGTCCAGGAGTTCCGGATGGGTGGGGATGCCTCCCATGTTGCCCAGATCATCCGGCGTGGCAATCAAACCTGCGCCGAAATGCTGCTGCCAGATGCGGTTGACCAGCACGCGCGCCGTGATCGGATTCTTCGGGTCGGTGATGGCGGCGGCGAGTTCAAGGCGTCCGGAGCCCGCGCGCCAGACGGGGCGCTTGGCGGGATTGGGAGACAGGATCTCGAGGAAGCGGCGCGGCACGATCGCGCCGGTGTTTTGTGCCTCGCCGCGCTTGAGGATCGGATAATCCCGGGGTTTGGGAACATCGACGACGACGTGGGCGCGTGCCGGTGCGCCCGGGTGGGTGATCTCCAGGCTGGTGATTTCGCGCTGGAGCAAACCCTCGGCACGCGCGAGTTCCCGGCGTTTTTGCGGATCACGCTGCCGATTGCGGCGCATTTCCAGCATCGTTGCCTGGAGTTCGCCTTCCCGCTTTTGGAAATCTTCCGCCTTGGCGATGTAGTCCGTCAGCTCGGGGGTCTTCTGCATCATCAGCTGCAGGGTCGGTTCGCGGAAGACATTGGCGGGCTCCTGTGTGTTGGCAAAAACACCGTAGAGCGAGTAGTAGTCCGCGGTGGGGATCGGGTCGAACTTGTGATCGTGGCAGCGCGCGCAGGAGACCGTCAGGCCGAGGAAGGCCTTCGAGGTGACATCGATGCGGTCGTCGATGATGTCGTTCTTTCGCCCGTTGTGCTGGTTGCCGAGCCGCAGAAAACCCAGGGCCGCCAGGCTGGTCTGGTCCTGCGGAGGAGGCTGTTTCGATGCCTTGGCCTGGGCGGCGGCGTTCTTCAGGAGGATGTCGGCGGCCAGTTGCTCCGTCACGAACTGCGCATAGGGCTTGTCGGCGTTGAATGAGGCAATGAGGTAATCCCGGTAGGTCCATGCGTACGGAAAACGCGGATCGTCGCGCCGCGGCGGATCGCCCTTGGTGTCGGAGTAGCGTGCCACATCCATCCAATAGCGCGCCCATCGCTCGCCATAATGCGGCGAGGCGAGCAGGCGGTCGACCACCTTGGCGAAGGCGTCCGGCGACGAATCCGCCAGGAAGTCCTGAATCTCCCCCTCCGTCGGCGGAAGCCCGGTGAGGTCGAACGTTGCGCGGCGGATCAGGGTGCGCTTGTCTGCTGGCGGATTGGGTTTGAGGCCGGCGGCATCCAGCTGCGCGCAGACAAAGGCATCGACGGGCGATTGTATCCATGGATTTGATGCAATGGCGGGGAGAGCCGGTTTCCTGAGCGGCTGGAAGGCCCAGTGTTTCTTGCCGACTCCGGCATAGTGGGAGCCGCCGCCTGCGGATGCGGGGACGCGCGGATCCGGCGCACCGCGTTTCACCCATTCCTCGAAATCGGCGATCTGCGCGTCGCCGAGCTTGCCGCCGTGCGCGGCCGGCGGCATGCGGAGGTCTTCATCCTTATAACGTATCGCCTGGATCAACAGGCTCTCGTCGGGCTTGCCGGCGACGATGGCCGGCCCCGAGTCGCCGCCCTGCAGCACGGCGGCGCGGCTGTCCAGCAGAAGGCCTCCCTTGATGCGATCAGCGGTGTGACTGTGACATTTGTAGCAATGCTCCGAAAGCACCGGGCGGATGCGGGTGTCGAAGAACGCCGCGTCCGCGGCCGATGGCGTCGAAGCGGTGTCGGCCATCGCGGATTGGCCGGGAAAATTCGCCGCACCGAGCAGGACGATGGCGGCGGAACGGATCCACCCGGAGATCAAGGAAACACGATGCGGATTCATTGCGGGCCGGTCGGAAGCATTGCGGCAGGATGGGAGGTCAGGCGAGCACGCCTTTGACGACATTGCCGGCGACATCGGTGAGGCGAAAATCGCGGCCGTTGTAGCGGTAGGTGAGCCGGGTGTGATCGAATCCAAGGCAGTGCAGCACGGTGGCGTGCAGGTCGTGCACGTGGACCTTGTCGTGGACGGCGGCGCTGCCGAATTCGTCGGACGTGCCGTAGACGGTGCCTCCTTTGATTCCGCCACCGGCCATGACGCTGCAGAAGGCCTTGGAGTTGTGGTCCCGCCCGGGGTTCTCGCCGCCGTTGCGATCGCGGGTCGGCTTGCGTCCGAATTCCCCGCCCCAGATCACGAGGGTCGAATCCAGCATGCCGCGAAGCTTCAGGTCGGCAATCAACGCGGCGAGCGGCTGGTCGATTTCACCGGCCTTCTGGGTGATGCGGTCCTCGAGGTCCTGGTGATGGTCCCACCCGTCGTGCCAGACCTGCACAAAACGCACCCCGTGCTCCACCAGCCGCCGTGCGATCAGCAGCTGTTTCCCCTGCGCGGTGTTTCCATAGGCCGCGCGCACGTCGGCAGGCTCCTTGTTGATGTCGAACACATCCGTGGCTTCCGTCTGCATGCGGAAGGCGATCTCGTAGGACTCCAGCCGCGACTCCAGTGCGGCCTCGCTGGCAAGGGTCTTGGCGTGGAGCTGGTTGAGCTGGTGGACGAAGTCGAGCTGGCGCCGCTGTTCCGCCTTCGAGACGTAGGAGTTGCGGATGTTCTGGATCATCTGCTGCACGGTCTGGGCGGTCGTGTTGACGCTGGATCCCTGGTAGACACCCGGCAGGAAAGCGGACCCGTAGGTCGTCGCGCCGCCGGTCGGAATGCGACTGCCCCGCAGGGAGATGAAGCCCGGGAGATTCTGGTTTTCGGTGCCCAGCCCGTAGACCACCCAGGAACCCAGGCTGGGTCGGGTGATGCGCAGCGATCCCGTATTCATGAACACCGTGGCGACATCGTGGGCCGGGATGTCGGTGTACATCGAGCGCACCACCGCCAGGTCATCCGCATGCTGGGCGGTCTTCGCAAACAGGTCGCTGACCTCGATGCCGCTCTTGCCGTACCGTTGGAACTTGAAGGGAGATCCCATGGCGACGCCGCCGTCGGTGCCGATCGACTGTCCGTCATGCTTGTTGAGCAGCACCTTCGGATCCCAGGTGTCGACATGCGATGGCGCCCCTTGGGCAAAGATATGAATGACCGCCTTCGCCTTGCCCGGGAAGTGGGGCGCCCGCGGCATCAGGGGTCCTCCTGAAACGGCCCCTGCCGGCGAGGCCGCCGACAACTCCAGCGGATCCAGAAGCGAGGCCAGACCCAAAGCGCCCATGCCCATCCCCATCCGGGTCAGGAACTGCCGCCGGCTCAGCAGGTAGTCCTCGATGCGGGTGGAGACCCCCGTGCAGGCCGTATGGGAATGATGATCGTCGTGAGAGCAGAAATCGTGAGACATAGGCGGCCCGGGGGGTTCGAATTACTCAAATTGACGCTGGACGCGCGGGGAAGTTTCGCGAGGGTCACCTGACGGAGCTCGAGCACCGATCAAAAAGTGACCGAAACT
>CAZOXB010000104.1:0-13613 GCA_964583635.1 uncultured Opitutaceae bacterium | reverse complement strand
CCCGGGCTTGAGGTGCGGATTTTTGCGGGCATGCCGCGCAACGCCTATCAGGGAGCCCTCTGTGGTCTCATCGACGGGCTGCATGCATGGGACGGACTGGCGGGCGTGGATCTGCATGGATTCGAGCAGGAACCGACCCAGGCCTGGACGCCCCGGGTGTGGGCGCGGATGCGGGATGCCGGCAAGATCACCAAGTGTCACGCGGGCGAGTTTGACGGCGCCGCGCGGGTGCGTGAAGCGATCGAGGTCCTTGGCGTGAGACGCGTTCAGCATGGCGTTCGCGCCGTCGAGGATCCCGCGGTGGTCTCACTCGCCCGCGACCGGGGCGTGACCTTCGACGTCTGCCCGATCAGCAACGTGCACCTGCGCGTCGTGCCGTCGATCAGAGAACATCCCTTGCGGAAGCTGATGGATGCCGGCGTGCGCTGCACGGTCAGCACCGATGATCCCCTCGTTTTTGGCAACACCCTCGCGGACGAGTACCTCGCACTCGCCGTCAAAGCCGGTTTCACGCGCGCGGAACTGGCAGCGCTTGCCAAGGCGGGCTGGGAGGTCGCCGACGTGCCGCCGGCGACACGCGAGACGTACCGGGCGGAGATCGACCGCATCCTGGGGCAGTCGGTGGGATGAACGAAAGAGACTGAAGTTGGAGGGAGCGATCGCGGCTTGCGGTGCTTGGTCCGAACGGACAGCGTTGATGGATCATGGCACGGACGCATTTCAACAGCCTGAGGGTTGATCGAATGTTGACGGTCGCGCGGTCTTTCAAGGAGGCCGATCGGGCGGACCGGCTGATATGGGCCCGGTTGTCGCCCAGGAAACGGCTCGAGATTGTGGAAACGCTGCGCCAGATGAATCACGCCGCTTATGATCCCGATACCGCAAGACTTTCGAGAGTTCGTGGCGTTGTTAAATCGAAAACGCGTTAAGTACCTTGTGATTGGCGGTTACGCCGTTGGCTTCCACGGTTATCCCCGGTATACGGGTGACATCGACATTTTTATAGCCGTATCGGCTGCGAACGGGAGGGCGCTCGCATCCGTCTTTCGCGATTTTGGTTTTTCCGATGAGCGGCTGAATCCTTCGTTTTTCATGGACCGCGGTCAGGTGATACGTTTGGGGCGTGAACCGATGAAGATCGAAATCGTAAACGAAATCGACGGTGTAACGTTTGAGGAGTGTTATAAGAATCGGGTTCGAGCTCGCGTGGATGGATTGAGGATCGACTTTATCAGCTTCGATAAATTGATGAAAAATAAACGGTCCAGCGGTCGAAACAAGGATCTGGCGGATGTGGAGGTGTTGAAGGACCTGCGCCGTTGAACGCATTGATCCGACGGGCAAATAGGTATTTTAAAAAAATACATACCCGACGAGGCTGCAGGCAGCGCCGATTTTCGCAGAGTGGGGGAAGGAGGGGTGAGCGAACAAGGCAGAAAGGGGAGGTGAACGCTGGAGATGTCCGACAAAATCTGCGGTAATCTGCGCGGTCTGCGGATCCTTTTGCCTGAGTCCAACGGGTGGCCGGGATGGTGGCGAGGTCAGTAGAACAGGGCACGGTCCAAACTGCGGTACTGGATCGCCTCGAAGAGGTGATTGTCTTCGATGTCCTCAGCGGAGGCCAGGTCGGCGATGGTACGGGCCACCTTGAGGATGCGGTCATAGGCGCGGGCGGAGAGGCGGAGCTGCTCCATGGCGCCCTGCAGCGCGTCGCCCTGACGCTGCGTCAGACGGCAGTGCTGCCGGATCTGGGCATGATTCATGCGTGCGTTTGCCGTGGTGCGGGAACCGCGAAAACGCTGATGCTGACATTGCCGCGCCATTTCCGTCCGCAGGCGGATCTGCGCCGAGGATTCGGCCGGCAGGTCGGCGCGGAGATCCGCCAGCGAAAGTGCGGGCGCCTCGATGTGCAGGTCGATGCGATCCAGCAGCGGGCCGCTGATTCGAGCCCGGTAGCGCTGGACCTGCGTCGGCGTGCAACGACAGTCGTGGCGTGCATCGCCGAGATAGCCGCACGGGCAGGGGTTCATCGCGGCCACCAGCATGAATGCGCAGGGCAGGGTGACTTTGCCGGCGCTGCGGGAAATGGTCACCGAGCCGTCTTCGAGTGGCTGACGCAGCACCTCCAGGGCCGAGCGCTTGAATTCAGGCAACTCGTCCAGGAAGAGGACCCCATGATGTGCGAGTGAAATCTCGCCGGGTCCGGGTATGCTTCCGCCTCCGAGCAGGGCGACGTCCGACACCGTGTGATGAGGCGAGCGCACGGGGCGCCGCCCGAAACCGACGGCAGCGCCGGAGAGGGTGTGTCCGGCGGCGGAATGGATGCTGAGGATCTCGAGTGATTCGTCCTGGGTCGGCGAGGGCATGATCGTCGGGATGCGTTTTGCGACCATTGATTTCCCCGATCCCGGCGGACCCAGAACCAGCAGATTATGGTTGCCGGCGACGGCCACCTCCACGGCCCGGCGAAGCGTGTTCTGGCCCTTTATTTCCGAAAAATCACCCGGACTTTCCGTCACGCTGCCAGCCAAGGTCTGCATGGCACGGGAGGAGTCCACCGGCGCGAGCGTGATCTCTCCCTTCAGGAACCGAAATGCCTGATCCAGGGACGCGATTCCGTACACCTCGATGCCGTCCACCAATGCTGCCTCAAGGGCCGAGGCCGTCGGCAAGAGCAGCCCCTGCATGCCCAGTTGCCGCGCGAGGCGACCCATCGCCAGCGCCCCACGCACTGCGCGGGTGGCCCCGGAAAGGCTGAGTTCACCCGCAATCAGGTAGTTCTGGAAGACCTGTGCCTCCAGTTGGCCGGTAGCTGCCAGCAGCCCGATGGCAATGGGCAGATCGTAGCAAGGTCCCTCCTTGCGCGTGTGTCCCGGCGCAAGATTGATGGTGGTCTTGGACCACGGCATTCTGAAACCACTATTCGCCACGGCGGACGACACCCGATCGCGGGACTCCTTCACACTCGTATCCGGAAGCCCGACAAGAATCAGATCGGGAGCGCCCGCTTCGCCGGTATTGATCTCGACATGAACCAGTTCAGCATCAATCCCTTGAAGCGAGGCGGAAACAAGCGTGGCGAGCATGGGACGTTTTGGTTCCGTCGGGGTGACGTGATATACTTGTTTGCAACAAAAGAATTGCGTTTTTATGGTGCAAGGCAAAAATGCTGGTAATTTACATTAATCAGTGAATACATGGTGATCGGAATCACAGGTGGAATGGGATGTGGAAAATCGACGGTGGCACGAATGTTCGTACCGCACGGTTTTGACCGCCTGGATTCAGATGAAGTAATTAGAACACAAATACTTACAGATCTATGTGTCATCTCCGAGATTGTGGATCATTTCGGTCGGGGAATCCTGGCGGAAAGCGGTGGCGTCCATCGTGGTCGGTTGGCGACAGTGGTATTTGAAGACGATTTGGAGCGGGAGTGGCTTGAGGCTCGCTTGCATCCGCGGCTTTTTGCGGTCTGGAGGACTAATTTCGAGGCGTCACCTCAACGCTCGTGGGTGGTGGAGGTTCCGTTGTTGTTCGAGAAAGAGCTGGAAAATTGGTTTGATTTCACGGTCTGCGTGGCCACTACTCCCGAGAACCAATGGGTTCGGCTCGAGCAGCGCGGAATGACCCGAGCGCATGCTGAACTTCGCATCTCCAAGCAATTGCCTCTGGCCCGTAAAGTGGAGCTCGCCGATTTTGTCATCGGCAATGACGGCACGACCGACTTTCTGCGACTCCAGGTCGACAGAATGATCCGTCGTCTCGGGGTGCCTGCCTGAGCACCGCCGGTTGGGACGGCATTTCTTTTCAACGCATTCGTTTCATCATGGAAAAACCTTCCAAGACTCGATCTTCAGAGTCGGCAAAGACCAAACGGCCCCGTGCCAAAACGCGCACGGCAACCACGAAGAGCCGGACCAAGGCTTCCAAGGCAGCCGCTGCCTCGACCGAGGAGCTGCCGCTCGCATCGGCGGTGATGGAAACGGCGGAGACGCTGCCGGCCTTATCTGCGGACGCGATAGCGAACGAAGCAGCCGCGACGAAACGCCCCAAGGCTGCGAAACCGCAGTTCAGGGAGGAACGCGAGGTCTTCGTCCCGGTTGTTTCGGCGGAACGGCCGACGGAGTCTCCCCGTCCGGAATCGAAAACGGATGTGCGGGTGGGTCCGGCGCCGGCGGTGCCGCCGAGCGAGCCGGTCGCTCCTGAAGGGTCGGACGATGCAACGGATTCCGGCACGGCGGCGTCGCCGGCGGCGGACCCAAGCCCGCCGCCGCAACGTGCGGAAGACGCTCCGGACGCCGGGGTGAACGGAGAGGGAGGGCAGCGCCCGCCGCCGGCTTTTCCGCAGCGCGAGTTCCGTGGACGTGACTACTGGAAGCAGCTCAAGAAGGAGAAGCGAAACAAGCACGGAAAACCGTGGCAGCAGAATCCGAACGACCGCGGTTCTGCCCATTCCCCGCAACCGCCACCGCCGGCGCTTGCCCCGAAGCTGGGCGACCTGCCCGATCCCGCGCGTTTTGCAGACCTCCTGGCTCTGGACGTCACCGCGACCGAGCTCGCCGCGGGCGGGGGCGAACCGCTGCACCTGAACGCGCTGTACGCGCTGTCGCTTGCGGAGCTGACCGCCTTTGCCGGCCGCCTGGGGGCTCCGGTGGAGGGCCAGCAGCCCCGCAAGGTCCTGCTGACGGAGATTTTCAAGGCCGCCGCGGCGCAAAAATGCCCCTTGCGCGACCGGGGCTGGCTGGATCTGACCGACCGGGGTCATGGGTTCGTCGTGCATGAGCACGTGAGCTACCGCCTGTATCCCGAGAACACCTACATCCCGGAGTCGCTGGTCAAGCGGTATGGTTTGAAGCGCGGCCATGCGCTTGAGGTGCTGGTGCAGGCGCCCGTGGGGGACGATCGCTGCCCGGCGGCGGTAAGGATTGAGACGGTGATGGGCGGGGCTCCGGAGCAGGCCAATGCGGTCACGCCGTTCGAGGAACTGGTGCCGTACTACCCCTTGCAGCGCATCCTGCTCGAGGCACCGGAGGTGCAGAAGGACATCTCGATGCGCACGGTCGATCTCCTGACCCCCGTGGGCTTCGGTCAGCGAGGCCTGATCGTGGCACCGCCGCGCACCGGCAAGACCGTGCTTCTCCAGAACATCGCCAATTCGGTGTCGGAAAACTTCCCCGATGTGAAGCTGATCCTCCTGCTGATCGACGAGCGGCCCGAGGAGGTGACCGATTTCAAGCGTCACACCAAGGGTGAGGTGGTGTCTTCGACCTTCGATGAATCCCCCGAAAACCATGTCCATTGCGCGGAAATGGTCGGGGAAAAGGCGCGCCGGCTGGTCGAACGCGGCCAGCATGTCGTGATCCTGCTCGATTCAATCACCCGGCTGGCGCGGGCCTACAATGCGCTCGCCTCGAACTCCGGCAAGATCATGTCCGGCGGCATGGAGGCGACGGCGCTCCAGAGGCCCAAACGCTTCTTCGGGGCGGCCCGCAACATCGAAGGCGGCGGGAGCCTGACGATTCTGGCCAGCGCGTTGATCGACACCGGCAGTCGCATGGACGAGGTCATCTTCGAGGAGTTCAAAGGCACCGGCAACATGGAGCTCCATCTTGACCGGGGACTCTCCGACAAGCGGATCTTTCCGGCCATCAACATGCTCCGCTCGGGCACCCGCAAGGAGGAGCTCATTTACCATCCCGATGAACTGCAGCGCGTCTACGGCCTGCGCCGCACCATGCAGGGCATCGGGCCCATCGAGTCGATGGAGATGCTGATCCAGCGGCTCAAGAAGACCAAATCAAACGCCGAGTTCCTGATGAGCCTGGCGAGATAACAATCTCCATGAACGCCGTTGCCGCCCTTCCTCCCAGGAATGGCGTCGACGAGTTCCTGGTGCAGTTTGCCCTGAAAAGGGCGTTGGTGACGGATGGACAGGTGGCGCAGGTGCGTCATGCGTTGGCGGGGGCCCAAGGCGATATGCCGGCCTGGCGAACACATGACGAGGCCGCGCTCCTGCGAGGCATGGTGGGCGCCGGGATGCTCAAACCGGCAGCCCTCGCGCGTCGGATTGCCGAGGAATTCGGATTGGCCTACGTGGCGGAGCTGCCGGAAACGCCTCTGCGCCGCGAGGTGCTCGAACGCATTCCGGCAGAATTCGCCCGGCGACACCGGATCATACCTTTGGCGCATGGAAAGAGTTGGCTGCGAGTTGCGATAGATCATCCGTTTGATCGCGAACGAATGGAGGCAATTCGGGCCGGGGTGGGGGTGGAACTGGATCCGGTCATCGGCGCCTTTGATGAAATCGATCGGGCAGTGGCGCTCAATTATCCGTCGGACGATTGCGTCGTTAACGAAGATGCCGGCCCCCTGGGGAAGTTTGAAAGAAATTTGACGGATCATGGCCGCGGGGGAATTGCCGCGGGATGCGAGCAAGGCCTCAGCCCCGCTGAAGATGAGCCGATAACTGAATTGGTGCGCAAACTTATCGCCGACGCCCTTCAACGTCGCGCCTCGGACCTCCACTTGGAACCGATGGCGGGGGCGTTGCGTGTGCGCCATCGTGTCGATGGAATCCTGCGTGAGGTAGCGACCCTCGCGCGTGAATTGCATCCCGCCGCCGTCTCGCGGGTGAAGATCCTCTCGGGGCTTTCGATCGGTGAAAAGCGGCGTCCGCAGGATGGGCGCCTGCGCTTTGACCGGGGCGGGACTGCGGTCGACCTGCGGGTCTCCGTCGTCCCCACCTCGCATGGAGAGAGTGTTGTGCTGCGAGTCCTGGACGATTCCCGGGTCCGGCTTGGCCTGGCCGAACTCGGCCTTGAAGACGCCGATCGCGCGGTCTGGCAGCAGCTGACTGCACGTTCGGAAGGGTTGCTTCTGGTGACCGGTCCGACGGGATCAGGAAAGACGACGACACTCTACAGCGTGTTGAACCGTCTGAATGCGCCGGGACGTAAACTCGTCACCGTCGAGGATCCGGTCGAGAGCCAGATCGCCGGGATCAATCAGGTCGCGGTACGGCCGGAGATTGGGATGACTTTTGCGCGGGCGTTGCGGGCGCTGCTCAGGCAGGCACCCAATGTGCTGATGGTCGGCGAAATTCGCGACCGTGAGACCGCGGAACTCGCGGCCAATGCGGGCAACACCGGGCACCTGGTATTCTCGACGTTGCACACCAACGATGCGTGCGGGGCTGTCACGCGGTTGCTCGACCTGGGCCTCAAACCCTACATGATTGCGGCGGCACTGAAGGGTGTGCTTGCGCAGCGCCTGGTGCGGCGGATCTGCCGCCACTGTCGGCGACCCGTCACGCCCGCGCCCGCCGAGCGTCGCCTCATCGAGCGGCTATCAACGGAGCGGGAGTCTCACCGCGGTGTCATTTTCCGGGGTGCCGGCTGCGAACATTGCGCCGGCACGGGTTACGCCGGGCGGATCGGGTTGTTCGAGGTTCTGGTCCTCGATTCCGAAATGCAGGCCGGCCTGCACGGCGGCACCGTGGCGGCCGCGCTGCGGGACCGATGGCGGGCGCGGGGAGGGCGCACGCTGCGTGAGGACGGCATCGACAAGGTGCGGCGTGGCCTCACGACGCTTGAGGAAGTCCTTTCCGCAACGCAGTCGGCAGACGTCAGGGAAACCAATTTATGAGCTACGAAATGCACGATCTTCTGGAGCTGGTTGTGGACCAGAATGCCTCCGACCTTCATTGCCAGGTCGGTCAACCCCCCACCTTGCGCATCAGCGGCAGCATGGTGCCGATCGAGGGTCCCAGCCTCAGCCCGACCGACACCGAGAAGCTCGTCCTCTCGATCACACCCGACAATCACGTCCAGAATCTCAAACTCAACGGCGGTTCGGACTTCGGCTTCGCCTATCAGGACCGCGCACGCTTCCGTGTCTCGGTCCTCAAGGCCAAGGGGAGTTATGGCCTCGTGCTGCGGCAAATTCCGAACCGCATGTTTGGACTCCGCGACATCGGTCTGCCGGACCGCATCAAGGAGCTGCTCTATCGTCCGCGCGGACTCATTCTCGTGACCGGACCGACCGGCTCAGGAAAGTCGACCACGCTCGCCTCGATGGTCAATTACATCAACGAGCATCGCGACGGACACATCATCACGATCGAGGATCCGATCGAATACTATCATCCGCACAAGCAGTGCATTGTGACACAGCGGGAAATCGGCGTGGACGTCCCCTCTTTTTCCGAAGCGATCCGCCGCGCCCTGCGCCAGGATCCGGACATCATCCTCGTGGGTGAAATGCGCGACCTGGAAACCATCGAGGCGGCCATCAGCGCCGCCGAAACGGGGCACCTCGTGTTCGGCACGCTGCACACCAACAGTGCGGCGAAGACCATCGACCGCATTGTCGATGCGTTTCCCGCCAACATGAAGGAGATGATTCGTACCCAGCTCGCCTCCTCGATCGTCGCCGTCATTTCCCAGGTTCTGTGCAAGAAGACCGGCGGCGGACGCATTGCCGGCTACGAAATCATGATCAACACGACCTCCATTGCATCGCTCATCCGCGAGAACAAGACATTCCGCATCACCTCGGACATCCAGACGGGGGCCAATCTGGGCATGATTACGATGGATACGCATCTCATGAGCCTGGTGAACCGCGAATTGGTTTCACCCGACGAGGCGGTGGAGAAGGCTCAGGATCCGCTCGTGATGCGCGAGAAGCTGACCCAGATGGGCTTCAGCCTGCGCCCGCTGTAGCGGATTGGCGCGAGTTTGCAGGGCAGCACCGGCGCATCAAACTGGATACCCGTGACGCCGTGGGAGACAAGCCGCAGCCGGCATCAGGATTCCCTGGGGAAGCCTGTTGCGTTGCGTGCGGGGGGAGGCTCGGAGGAGGCACCGGTCTCCGCCTGGCTGCAGCAGACCTTGGAAGATGCTGTTCGCGGCAAGGCGTCCGATCTTCATTTTGAACCGTTTGAGTCGCACGTTTCCGTACGGCAGCGCGTCGATGGCGTCCTGATGCCGCTGGCTCCCCGACCCGTTTCCTGGATGCCGGTGATCGCTTCGCGCATCAAGGTCATGGCGGAGCTCGACATCGCGGAGAGCCGTCTTCCCCAGGACGGCCGCATTGGCGTGGCGGTGGACGGCCGGCCCGTCGATCTGCGGGTGTCGACGCTGCCGACCGTTTCGGGTGAATCCATCGTGGTGCGCATTCTCGACCGGCAGGCATTGATGCCGGGCCTCCACTCGCTGGGAATGCCCGAGGACGTGCTGGCGGGTTTCCGCCGGTGCCTGCGTTCACCCCATGGGTTGATCGTGGTCACCGGGCCGACGGGCTCCGGGAAAACCACGACGTTGTACAGTGCACTGCAGGAGCTCAACGCTGCGGATGTCAAGATCCTCACGGCGGAGGATCCCGTGGAGTACGATCTCGACGGCGTGATGCAGACTTCGGTTTCTCCGGCGGTGCAGGTGACATTTGCCTCCCTGCTTCGGTCGTTCCTTCGGCAGGATCCCGATGTGATCATGGTCGGAGAAATCCGCGACGACGAGACTGCGCAGGTGGCCGTTCAGGCGGCGTTGACCGGGCATCTCGTGCTTTCGACCTTGCACACTCCCGACTCCGCCAGCGCGGTTGCCCGGCTGATGGACCTCGGTGTCGAGCCGTTCCTGATTTCATCGTCCCTGATCGGGGTTCTCGCGCAACGGCTCGTGCGCCGGGTTTGCCCAGTGTGTGGTTCGAAGGCCGGTGGGTGTCCAGCGTGTGGAGGCAGCGGATACCAGGGACGTCAGGGGATATTCGAGTTCATGGAGCTGAACGAGGCTCTGCGTGACCTGATCGCTGCGGGTGTCCCGGCGGTTGAGCTCAAGGCGGCCGCGGTGCGCAGCGGCATGGTCACCCTCGACGAACACCGTCGCAACGCCGCCGACCCGGGTCGGGTGGGCATGGACGACGGATTGGTGCAGACCAAAGTCCGGCCGGAAACGTGATCCTGCCTGCGCCCCCGGCAACCGTTCAATCCGCGAGCAACCGGTACCCGATTCCGGAGTCCGTCCGCAGGAACCGCGGGGCATGGGGATCCGCTTCAAGTTTCTGACGAAGATGGGTCATGTACACGCGCAGATAGTGGGTGTTGTCCTCCGCGTTCGGCCCCCAGAGTTCCCTCAGGATTTGCCGGTGGGTGACGACCTTTCCCCGGTGCTGGACGAGGAGCCGGAGCAAGCCGTACTCTTTGGCGGTGAGACGGACCTCCTCCCCTGACTTGCGCACCATGCGGGTGCTTTGATCCACTTCAATCTCCCCAAAGCGGACGATGGCGGGTTCGTTGGAAGCCTGTGCGCGCCTCAGAATGGCACGGGTTCGGGCGAGAAGCTCGCGACCGCCGAACGGCTTGGTCAGATAGTCGTCCGCCCCGGCATCCAGGGCGCGGATTTTCTCATCCTCGCTGTCCCGCACGGAAAGGATCAGGATGGGCACTCTTGACCACTCACGAAGGCGCTGGATGACCGCGAATCCATCCATATCCGGCAACCCCAGATCCAGGACAATGCCATCCGGAGGATTCTGCGCCGTTTCGGTCAAGCCCGCCTGTCCTGTCTCCGCCTCGCGCACTTGAAAACCGTTGCTCTCGAGCGTCACCCGCAGGAGGCGGCGGATCTGCACCTCGTCGTCGATGACGAGGAGGGCGGGTGGATGTTCCGGTTTGTTCACTCGGGGGGACTCTTTGGACGCTGATGCGGCAGGTAAATGGTAAACACGGCGCCACCTTTGGGATTCTCGCCCACGACAATTTCGCCGCCCTGGGCCAGAATGAAGCCGCGAACGATCGACAAGCCCAGGCCGAGGCCTCCCGCCCGCGCGACATCTCCGCGCTCGAATTTCCGGAACAGACGGGCGCGCATTTCCGGGGGGAAGCCCGGTCCTTGGTCGGCGACCGTGAAATAGGCCCGGCTGCCGCTCCTCTCCAATCCGGCCGTCACAAAAATCGGAGTTGCCTCCGGCGTGTGGCGGGCGGCGTTCAGCAACAGGTTCGCAAGGGCCTGGGTGGTCAGGGTGAAGTCGGCCCGGATGGGTGGCATTTCTTCCGGAATAGAGATTTCCAAGGGATGTCCGGCGATCGCATCCTGAACGTCTTCAAGGGCCGCATTGATGAGATCCTGTGCGTCGCACCAATCGGGTTTGGGTCGCAGCACGCCGCTTTCGAGGCGGGTCTGATCCAGTAGGTTGCCGACAAGGCGGTTCAGCCGGCGGGCCGCGAGGCGGATCTCGGATTGGAGGCCAGCCTGAAGACTGGCGTCTGCGGTGGAAAGGTTTTCCGTTGCGGAGGTGATGACCGCCAGCGGCGTGCGCAGTTCGTGCGAGACGCTGTCCAGCAGGGACCGATGCAGTTTCTCGGATTCCACCAGGAGCTTTTCGCGCTCGCCCGCCGAGCGGAGATGCTCGCGCTCGACGGCCAGGGCAATCTGGCGTGCAAAGGCCTCCAGAAGGTCCCTTTGGGCGAGTGTCAGATCGTTGTTCGCGGGCACGGTCATTCCAAGTACACCCACCGAGCGGTCTTCACGCACCAAGGGAAGGTAGAATCCCGCGCTGGCCGGAAGGGTATCCGTGAAGCGGCCGGCGATGCGCCGGTGTTGATGTGCCCATTCGGCGACGGCCCGCTCTCTTTCATCCAAGGCGTATGAACCGGAAAAATGAGGGTGCAGGCTGCCGCTGGTCTCGTCGGCAAGGAGGAGTGCCGTCCTGGCCTGGAACAGGCCGTCGGCCTGACGGAGTGCCGCGAACACCGCCTCGTCGAGGGTCCGCGCTTCGGCCAGGGAATGGGTCAGGTTGAAGAGTGCCGTCGCCCGCCCCTCTCGCCTCCTCTCCGCCTGGGCCTGCGCGCGGACACGTGCCGTCAACTGGCCCGCAACCATCGCCACGACAAAATAGGCGCTGAAGAGCAGTCCATCCTCGATCTTGCCGATCCGCAGGGTGAAACGTGGAGGAATGAGCAGGAAATTCCACGTCAACGCGCTCAGCACGCCGGCGGCAAGCACGGGCCCGCGTCCAAGGCGCAGGCTCAGCAGGATCACGACGAGCAGATAAACCAGGCCGGACGCAAGATAGTAGTTTTGCGGCAGGAGCAGAGCGGCACAGGTGACGGCCGTGACGGCACCGGCGACCCAGGCGTATTCGGCGGCCCCGCTCCGCAGGTCCCGGTCAAACGCCGCGAGTGTGACGCGCGGCCGCGCGGTCTCGGACGGAACGACATAGACATCAATATTTCCTCCGAGACGCATGACCCGGTCAACCAGCGATCCCTTGGGAAGAAAACGCGTCCACCAGGCTTCCTGTGGTCTGCCAAGGACAATCTGGGTCGCATTGTGTTGGAGCGCGGTCCGGACCAATGCCTCAGCCACGTCATTGTCGTGGGTGACGAGCACCTCCGCGCCGAGTTCGCGGGCCAATGCCAGATTCCGGTCCAGCAGCTTTTGCTGCTCAGGTGGCAGCGGTTTGAGGGACTCCACATGGACGGCCACCCATGGAGCTCCCTGCGCCGCCGCAAGCCGGCGCGTCCACCGCACGAGCTGCGTTGAAAATGGACTCGCGCCCACGCCAACGAGGAGCCGTTCACCGCTCCGCCAGACGGTTTGACGCGCGGTCGGAGCGCGCAGCGCCCGCAGCTGCCGATCGACACGCTCTGCTGTGAAGCGGAGCGCAAGCTCGCGCAATGCGGTCAGATGCGACTCCTTGAAGAAGTTGAGTTGTGCGGCGGCCGCCCGGTCCCCGAGGTAGACCTTGCCGTCGTTCAGGCGTTCGCGCAAGGTCTCGGGCGTCACGTCCACCAGTTCCAGTTCGTCCGCCAAGTCGAGAAACGAATCCGGCACGGTTTCAAGCTGGGTGGCACCCGTGATCTGCCGGACTGCATCCGCTCGGGATTCAACGTGCTGGATATTGAGTGTCGTGAAGACATCGATGCCGGCATCGAGGAGTTCGAGGACGTCCTGCCATCGCTTGGCATGGCGTGAGCCCGGCGCGTTCGTGTGGGCGAGTTCATCCACGACGGCCAGCTTCGGGCGGAGCGAGCGCATCGCTTCCAGGTCAAACTCCTCGAGTTGGGTGCCGCGGTAGCCGATCCGTCGTCGCGGCAGGAGCGGGAGCCCTTCCAACAGCGCCTCCGTCTCGCTGCGGCCGTGGGTTTCGACGATGCCGATTGCCACGTTGGTGCCGGCCGCGCGTTCCTGTTGAACCGCGCGGAGCATGGCGTAGGTCTTGCCCACGCCCGGACACATTCCGAGAAAGACCTTCAGCCGGCCACGACGCGCCTTCGCCTCCTCCGCGCGAAGCTGCGCGAGCAAAGCGTCAGGATCGAGGCGGCCATCATTGCTCATCTCGCGGGGAAGGTGTCGTCCAAGGTCAGGTTCAGTAGCAGAACATTGATGCGCTGGGGAGCCATCTTTCCGCCAATGGTCGAGCGTGCAATCAATTCATCCAATGCGTGCCGTTCGGTCTCCGTGAGCTTGCGGGCGGCTGCCACGGTTGCGGCCTGCCAGCGGACGGCTTCCGGGCTCAGATCCGGGTCGAGGCCGCCGCCAAGCGTTGTAAGCAGGTCGGCTGGCACCGCGCCTCCACCCCCCGCGGCGCGGATCTCCGCAATCGCCGAG
>CAZOXB010000103.1:0-13654 GCA_964583635.1 uncultured Opitutaceae bacterium | reverse complement strand
GTTCGCCGCTGAACTCGGCCCGGTAGGTTTCGACGACAAAGGCGTTCGGACCGTTGGTGCTGATTTCGACCATGGCTGCCGGAACCGCACGCACCTGCGTGATTTTGTCCGTGAAGCCCCCGGGAATCACTCCGGTAGTGGTCGCATTCGGCACCGTACTCGATCCGCCGGTATATGCCCGGACATTGTGGGAGCGGCGGAAGCGCTCGACGTTGTCGTTGACCGTCAGATTCAGGGAAAACTTGCTGTGGTCCGAGTAGCGGAAATCCGTCCGCACGTTCGCGCTCCGCTGCTTGCGGTTGTTGAAGTTTTCTCGGGCCAGGTAGCCCCAGACAAAAGCCGGCGAGCTCGACGTGTTCTGCCAGTCGTACGTCACCCGATAGCCGCCGACCGCATTTTCACTGTAGAAGAGATTGGCCGCGATGCCGAGGTTGCGCTCGCCGCCGAACACGTCGAAGACCTCCTGGTACGTGAAGTTGAGCAACGGATGCGCCCGATGCTGCTCGCGCTCCGGGATCTGTTCCGTGAACGACGGTGCGATCCGTGTTCTGGCGCTATAGATGATGCGACGCTTCTCCTTCATGGAGAGGGGTGAGCGCGTCTTCATGTTGATCGTGCCACCCAGTGAGTCGGCGCCTTTGTCGGGAGTGTGTCCCTTGATCAGCTCCAACTGCTCGAACATCGTGCTGGTGATGCCCTGCAATTCGAAGGACCGGGTGCTGCCGATGCTCGCGATAAGGTTGCCATCCACCGTGACCGTATTCAGGGACGGCGCCATGCCGCGAACGTTGAAGCCGTAGTGGAGACCCTCCTCTGTCGGATTGCCGGCGATACCCGGCAGCCGCATGACGACCTCACCCACGCTCATGTTCGGCAGATTGCCGAAGGAATCCATAGCCACAACGTTCTTGAGGTTGTCGGAAATGCGCTGGGCCGTGATGGCCGCGGCATCGCCCTCCCGCTCGCCAGTCACCCGGAACTCGGGAAGCTTATAGATGGCAGTGGTGAGATCGATGTTGCGCACCACCTGGGCGCCGGGTGTCACGTGCACGGTGGTGCGCATCGCATCGAGGCCGATGTAGGTCACAACAATTTCGTGGGTTCCGCCCGGAACCGCCGACAGCACATAGCGCCCGGTATTGTCCGTGAGGGTGCTGAGGTTGCCTCCCACGAGCTCGACCCGGGCTCCCTCCAGGAGATTGCCCGTGGCTGAATTGCTCACGGCTCCGGTGATCGCGCCAGTGGCGACCGGCGCGGTCGGCTCGACAGCGGCTCTCACCGATGATTCAGGATTGAATGCCAGGGCGAACAAGGCACCCAGCAAGGCAAGGGGATTCTTTCGTTTCATGGTTCTGCGTGCTTCCTTTTGAGAAGAAAATGGATTGGGCTCCTCGGGCGGTCGCGAGCCGGCGCTGGCGCCGCCCTCTAGCCGTTTGGGTCATTGCTCCGCCGGACGCGCAGCGCCCCCGAAGCCTTGTCCTGCACGGCAATGAGCTGGGTCTTGGCCAGCATCAAATCGATCGCCTCACGCGGCGTGTAGTTGCCTTTGACGGCATTGGTGCGCACCGAGGCCACGCTCTCGCTGATGAACAGGACCTCCAGACCGGACTGGAGGGAGAACTGCTTGAGCGAAGTCTCCGCTGCCCCCGGGGCGAGGTCAAAGGGCCGCTTCAGGGCCTCGGATGCGCAGACGGCGGCGCCCGGCAGCCACCCCATCAGGCCGAAGATAAAAAGGGACAAAGTCCAGCTCCGCAAAGCGCAGAGGTAGGTGTTGCTCATGATACCGTGACGGGCCGGCGGCCGAAATCACGGGAACCTATCTCAAGAAAATGCCGAAATTGCCTCAGCGCTTCGTCAGCACCACCTCGTCGACGCCTTGCGGCTGAGCCACCAGGCCGTGCTCCTCTTCCAGCAGCCGCAGGAGCGTATCGATATTGTCCGCCCGCAAAATGCCGCTCAACCGCACCTGGGCCAGCGCCGGATCCCCCAGGTGCACCCGGACACGGCTGTACTGATTGATGAGAGGCAGGGCTTCGGAAAGCGGCGTGCGGGAAAACTCCAGCCGCGGAGCCCGCCAGGCAAGACGCGCCTCGAGTTCCGAGGGAGAAACCGCGACCACCTCCAGCGGAACCTGCGGCGCCGAGATCGGCCGCGGGTCCACCACCAGCCGGCGGCCCGCCCCCACGAGAGCCAGCGACTCAGGTGGCCGCTCCACCTGCGTGGCCGTCACGTTCTCCACCCGGCTCGCGGCCGCCTCGACGGCCACCGTGCCCTCGCTCACGAGGAGCTCGACTTGACCACGGGCGAGCTGCACGGAAAAGGCTGTGCCCACCGCACGCATCTCCACACTGCCCACTTGCACCACAAAGGGACGGGCGGGATTCTTGGCGACCTGAAAGTGCGCCTCACCCTGCACCAGCACGACCCGCCGCCAGCGGTCATCGAACGCCACCCTCACTTGCGCATCCTGGTTGAACTCGACCGTCGACCCATCCGGCAAATGCTGCGTCCGGGGCATCAGGACCCGGGCGAGAGAAGCCGGTTTCTCCGAGCGGGCTGCGAGTTCCGCCTCTCTGCCGCGGTCGCTCCAATGCCACACTCCGACCGCCACCAGACACAGCCCCAGCAGGCTCCCCACCGCGACACCCAGCCGCCGCCGACGACGCCGCAACTTCAAATTCGTCTGCCGCCAGATATCATCCGCACCCCCCGATTCAACCGCCCAATCGAGTGGGCGCAGCCATGGGGCACCGGCCGGGCTCGAAGCCGGCTGCTGTCGCCCGGAGTGCTGTCTGGGTTTATTTTTCATCGCGACAGAAGCTTTCAATCCCGTGTTTGCGGAGGTAGTCCTCGCACCGTTTCATGCCCACGGCATACTGGCTCTCGACCGTGCGTACGGAAATTCCCAGACGAGCAGCCACTTCCTTCTGTGAAAGACCCTTTAGTTTGCGCAGGTAAACCACTTCGCGGCAGCGCGCTGGCAGCGCCGCCAGCGCGTTGGAGAGCAGGTCGACCTTTTCCCGGTAGCTGAGCAGACAGGCGCCGTGCGGCTGCTCCTCGGCCACTGGCAGCGTCGCCAGCTCTGGTCCCGACAGCGATTCCAGGGGCGTTGCCCGATGCTTGCGCAACACATCGATCGCGAGATGCCGCGCGATCTGAAAAAGAAACGACTTCGCCGAAAGCACGGGCCGCACCAGCCTTGCCTTCCACACCCGCAGGTAGGACTCCTGCACAAGATCATCCACGTCCCGCACCGCAGGATACGCGCCGCGCAGGTAGGCCTTCAACTGCCCATGATGTGGATACACCTCCTCGGCGAACCAACGGGCTTGTTCTGTGCTCGAGGTTGACGACGGGGCCGTGGACGACGAATTGAGCATGGAGTCAATGCGGTGCAGCGTGTGGGTGAAGCGGATCGTGAAGACAAGCCCGTTTTTTCGATGACATTTCTCCGCCCGCGCCTGCAGAAAACGGGCGCACATGGACGTTTCCCTGGTCAATACTGACCTCCTCCCGACCAAACCGAATCCACTTCGCCTCAGCGCCTGGCAAGAACCTGCACGACCGCGCCACGACCGGTATGTCCCGTTCCCTCGACGATGTTGCGTTCGAGTTCACGGGCCTGCAAAAACTCCAATCCGGCGAGCTCGGTGCGCAGATTGCCCAGCGTCAGCAGCAGGTCCGGGTCCCGGGGTCCGCCCGTGTTGAACGCGAGCTGTGCCGGGGTGTAGCACTCCAGAATGAACACGCCACCCGGGCGCAGTCCGGCAACCGCGCGGGCCAGCACCCGCGCCCGCATTTGGGACGGCAGGTGCATGAAGATGGCGACGATCCCCGACCATGCTTCAGGTTGGATGACGAAATGATCCAAGTCGGCCAGCACCGTCGTCAGCGACACGGCATGCGTCGCTGCAAGCGCCCGCGCCTTGGCAAGCCCGGCCTGGGACTGATCCACCGCGGTGACCGGATGCCCGCAACGCGCCAGATGAACCGCGTTGCGCCCCTCGCCCTCCGCCAGACAGAGCACCGGACCGGCGGGAATGCGCTCGGCAACCGACGCCAGGAATTCATTGGGCTCGGTACCGTAGACAAATCCGTCGCCGACGGAGCCAAAGCGTTCATCCCAAAAGTTGGCGCCGAAGTTCGGTTTCATGGGCGTGGGAAGGCGACGTCCGCCGAAGCCTGATCGCAGGCGGCAGATCGCCGCTCGTCCGCCAAAACGGCCCCTCCCCGCGCGGCGCCGAGTTGCACGAGGTGGGTTGTTGTCTTCATGACGGATGGCATCAGGCGCGTCCCTTGGCCGGCACCGTCACGCCCGCGCGTTCGAGAGCGGCGAACGAGCCCGCATTCCACGCGTCGAACCCCTCGCGCCGAAGCTGCGCGGCGGCAGATGCGGACCGTGCGCCAGACCGGCAATAGAGAAGCAACTGCCGATCGCGGTGCTGCTCGAGGAAGGCATCCCATTGTCGCCGCGCCCCCCGAAGATCACTGAGCGGGAGCAAGGTGGCCGTGGCAACCGTACCGCCCGCCCATTCCGCCGGTTCCCGCACATCCACCAGCACCCCGCGACCTGACGCCAGGGCCTCGCGCACGCCATCCGGACCTATTCCCGGCCGCGCCCGCCAGAACATCCATGCAACGATGGCAATGAGGGAGAAGAGGAAGAGGACGGACGGACTCATTGAGGCAATGGTATCACCCGCCGCGCCGCAGGCAAGGCCGCCGACGGTAGCTCGATCACACTGTTTTCAAAGGGCTCAATTTTCCGGCGTGAAAACCCCGCACGTCGTTCTGGCGATGACGCTGGTCCAAAAATTCCCTACCGCCTGTCGATCATCAGTGCCACCATCACCAGAGGGAGGTAGGCCAGAGTCGCCAGGAAAAGCTGCCGGCTCCTGAGGTCGCGCGCCTGATCGTCCACGAGGAAACGCGCGCTTGCCACGACCAGCACCAGTGCACCGCAAGTGGCAACCACGCCGTAAATGGCACCCACCCAGCCCAACGCCCAGGGCAGAACGGAGACACCTACGAGCAACAACGCATAGGCCAGCGACCATGCGGCCGTGCGCGTTCCCGTGGGATCGACTGCCGGAAGCAACGGAAACCCAGCCGCCCGATAGTCCTCACGGTGCATCCAGCCGATCGCATAGAAATGGGGCATCTGCCAGAACAGGATCGCCGCGGACAGCGCCCAGGCGGGGCGGGTGAACACGTCACCCGCCGCCGCCGCACCCAGCAGGGGCGGCAGCGCTCCGGAAAGTGACCCGATCTCCGTCGCCCAGCGGGTGCGTCTCTTCAAGGGGGTATAAATCCAGCCGTAAAGCACACTGATGATGATCGCGATCGCGGCCGCGGTGCCGGTGGTTCCGGCCGCAAGCAAGACCACTCCTCCAAGGCTGAGCGCCAAGCTCCAGCTCAAAGCGAGCCGCGGAGTGATCTCCTGGCGCGGCAGCGGCCGGCCGGCGGTCCGCCGCATCCACGGGTCGGTGTCCCGCTCCCACCATTGGTTGAAGGCCAGCGTGCCGCCGGCGGCAAGGCAGGTGCCGAGCGCCGCCATGCAGAAACGCAGCCAGCCGCCTCCCGGAACCGCCACGAGGTAGCCAACCACGCCCGTCAGGATCGAGAAGAAGGCAAGTCGTGGTTTGGTGAGTTCCAACAGCGCGCCAACCAGGTGAACGACGCGCACGATGGGAGGGGCGATGCACAGGGAGGTACCAAGAGCCATGCGACGAGTTTAGGTCAAACAACCGGCTTCGCCCTTGATCCAAGTCAAGGAGACGCGCGGCTCGATCCCCTATATTCCGCCGCGCCACCTTATGTCACCGCCAGCCATCTCCCTGGCCGCCGCGCCAACCCGACCGTTGCCCGTGGGCGTCTCCCGCGATCCCATGCCGGCGTCGCCCCCCCCGTCGGCGATTTCGCCCGAGGTGCGCCGTTGGCTGGGCTTGGCCGTGGGCAGCCTGCTGCTCGCCGGACTGCTCTCCCTGTCGGTCGTGCTGGGGCGCCTGCCCGGGCTGTCGCGAATCATCGATGACCCGCTTTTTTTCAAGCGATGTCTGGTGGTGCACGTGAACCTCGCCTTGGTGGTATGGTTCTATGCCTTCATTGCCTCACTCATGGCATTGCGGGCGCCGCAAAGCACGGGAAAGATTGAATCAGCCGCATGGGCCGTCGCCGTAGCCGGGGTGCTTGCCCTGCTCGCGGGTGCGTTGGTGCGCAATGCGACGCCGGTGCTGGCCAACTACATCCCCGTCATTGATCACCCGCTCTTTCTGATCGGGCTGGCCCTGTTTTTTGCCGGTGTGCTGGGCTTTACCCTGCGTTCGCTGGGATCGTCCCGGGGGCCCATCCCGGGTGGACTGCCCGCCGATGCCGCGGTCGGCATCCAGACCTGCGGCATCGTTCTGGTTCTGGCGGCAACCTCCTGGATATCGGCCCGCGTCGCCCTGCCGGCCGGACTCGAGCGGCAGACATTTTTTGAATTTTCCCACTGGGGCGCCGGCCACGTGCTGCAACTGGCCAACGTCTGCGCCATGCTTTCCGCCTGGCTCTGGCTGCTCGCCCGCGCCACCGGCAAGCCGGTGCTTTCACCCTGGGCCGCACGCGGGCTCTTTTCGCTGCTGGTGCTGCCCCACTTCGTGATGCCGCTGCTCTCCTGGCAGGGCGCGCTCCACCGCACCTACATCGAGGGAGCCACCACACTCATGCGCTGGGGACTGTTTCCCATGGTGCTGTTCATGCTCGGGCTCGGGGTGCGCCACCTCAGGCTCCATCCCGCACGCCGGTCCGATCCCCTGGCCCGCGCCGCCCTGGTCGGCTTTGTGGCGAGCGCCAGCCTCACCGTCCTTGGTTTCATCCTCGGGTCGCTGATCCGCGGATCCACGACGCTGGTGCCGGCCCATTACCATGCCTCACTGGGCGGAGTCACCGCCGCCTTCATGGCTGCGGCGCATCTGCTGATCGAGGTGTTCGGCCGCGAGCCCGGCCGTTACCGCCCCGGGGAGCGCCACAGTCGCGCGGCCCGCTGGCAGCTCGCATGCTTCGGCGTGGGACAGGCCGTCTTCGCTCTCGGTTTTGGACTGGCGGGCATCAACGGACTCGGCCGCAAGGCCTACGCCGGGGAACAGCATGTGCGCACCCTCGGCGAATACGCCGGCCTGAGCGTGATGGGCCTGGGCGGACTCCTCGCTGCGGCCGCGGGCATCTGGTTCCTGATCCTCATCCTCCGACCACTCTGCACGCGTCGTAACTCCAACCTCATGTCTGAAATCCCTCCGTTCCCTGCCTCATCATGAACTCAGAAACAAAACCACCGCTGTTCAAACGGCTGATGGACAATCCCTGGCTCCTTCTGGTGCTGGGCGTCGTCATTCCCATGCTCTCCTACACGGCATGGGGATGGATCGAGCTCCTCTTCCTGCCCGCAGCGCAACTGCCCTGAACCCCCAACTGAACTGTCATGAGTCTTACTCTTCCAGCCCGCGATTGGTATCGTCCCCCGGAGGGAGCCGAAAAGCTTTGGATCGGCCTCGCCCTGGTGTGGTGCTTCGTGCTCAGCCTGATGATGCCTTACTGGCATTTCCGTGGAAAACAGAACAGCCGCGGCGAGGCCTATGCGGTCGTCCCGACGGCATTTGCCGAACGCACCCAGGCCTTTGTCGCCGCCAGCAAGGTCGGCGAACTCAACGGCATTCCGATCGCCGAGCCCGCGCCCGGCGGTGATGCCTACCTGCTCGCCCGCATGTGGGCGTGGTACCCCGTGCTCAAGCTGCGTCAGGGCGAAACCTACCGGCTGCATCTTTCCTCGGCGGACCTCAACCACGGTTTCTCGCTGCAGCCGCTCAACATGAACTTCCAGGTGGTGCCGGGCTACGACCACGTGCTCACCCTCACCCCCACCTCCAAGGGCGAGTTCACCATCGTCTGCAACGAATTCTGCGGCATCGGCCACGAACACATGATCGGCAAGATCCTCGTCGAATAGTTTCCCCGAACCCCTCCTGCCATGTCATCCTCCCCTTCAATTCCCGTTCCGCTGTCGGCCTCACTGACGGCACCCGGCGCCAAGGCCCGCACCTGTGCCACCACCGGCTTCGGTGTCTGCCTCACGGGGCAGCGCTTCATCAAGCTCAACGCGGTCGCCGCGGTCGTCTTCCTCCTGCTCGGCGGCATTGCGGCGATCCTGCTCGCCCTCACGCGCTGGCAGACGGTGCACCTGCTGCGCGCGGACTGGTTCTATCGCATCCTGACCTTCCACGGTCTGAACATGCTCATCTTCTGGATCCTCTTCTTCGAGGTTGCGATCCTCTACTTCGCCTGCACGGTGCCGCTTCGATCGCGCCTGTTCTCCAGCAAGGTCGCCTGGCTCTCCTTCGGCATGATGCTGGTCGGGGCGGTGATGACCGATGTGGTCATTCTCGACGGCAAGGCCGATGTGCTCATGACGAGCTATCTGCCGCTGCTGGCGCATCCGCTGTTCTACCTGGGCATCATCCTCATGGCCGTGGGCACGCTGATCGGCGTGTTCAATTTCTTCGCCACGCTGTACATCGCGCGCCGCGACCGGACGATCGAGGGCTCCATGCCCCTGGTGACCTTCGGCGCCCTCGCCGCGGCCATCATCGCGGTGGTGACGCTGCTCCACGGGGCGATCGTGATGATTCCCACCTTCACCTTTTCGATGGGCTGGACGGCCCAGCCGGACCCGATGTGGTATCGCATGGTCTGGTGGGGCCTCGGCCACCAGTCGCAGCAGGTCAACGTCTGCGCCATGGTGACGTGCTGGTATCTCATCGCCCAACTCGCGACCGGAGCCAAGCCGGTCAACGAAACGGTCTGCCGCGGCGCCTTCGTCCTCTACATCCTCTTCATCAACCTGGCCTCCGCCCACCATCTCCTCGTGGATCCGGGCGTGGGTGCCTCCTGGAAGATCTGGAACACCTCCTACGCCATGTACCTCGCGGTGCTGGCCTCGATGATCCACGGCTTCACGGTGCCGGCCTCGGTCGAAATGGCCATGCGCGCCAAGGGGCACGTGCGCGGTCTCTTCGGATGGGTCAGCGCCCTGCCCTGGCGCAATCCGGCCTTCTCCGCCGCCGCGCTCTCGCTGGTCATGTTCGGGTTCGTCGGAGGCATCACCGGCGTCACCCTCGGCACCCAGCAGATCAACATCATCGCGCACAACACGCTGCGCATCACCGGCCACTTCCATGCGACCGTCGTGGCCGGCACCACGCTTGCCTTCATGGGTCTCGCGTACTACGTGATCCCGCTCATTTTCCGCCGCGACTTCATCTGGCGCGGGGCCGCCAGGCTGCAGCCCTGGCTCTTCGGTGGCGGCATTCTGCTCGTGTCCCTCGGCATGTCCTTCGCCGGTTCGCTCGGCGTGGCCCGCCGCGTGTATGACATCGAGCATGCCGGGGTGTACGGGCCCGCAGCCCACCTCTTCCTGGGCATCATGGGCGTGGGCGCGATCCTCGCGGTCACCGGCCTGCTGCTCTTTGTCATCCTCTGCGTGGGCACGCTGCTCTTCAGCCCGGTTCAAAAGGACCGCCCGATGGCCGACTGGGGCGTTGCCCAGACGCTGCCCAACGCCCCCGGGGAGGCGATCCATGCCGACCACTGGGCGATGAAGGGCACCATCGCGCTCACCCTCGTGTTCCTCCTCTGCTTCGCCGTCTACTACTTCGCCAATTGGAAGGCGCTGGCGGACGTCTGGCCCGTGCGTTGAGCCCGGGCATCTCCCGTCCCTAAATGTCCGATCCTCTCCCAGCCACCACCGCCCGCGTTTCCGCGCGTGCCCGTTGGCTGGCGAGAGGATCCGCATTCTTCACCGGACCGGGCCTTCCGGTGTTCCTGGCCACTGCCGCGGGAGTCTACGAGATCTTCCTGCTTCTGGTCATCTTTGCCCCGGGCGGCTGGGGAGCCTGGAGCGCCTTTGCGGAGGAATTCAAGATCTGGTGTTTCCGCTACGATCCACGCACGGGCGGCATGGAGTGGATGGCCGTGATCATCATGCTGGTCGAACCGGTCTTCATCGTCGGCCTGCTGCTGGGGATCTGGAGATTCGGCCGCCCCCGAAACCGGCCCGCAACCCGGGACCTCCGCCCGCACTTGCGTTCGGCAATGGCAGGCCTGGTCATCGGCGGACTGGCGGTCGCCGGGCTCTACGCGTACGGCCGGCCCGACGCCGAACCCCCGCTGCCTCCGTTTCCCGGCCAGCGGATCCGCACGCAACTGGCCGCACCCGACTTCTCCCTGACGGATCAGCGCGGCCTCACCGTGAATCTGGCCGGTCTCCGGGGCCGCGTGACGCTCATCACCGGTGTCTACGCGCTCTGCTCCACGGCATGCCCGGAAATCCTCCTCCAGGCCAGGGAACTCATCGCCGGCCTGCCTCCCGAAAACCGCGCCCGCTTCCAGCTGGTCGCCCTGTCGTTGAATCCTGAATACGACACCACCCAGTTGATGGCGGCCATCGCCGACACCTACGGTTTTCAGCATCCTGAGTTCCGGTATCTCAACGGAGACCCGGCCGTGATGAATCCCCTGCTGCGCGACTTCCAGTTCGCCGCCCGGCGCAATCCGGACACCGGACTGGTCGACCACGCCAATCTCTTCATCCTGCTCGATGCCGAAGGGCGCATCGCCTATCGCTTCAATCTCGACCGCCGCCACCACTCCTGGTTGCGTGCCGCCGTTCTGGAGCTCACGGGCGAGTTGCCGGCCACACAATCATGACAGATCCCACCGTTCCGCCGTCTCCCGGGGCGCCCGTCCGCGGCCATGCCTTTCTGGCACGGGTAGACAATCTCCTCGCCCGCCTCGATGGCTGGACCGCACGCGTCCTCCCCGCCGATTCCGATCCCCTCGGGCAGGCCGGCCGCATGGCCAACCTGTCCGTGCTCGTGGCGGTGATCTCCGGCGTGCTGCTGCTGCTCGTGTATTCGTCCAGCCTGCACCAGGCCTATGCCTCGATCGAGGTGCTGCGCGGACATACACTCGGTGGATGGATGCGGGCGGTGCACCGCTACAGCTCCGACCTGATCATGGTGTTCCTGATCGTGCATGCGCTTCGCATGATCTTCGCCCGCAAGTTCACCGGGGCACGCTGGCTTCCCTGGGTGTCCGGCGTGGCGATGGTGGCCACCGTGTGGTTCATCGGCTGGACCGGTTTCTGGCTGGTTTGGGACCAGCCGGCGCAGAAGATTGCGGCCACATCAATGAGCTTTCTCGATGCGCTGCCGATCTTCGGCGAGCCGCTCAGCCGCCTCTTTCTCGCGGACCGGCTGGTTCCCAGCCTCCTCTTCTTCGTCGTCTTCTTCCTGCACATGCTGCTGCCCCTGCTCATTGCGCTGGGGTTGGTGATCCATGTCCTCCGGCTCAACCGCGTGCAGCTCCTGCCCGGTCGCCGCCTGCTCGTCGCCTTCGTGCTGGCCCTGGCCGTGGCGTCCTGGATCGTGCCCGCCCCCCTCGATGATCCGGCGCGCATGGCTGAAAAGTCGACCCACCTGACGGTGGATGCGTGGTATCTCACCCCGCTCGCGCTCGCCCTGCGCTTCCAGGACAGCGGACTCTGGCTGGCCATCGGCGGCGTGGGCCTGCTCGGCGCCGCCGTGCCCTGGCTCCTCGGCCGGCGGTTTTCGCCGCGTGCGCCCGCGGAGGGCGTGCGGCCGTCGGCGGATTTCCAGACGGTGGTGGAGACGAAACGCTGCCACGCCTGCACCCAATGCGTGCAGGACTGCCCCTTCGACGCGGTCCACATGGTGCCGCGCACCGACGGCAAGCGCTTCGCCCACCAGGCCTGGGTCGATCCCACCCGTTGCGTCGGCTGCGCGGTGTGCGTCGGTTCCTGCGATTCGGAGGCGATGCACCTGCCCTGGTACGACGCGATGCGGGTGGAACCTGACATCCAGGCCGCGGCGGCTGCGGCGGCGCTCAAGAAAGGGAAGCCCGTGCGGGTGGCCCTCGTGGCGGCCGACATCGTGGGCGGCATGGACCTCTTCGATCAGGCGGAATGGCAGGCCCGTCTCCCAGAATACGAGGTGCATGCGGTTCCGACCGCAGCCTGGGTCCGGCCCAAATTTGTGGAACGCCTTCTCGCCGCGGAGGTGGAACAGGTGCTCATTGTCCGCGACGCGCGCGCCGAGGCGGCGGCTCGCGACGGCAACCGCTGGCCGCTCGAGCGCATGGCCGGCCGCCGGCCGCCGTCGTTCCGCCCCTCCCGCGCGGGCGAGCGGGCGCAGAATTGGCGCGTGGTCGACTTCGATCCCTCCGCACCCGACCGGCTGCTGGTGGACGCCGGGCAGGCCGCACCCGCGGCGGACATGCCCCGGGGCGGCGGCTGGACACCCCTCCGCATCGGCGCCCTGCTCGTCGGGCTCGCGGCGATCATGACCGTGACGATCGCTCCGAGCCACCTGCGCGTCACCAATCCGGAATCCCTTGAACCCGAGTTCGTCTTTTCCTTCAAGGCACTGGGACAGCGGGAGGCTGCGCCCGTCGCCTCCACCCGCGACGAATCGAACATTCCCATTCACATGCGCGGGCGTCCGATGGGCAAACCAAACCGACTTCCTGTGCGCGTCCGCCTCACGATCGACGGCGCCAGCGAGGAACGCACCTATGCGGCCAAGGGCATCTCGAACGACGGCCCCGCGATCGACGTCTGGCGCCGCATCCTTCCGCCGGGGGCGCATGATGTGACCGTCGAAGTCTACGGCGAAGGTTCATCCGGACCCCAGCGCTGGCAGGGCCGGATCGATGCCCGTCCGCGTCATCTCCATGTGCTAACCTACGACCCGACCGACGGCTTCCGGCTGGAATAGATCCGGGGGGAAGAGCTCGCGGCGAATCCAGGAAAGAGACGGGGTGGCAGCGACAAGGATTGCGATCCCGCCCCATGAATTCAACCCGGACCCTACAGCTTTGCCCTATGGCTTGGCCGTCCGGATTGCGGTCGCTGCCGACCACAACGGCATCGAAGGAAATTGAAGTCAGGCGGTCCGCATCCGACGGGTGAGGTGCAGACAGTAGAGAAGCGGGATCGAGCCGAAGACGCCGAATCCGGCGTCCACCAGCCTCCACGAAAAAGGGATGCCGCGGACCTGCCCGGCGATGAGCGCGGCCGGAATCACCGCGGCGCAGATGCACAGCCCCGTGCGAAGCACCCAGTCGCTGTCCCCGGGCTTCATCAGCGGTCGGATGAAGAATGCCGCGCTCGCGAGGTGACCGAAGGCAAGCCAGTCGGTGCCGTAGCCAAAGAACGGGAACCGCGCATAGGTCTCGTCCAGGCCGTGCTGAACATAGGCGATCCAGTGCGCCCACCCGGAATAGGCGTCGTAGTTTGCCACGTTGTCGATGCCCATCATCGAGGCCAGGAGATGGATTTCCGTGAGGAGGGGAAATGCGGTGAGGCCGCTGAACACAAGCCCGAGAAGGAACAGACCCAACGAGATCCGATAGCGGGAGATAAGCGCGGTATTCATGATGGGGGAGCATAACCGAATTCGCCACCGGCACCAGAACAAGCTTTGGGAGGCATTCAAGACGGTCATCCTCGACATCGCGATGGCCGGCACCTCGGCCACGCCGCTTGCGCGCAAGTGGGAGAGCGCGCTGCTCGTGAACGTGGACAACGACACCCTGCGCCGCA
>CAZOXB010000102.1:0-13690 GCA_964583635.1 uncultured Opitutaceae bacterium | reverse complement strand
AACCTAGTGGACTCATTCGCGAAGATCATGGCGCTGTTCCGCAAGGAACTGCTGACCATCCTGAAAGACCGTTCGAGCCGAACGCTTCTCATCGCGCCCGCGCTCATGCAGGCACTGCTCTACGGCTACGGGGCGACCTACGACCTCACCCACGTCCCCTACGCCCTGCTCGACCAGAGCCGGGGAGCCGCCTCCACGGAACTGCTGTCCCGGCTGGACGGCACCGGAGTTTTCCATCGCGTGGCGACGCTCACTTCGTCGGACCAGATCGCCGGGACGATCGACTGCGGCGACCCGCTCCTTGTCCTCGGAATTCCCTCCGATTTCGAGACCCGCCTCTCCTCCGGCCAGCAGGCCCCCTTGCAAGTAATCCTTGATGGACGCAATTCGTCCACCGCCGGGTTGGCGGCAGCCTATGTCTCGTCCATCGTCGCGGCCTACAACCAGTCGGCGGGCAGCACGCCATCCATGGCCGTGGTGCGCCGCGCGTGGTTCAATCCGAATCTCGAATCCCGCTGGAACCTCATGCCCGGCCTGATCGCCGGGATCAGTATGTTGCAGACGCTCTTGTTGGCGGCACTATCAGTGGCCCGGGAAAGAGAACAAGGCACCTTCGACCAGCTACTGGTGACGCCGCTGACCCCGCTGCAAATCCTGATCGGCAAGGCGCTGCCGTCCATCTTGGTCGGACTTCTCCAATCCACGATCATTTTCCTGATCACCCTGTTCTGGTTTCAAGTCCCCATGATCGGCTCCATCTGGCTGCTCTACGTCGGATTGTTCACCTTCTCCGTGGCCTCGGTCGGCATTGGCCTGTCGATCTCGGCGGTGGCATTGAACATGCAGCAGGCGATGCTTTACGCCTTCATGCTCATCATGCCCCTGATGCTGCTCTCCGGCCTGCTCACCCCCGTGCGCAACATGCCCACGATTCTGCAGATCGCCACCTATGCCAATCCACTCCGCTTCGGCATTGATACGGTGCGTCGCGTCTATCTGGAAGGAGCCGGATTCCGCGACGTGGCGTCCAATTTCATACCCTTGCTGATGGTGGGCGCCATCACGCTGCCGCTCGCCGCATGGCTGTTCCGCAACCGGCTCGCGTGATGAAACATCGCATCAGGAGAGTTGAACGCCTGTCAGCAATCCGTCCGCCGCCGAACTCGGAGCCCCGGCCACGCTCACGGTCTGCTGGCTTGCCGCCACGCCGTATGTGGAGAAATTGCAACATATCACCGCTCACAATCCCGACCATCGCTACCCCGCTGAGCAGAAGCGTGTTTCAACCTGGCGTCCGGATGTGGCCACAGGCAACGTTGTCAAGGCAGCCTGTCCGTGCGTCACGTTCCAGCGCCTCACCTGCGAATCCCAGGAATCTGCCGGAAATTGTCCCATGATATTCCGCGCGACGCTTGTCTGGCTGGTGATCGCCGTGGCGGAGACCGTGCACGGCATCATCCGGGTTCGGCTGCTCAACCGACATCTCGGCGACAAGCGCGCACGGCGGGTTTCCGTGCTTTCAGGATCGCTCATCATTTTCTTGATCGCCTTGGGCACGGTTCGTTGGATCGGCGTGGACAGCAGTCGCGATTGCCTGGTCATCGGAGGGCTTTGGCTCGTTTTGATGCTCGCGTTTGATTTCGGTCTCGGACGTTTCTACTTCGGGTTTTCCTGGAAGCGGTTGCTTGCCGATCTGGATCCAAGGCAGGGAGGCCTCCTTGGTTTTGGGATGACCTTCCTCTTTTTCGCGCCCCTCCTGGCGGCAGGAGTTCATGGTTTCGTATGACTCGATTTCTGCGGTCAAAGACGGAGATGCTGTTTTCCGCGGATGCACCGATCGGAAATCTTCCGATTTGAGGTGATAAGGAAGAAGGCAAGTCGTGACCTTTGACGGCATCAGTCATCCCGAGCCCGCCAGTTCAATTTGGAATCACCCGAGGGGTTGACGGCGGAATCAGGTCACCTCCCAGCCGGGCCGATAGCTGCCGTGCAGGATTTCCTCCGCGCCGGGCACGCCAGGTTGTGTCCGCATTTCCTCCGCGTTCCACTCGATCCGCTGCCGCACCCGGACGGCGAGCACGCCCAATAGCACGAGTTCGGTCAGACGCGCGGCATGCACGAACGCGCTGCTTGCAGCCGGTCCGCCTTTACACGCATTGAGCCAGTCCCGGTGATGGCCGGGAACCCTTGGAATTGACGGCGGTGGTGGCGACACGCTCATCCTCAGGTCACGCGGGAAGATCCGTGGTGGGCCGCCGGCACCGTCGCATTCGATCGCGCCCTTCTCCCCGAGAAACAAGACGCCCCGGGGTGGCAGCGTGAATCCCTCCAGCACCGGTTGCGCCTGAGGACGCAGCCCGTTGTCCTGCCATGTGAGTGTCAGGGCCGGCCGCCCGGCCCGCGCGGGGAAATCGAAGTAAACCATCGTGGCCTGCGGAGCGATCTCGGAGTCCATCGCGCCGGCCCCGAATCCTTCGATCGCCGACGGCTCATAAAGATCGAGGCCCCACGCCGCCGCATCCAGGTCATGGCATCCCATGTCGCCCAGTCCGGCGCCGCCGAAGGCCCAGAAATCGCGCCAGCCCATCGGATGATAGGCGGGATGGTAGGGTCGTGGCGTCCGCGGGCCCAGCCACAGGTCCCAATCCAGACCGGGCGGCACCGGCGGGGCGGAGGTCGGCGCCGCGATCAGGCCAGGGTTTACCCGGCGCGCGGGGGACCAGACATGCACCTTCCGCACGGTTCCGATGGTACCGGCGCGCAGGTGCTCGACGGTTTCGCGAATGCCGTTTGTTGAGTGGCCGTGATTGCCCATCTGCGTCGCCACCCGGGTCTCTCGGGCGACGCGAGCCACCAGTCTCGCCTCGCGGAGGTTGTGGGTCAGCGGCTTCTCGCAGTAGACGTGCTTGCCGGCGCGCATGGCGAGGATCGAAACGCCGGCGTGCAGATGATCGGGCGTGGAGCAGACCACCGCGTCAACGCCGCTCTCCCGCTCGAGCAAGACGCGGAAATCTGCATGCGTTGCGCAGCGGCCGCCTTGCCCCGACCGGGCCGCGTGCTCGTCGATCATCGTCCGCGCCGCCTGTCTGCCTCCGAAGCCCTTGTAATAGGTGTGCTCCAGGCTGAAATGCTCCGCCGGGTCGGCTACGGCAACAAGCCGCACATCCTTTTCCGCCAGCAGGAAGCCCGCGTTCTGCATGCCGCGCCCACCCGCTCCCACCAACGCGACGTTGAGCGTTTCGCTCGGCGGCGTATGTCCAGGGCCTCCCAACAGCCGGCGCGGCAGGATTTGGAATCCCGCTGCAAGGACAAAGGTTCCAGTGGATGACAGGAACCGCCGGCGTGTCGAACCGTTGACCTTCATGGCAACACGGGAATCGAGGATGCCAGGCGGCAGCCGAGAACCCCGCCTCCGCGGTGTGGACTCAGCAGCACCCGGGGCGTCGCGTTGTCCAGTTCAAGACAATCCGCGTCGCCGTTCCATTCAACCCAACGCACACCCTCCGCCGCGCGGGCGGTGGCGCCCAGGAACATTCCGGTGAGGAAGACTCGGAGTATCCTGGCAGCGTTCATGGCACCTCCTCCATCCATGCGGGCGGAAAGGGTGACGCCGGACTCCGGTCCGACCGGCGGCGGGGGTACTGGCTGCCGAGATTCCGGCGCAGGGGGAGTTCCCGTGCGCCCGTCGCTTCCAGCATGTCGAACAGCCGTCGGTTGAGATCGGCGGCCATCGTCTGGTAGCCGGGCTGGTTGATCAGATTCTGTTTCTCCAACGGGTCGGCTTCGAGATCGTAGAGCTCGTCCAGATCCCAGACTCCGTGCGGGTGGATGTATTTGTAGCGGCTTCCGCGCAGGGCGAGCAGCGTTGGCGTGTAGGGAGCGTTCCACTCCCAAAAGTATTCATAGAGCAGGTAATCGCGCCACGGTGGCCGGAGCCCTTTCGCCAGGGGCAGGAAGCTGCGCCCGTCCATGTGACCGGGCGGAACCAGCCCCGCGAACTCGAGGAGCGTCGGGGCAATGTCGATGTTGGCGACCATGGCGTCGATTCTCGTTCCCGCCGGGAAAACGTCGGGACAGTGCAGCAACAGCGGCACCTTGATCGAGTCCTCGTAGGCCGTGCGCTTGTCGATCAGGCCGTGCTCGCCAAAGTGAAATCCGTTGTCGCCCATATAGACGACCAGCGTGGAATCCATCATGCCACGACGATCCAGCCAGTCGAGCACCCGCCCCACGCCATCGTCGACCGCCAGCAGGGTTTCGAAATATCGGCGTGCGTACTTCTCCACCGTGTAATCGGGCACGTTGTAGCCGAATTCTATTCCATGACGGCTGTTGCGCTGGTCTTGAACCCAACGTGGCTTGTCCTGCTCCGGTGTCGCCGGCGCTGCCGTTTCCGGCAACGGGATCGTTGCGTTGCGGTAGCGACCGAGGTGCCGGTCGGCGGCGACGAAATCCGAATGCACTGCCTTGTGGCTTAGATAGAGCAGGAAAGGCTTCTCTCCGCTTCGCTTCTCCAGCCAGTCCAGAGCATAGTCAGTCAACTCATCCGTGATATAGCCCTTCTGAGGCACGCGCCGGCCGTCGACGTTGAAACCGCCGCTTTGTGTCTGCGGCACGTGCCGGGTGACGCCACGGCCATCGGCCCAGTAAGTGCCTTGTCCCTTGAAGCTCACCCAGTGATCGAAACCGCGCTGCGGGCTGTCGTCCTCGCCTCCCATGTGCCACTTGCCGATGAACGCGGTCTCGTATCCCGCCGCCTGCAGGTACTGGGGAAAGAAAATGAGGCTGGGATCAACGGGATTGTAGTTGTCGATGACCCGGTGATTGTGCGCGTAAAGCCCGGTCAGGATGGATGCGCGGCTCGGAGAGCAAAGTGAGGTCGTCGCGAGGGCATTGGCGCAGTGGACGCCGCCGCGGGCCAAGCGGTCGAGATTGGGTGTCTGAAGCACCGGATGGCCGAGAAAGCCCAGTGCGTCGGCCCGATGGTCATCGGTCAGGATGAACACGATGTTGCGAGGCTTCGCACCGTCGATGCGTGGTAGGTTCAACGCTGCCTGCACGGGAATCGTTGCAAGCAGCCCCAGCAGGATTGCATTTCTTCTGGCATTCATGGCGATGTGTTCTCCGCTGACACTACGGCGGCGTTTGTCATCTGCAAAGGCGTTACCGGATCCAGCCACCACCAGCACAGGCCTCCCAAGGCGTAGATGCAGCCGGAAATCCAGAATGTCAGAGCCCACTGCCGGCCGGTTTGATCGAGCAGGAAGCCAATCACCAGCGGCGATATCGCGGCACCAAACGCACTCATCATGTTCATGCTGCCTGAAACGGTGCCGGCGAACCGGCCGCCAACATCCATGCAGGTGCTCCAGCTTCCGGGCATCGTCAGGTCATTGCAGAAGCTGGCGAGGCCCATCATGAGGATCGCCAGCAAGGGGTGGGTCACATAAAATGAACCCACCAGCAACACCGCGGCCCCCGAGAATCCGATCGATGCCAGCACTCGCCGCGCCACCGCCACGCCCCGCAGACGCCGCGCCAGCCGCGGCGCGACAAATCCGGCCGTGAGGCAGCCCAATCCTCCGACAAACAGCGGCACGCCGGCAAACGCAGCGACGACGACCTGGTGAACGGTTCCCGGTGACATCCAGTCTCCAAGGGAATCCGCCAGAGTCGTCATCAGCGGGTTCTTCCTGAGATCCACCCCGACGGTCTCCTTCAGATACGTGGGCAGCCAGGTCACATAGAACGTCCAACTGTACGCCAGGCAGAAATATTGCACCCAAAGCAGCCTTATGGTGCGCGATCCAAGCAGACGGCGCCACGGCACCGATGTGGGATTGGACTCCGGGACTCCTCCACTCTCAATCAGCGCCAGTTCCGCTGCGTTCACTCCCGGATGCTCCCGCGGGCGGTCGCGAAATACCCGGTGAAACCAGACCGCCCACACCACTCCGAGCAGTCCGAAAAGGACGAAGGTGTGCCGCCACGACAACCACGTCATCACCCAGATCACCAGCAGGGGCGTCAGCGCGCCGGCCCAGCGTGCACTCAGCCACATCACAGCCTGGGCCCGCGTCCGCTCCCCGGCCGGCAACCAGTTCAAAAATGCGCGTGTGAGATTTGGAAAACATCCCGCCTCGCCCACGCCGAACAGAAAGCGAACGGTCACCAGGGAGACCGTGTTCCAGGCGAAGCCCGTCGCGGCCGTGAACGCCGACCACGCGACCACGATGCGCATCAGGACCTTGCGCGGCCCGATACGATCGCCAAGCCATCCACCGGGAATCTCAAACAATCCGTAAGCCAGCGCGAACGCAGAGAAAGCCAATCCCAACTGCGAAGCGCTGAGTCCCAGATCTTCCTGGATGCGCGGAGCTGCCTGTGCGATGCAGACGCGATCCACATAAGTGATGCCTGCCAGGGTCACTGCCAGCACCACAACCCGGTGTCGGACGCGGCTGGGCGATGCGTGGGCGTCGGCGCTCCTGTTCATGGATCCCCATGCTCCCCAATCAATCGATCAACCTTGACCCTCCGCTCAGTGCAGCCACCGCGTCCGGATCGAGCGAGATACCCAGGCCCGGCCGGTCCGGAATCGGCAGCATGCCATGTGCATCCAGCTGCCAGCCTCCCGCAACGATCTCGTCAACAAACGGGCTGCCGGTCAGGTATTCGACGAAACCGGATCCGGGAAGCGCCGACACCAGTTGAAGGTCCGCGGCCAGTCCGACCGCCGTGTTCCAACCGTGTGGAATCAGACGCACGCCGTGTGCCTCCGCCGCCCATCCGATTCTCCGGGCTTCACTGAGCCCGCCGACCTTTGTCGCATCGGGCTGCACGATATCCAGGGCGCGGGCTGCGAACCACGGATCGAATGCCTGTCGCCGCGTCTGCACCTCACCGCCGGCCACCGGCATCAGCGCGTGCTCGCGCAAGTGGGCATAGTCGGTGATTGCGTCGGGCGGCAGCGGCTCCTCAAACCAGGCAACGCCGTGATCGGCCAGCATGCCGGCCGTGCGCAGGGCCCATTTGTAGCCGTTGTTCCAGAATGCATCGCTGGCGCCGGCATCGACCATGAGCTGCGAATCCGTGCCGACCGCCTCCCGGGCAGCGGCCACGATCGCTTCGTCCGTTGATGCACTGCGCCGGCCAAACGGGCCCCAGCCTATCTTGAACGCCCGGAATCCCTGCGCCTTGATCTCGAGGAGGCGGTCGCGAAGCCGTTCGGGCTCGTCCATCAGGATCGATGCATAGGGCCGAACCCGGTCCCTATAGCGCCCACCCAGCAGGCGTCCCACCGGCTGACCGGTGGCTTGGCCGAGCAGATCCCAGAGTGCAATGTCGATGCCGCTGATCGTGTGCGTGAGGGATCCGCCCCGGCCGAGCCAGAATGTGTTTTGGCGCAGCTTCTCGCTCACGCGCTCCGGCTCAAGCGCGTTTTCCCCGCGCCAGAGAGGCTCCATGACATCGAGGGAGGCGCGCACCAGCGCGTCGTTCGTGAAGACACTGCCGATGCCGACCGGTCCCGCATCGGTGTGCACGGCGAGCAGCGTGTGCACGCAGTCCTCAGGCCGCAGCTCATTGCTCCAGCCTCCTTCCGGCGTCCGGCCCCGAAGACCGGCGCAGGTGATTTTTCGGATTTTCATGAAGGGTTTTTCCTCAACGTGCGCCGGCGGGCATGCCTGCGCGAGAAAAGCCGGGCGCTGGGCGAAAACGCCACATCGCGGTCGAGCGGAAAGATCGGCCGGGGACACCGCACATGCCCGAGGCTCCGCAGATTGGCGCTGGTTGCCCCGGGCGCATCCACGTCGACCATGCGCGAGCACCATGCCGCAAACATGTGCTCCTGGCAGTAGGGCGACTTGATCACCACCGCATCGAAGTTTCCGGGCTCCTGGCCGTGGGCCCGGAAGAATGACCGGTCGTAGAGATTCACCGCCTTTGATGCGATCACCAGGGTGACCTGCCCTGCCTCAAGCACGGCAACGGGCCCGGCGTACCACTCCTCGCCGAACGATTCGCTTCGAAACGGGCGGTCCGCCAGCAGTCGCACCCGGCCGCTGAACTCCAGTGGCGTGAATCGCGCGGGATCAAGGGTTCCGCCAACCGGCACGGTAATCCTGCCGCCCACGCCGGCGACAAATGCCGCCGCGACGGCCCGCGCATCCACCACCGGAGCCAGCACGCTGCGCCGGTGGCCGGCTCGCCGGAGGGCGCGCAGGATGGCGTTGCTGTCACCCGATGCTCCCGAACTCGTCGCGTCGGCGGCGTCGACGAGACCCACGGTCGCCGGTGCCGTCGCCGCAATCCGGGTCATCTCCGCGAGGCTCACCAAGGGCACCTGCATCCGGTCATGATGCTTCCAGAATTTCTTCGCCAACGCCAGAGCCTCGCGCTCCGCGCGCGCGGAGTCTCCATTGGTCGTGACAAACGCGTAGGTTTGCAATTCCGGTACATCGGTGAAGGGGTTTCCAATGAACACTCCCGCCGACAGGCCGCCTGGTTCCGCTTCAATCTCAGCGGCCCGCCGGGTGCAAAGCCCGAATTTTCCCGTCGCCGTGATCAATTCCTTGCCTCGCACCAGCGCTGGAATCGACACCCTCGCCGTCACCGGACGAACCTTGCCGGCGAGCAGGCGAAGCAGCAGCCGCGCGCTGCGCTCCCCGGTGCTGAAAAAATCGATGTGCGGGTAGGTGTGATAAGCCACGATGGCGTCGGCGTGTTCGAGCATCCGGTCGGTGGGTACACCATGAAGATCCATCGAAACCACCATAGGAACACCGTCGCCCAGAAGCCGCCGCGTCTCCGCCAGCAGATGCCCCTCGGGATCAGGCTCGTCCTCCGACGCCATGGCGCCATGCATGCAGAAATATGCGCCGTCCACCGCCCCCCCCGCCGAGCGGATGGTCTCGAGGAGTTTCCGTGCGAGCCGTCGCCATGCCTCGGCCTCCAGCGTGCCGCCGGAGGTCATCGCTATCGCACTGCAGGCCGGCACGATCTCCATGCCTTTCCGCGCCTCCAGCACGGACAATGCCCCGCCGACTTCGTTGCGAACCTGCCGATGATAACGCAGCAATTCCGCCCCTCGCCGCACCACAAAATCGTCATAACGGCTCCGGTGCGGATTGAAGGTCGAGACCTCCTGCTTGCATTCGGCAATGAGGATGCGTGGCATAGGGAACCCCGGAAACTGTACCGCACCGTGGCGGGACCGTCTTTGGCGCGAGCGGAATTTGGCCCCACCTGCACGGAATCCCCGCGATGGCCAGGCACCGGCAAGCCATGGCCGTTGCCGGACAATCCCGAAGCACCTGCGTCGATGCGACCGATGGCGAGATGCCCTCGCGGTCGGAATCGCATCACCGGCAATCGCATGTGGGGATCGGGGCCGCTCTGGGATCGGAGGGGCGGATCATGCGGATACGCAACGACTACGGCTGGCAGTCGCGAACGTTTGTGCCATCGGGAATATCCGGCAAAACGGGTGCATTCAGGACAAGATTCCCTTGACGATCGGGCCGTCGGGGCGTGTAATCGTCGGTTTTCGGCGATTCCTTTCCGCACTTCACCCATGAGAGACGACTATATCAAAGAAGCCCAAGGCATCATCTCAGATCCCAATATTCTGATCAACGTGGTGTCCCGTCGGGTAAAACAGCTGAAACGTGGCAACCGACCCCTGGTCGAATCCCTTGAGAAACTCTCCCCCGAAGACATCGCCCTGCGTGAAATCATTGAGGGCAAGATCAGCTTTGAGCTGGCGAACGCACCTGCTGCCTGAGCGTTCGCAATTTCCGTCCCGTTCCCACGCAATCTGAATTTCAGGCGGCCCTGCCACTGGCGGTGCCGCTTTTTTGTCGCCTTCCACCTCTCTCACTGTGTCCGCCGAAAAGAAAAAGTCCTCCGCTGCGGCTCGTTTCACCGAGATCCGCAACTCCAAGGCGCATCGTGACTACACTGTCATCGAGCGCTTCGAGGCGGGGCTGCAGCTGCGGGGGACCGAGGTGAAGTCGATTCGTGCCGGCCGCGCCCAGATCAACGACGCCTTCGGGCGGCTCGAGAAGGGTGAACTCTGGCTGCATGGCGCCCACATCGAGGAGTACGCCTTTGGCAACCGGTTCAACCACGACGCCCGGCGAACCCGCAAACTCCTCCTGCACCGCCATCAGATCCGCAAGATCGGGCAGGCCCTGGAGGCTGGCGGACAATCCCTCATTCCCCTGCGCATGTATTTCAAGGACGCCCTCGTCAAGGTCGAGGTGGCCCTGTGCAACCCGAAAAAACTCTTCGACAAACGCGACGATCTCAAGAAGAAGGCCGAGGATCTCGAGATGAAGAAAGCGTTCAAATTCCGCCGCTGATGAGTCGCACCTCCGTTACGGTCCAGGTACCCGCCAGCACCTCCAATTGCGGGGCCGGCTTCGATACCCTGGGCATCGCATTCACGCTCTACAACCGGGTGACCCTGACGCGCATTCCAGGCACAACGCCCTCCGCGGAGCGACCGTCCGATGCCCATGGGCTCACGATGGTGACCGAGACTGCCGCCGCATTTTTCTCGGCGGTGGGATGCGAGCCTGTCGGATTCTCCTACCGGATCGAGGGTGAGGTTCCTTCCGCGCGCGGACTGGGCTCCAGCATCACGATCATTGCCGGAGTTTTGGCCGGCCTCGACGCGCTGCTGGCGACGCATCTGCCGCCGCATCGACTGGTGGAGATAGCCACGGCCCTCGAAGGACATCCCGACAACGCCAGTGCGGGGATCCTCGGCGGTTTCTGTGTCTCGCGCTGTGATCCGGCGACGGGAAAATATTTGGGCACGATCCGCTTTGAGCTGCCCGCCGACCTCAAGTTTGTGACAGTGTCGCCCTCGGTCGAACTTCTGACCAAGGTGTCACGCGGGGTCCTGCCTGCGACATTGCCCTATTTTGACGCGGTGAAGAGCATCAACAGCGCCACCTACCTCGTGGCGGCGATTGCGTCGCGTCGGTACGGGGAGTTGCGCCATGCGGTTTCCGATTTCATGCATGAACCCTACCGGCTGCCGGGCATTCGCGGCGGCGGCGAGGCGATTGCCGCGGGCATTCGCGCGGGGGCGCTCACCGGCTGGCTGAGTGGCAGCGGATCGAGCGTGCTGTGTGTGGCCGAGGCGCCGGCGGCGTCCGCCGTTGCCGCAGCCATGAGCGCAGCGTTTACCGCAGTGGGCGTGACTTCAGAAGCGCGGGTGCTCGCCACCGACAACGCCGGCCTGCGTGTGCTGTAGGCAAGGGGGCGTCGGTTTGTGGCGCGGCGGCACGCTCGCCGAAACGGTGCCGAGGCACGCGATTGAGTCGGGCTATGAAGCCGAGATCTTACCGCGCTCGCGCTTCTCCTCCTCCTCCTGCCGCCGGAGCCGGGCGGCGAGGATGTCCGCGCGGCCGAGATAGCCGACAATCGACCGCGGGTTGTCGCGGTCGACGACCGGCAACCGGCCGATTTCGCGCTTGAGCATGAGGGCGATGGCGTCCTGCAGCGTCGCGTCGGCGTGGGTGACGACGAGGTCGGTGCTGCCGGCGTCAAGCACCGAGGTGCGGTCGGCATTGCCGGCCTGAAGGACGTCCATGAGATCGCTGCGGGTGATGATGCCCGCGAGCGCGCCCGAGTCATCGACCACGAGCGTGCCTTGGCGGCCGGCAACCGCGGGATCGCCGCGGGCAATCCGGTCGGCGAGCACTGCCACGGTGGTGCCGGCGGGCACGATGGGCGGGCGGCGGTCCATGACATCGCCGACGCGCATGAGTTCGAAGACGTCCACGCTGTATTCGCGGGCGATGTGCTGTCCCCGGCGGGCGAGTTTTTCGGTGAGGATGGAACGACGCAGCAGAAGCACGGTCACGCAAAGTGCCGAGACGCTGCCGATCATCAGTGCCGGCAGGCTGTTGAGATCGTGGGTCAGTTCGAGGATGAAGATCATGCCCGTGAGCGGCGAGCGCATGGTGCCGCCCATGATGGAGGCCATGCCGACCATGGCCCACAAGCCGGGATCGCCGACTCCGGTGACCAGGCCGAGCAGGGCGCCGACCGCACCGCCCATCATGAGGAGCGGTGCGAGCACGCCGCCGGAAGTGCCGGAGCCGAGTGCGATCGCCCAGACGAGTCCCTTCGCCACGAGCAGGCTGATGAGCGCCCCGGCCAGCAACTCGCCGCGCATCAGGCTGTGGATCGTCTCGTAGCCGACGCCGAGCACGCGCGAATCGGCCAGTCCGCCGAGCCCGATCGCCAGTCCGCCGATTGCCGGCCACCACATCCAGTGGAGCGGCAGTCGTGCAAAGAGATCCTCGCAGGCGTAGACGAGCGCCGTCAACGCGCCCGAAAAAAGCCCCGCCGCAACGCCCACGACCACGGCCAGCCCCAGCGCGGCGGCGCCGAGCTGGTCATGCAAGGCCACCGGGAAGATCGGCCCGTCGCCCAGCAGCGGCACACGCACCATGGACGCCACGACCGCGGCGACGGCGACGGGGATGAAGCTGCGGGGCTTCCATTCGAAGAGCAGGAGTTCCACCGCCAGCAGCACCGCCGCAATGGGCGTCGCGAACACCGCGGCCATGCCGGCGGCCGCACCGGCGACCAGCAGCGTCTTGCGCTCGGCCGCCGTCAGGTGGAACAATTGCGCGAACATGGAGCCGAAGGCCCCGCCGGTCATGATGATCGGTCCCTCGGCGCCGAACGGACCGCCCGTGCCGATGGAGACGGCGGACGAAATGGGTTTCAACACGGCAACCTTCGGATTGATCAGGCTGCGGCTGAGGAGAATGGCCTCAAGAGCCTCGGGAATGCCGTGACCGCGGATCTTCTCGGAGCCGTAGCGGGCCATCAGGCCGATGATGAGTCCGCCAAGGACCGGCACGGCGACGCCCCACCAGCCGAAGGCGTGCCCCTGGAGCACGACAGGTTCGCTGGAGAACCGCAGGAAGAAGGCGGCGTTCGTGAAGACAGCGATCAGCCAGAGGAGGACTTTCGCGACAAGGGCGCCGATTGCGCCGATCGGGGCGGCCAGCGCGCAGAGCAGCAGCACGCGCCGGTTGGTGCTGAAATCGGAAAGGCGGTCGGGAGCGTGGACGGTGCCCGAAGCGGCGGAGGTGGTCGGCATGCGTGAAAGCGACAAACAAATATCGCGACCCGATATGATTCAATGCGATTGTCAGCCGGCCTCTGCAATCATATGGCACCACGGCTGCCCCTTTTCCGCAGAAATTGTTGACGGCCAAAATCCGCGGTGTCTTCCCCGTCGCCCGGCGGCATCTCCGTCCGAACATTTCAGCCCTACACCGCATTCCTTTGCTGCTTCGCGGCTTCGTGTGAAACTCCTCCGCCACACCTTCCTGTGCGCCGTCCAGCCGGGAGCTCCGGCGGAATGCGGGTGGCGGCATGCGGGCAGCGCATTTCGCCCGGGCGCAAAGGGCGACGAAGAAGAGCGGGCATCCGTCGATCCGTCGGCCGGGCAGTCGCACGACGGAATTCGCTTCCCTCGGGCGTGGGTCGTCGGGATCATTGTGCGCATGACGCGTTACGAAGCCTACGTAAAACCGGGATGGCAGGAACTGGGAGTCGCCCATGTGGTGGTGGTCCGGTATCGCGGAGACGGTTCGGCCGATTTCGGCATGTTCCTGGTGGACCTGCTTTGTCTCGGCGTGAAGGACGCCGCGGG
>CAZOXB010000101.1:0-13748 GCA_964583635.1 uncultured Opitutaceae bacterium | reverse complement strand
TGATGCCCGGCGCGATAATAAGGCGACAGCGGATGTCCCGACTGGCCGGCGGGCATGTGGAAGATCCCGTTCTTCTCGTTACCGGGAGAAATTACCATGCGCTCGCTGGCCCCGTCGGTTCGGGTCTGCACCCGTGGCATACCCAAATCGCCGGGCAGCTCCTGCGCGGGCATGTCGAGATATTTGGCAAGGAAACCGGGCAGACTGCGGCTGAACGGATGGCGAAGCGTGACGGTATTGTACTTCCCCCAAGTCGCCTCCTCGAGCGAGGTGCCGGATTTTCTCACCGCGGCCGCGACATCGTCGACCGCGGCAAGCATGAGATCCTCCCACGACGTGTAATCACGGGAAAGCAGATGCATCGGCTTCTGTTCCAGCAGTGCCCACAGGGGGTGTTCGTAGGGCAGGGCGCGGAAATTGAATTCATCCCAAATCTCCCGGCAGGAGGCAAAGATGGGATTCATCACGCGGGAGGCGACCCGTTGACGCCAGGTTCGGACCAGGCGATAGCTCACGCTGTCAATGGTGGCCCGCCCGTCCCACCGTTTGACCAACGTGCGGATGGTGGCACGATCCGGATGCCCGGCAAGAGCGTTGGGGGCCAACACCGCCAGCAGCTTTTGCTGCCAGCGATCGAGAAATTCAGCGCGATCGTCGAGTGCCACCGCTAGAAAATCAGCGGAGGTGAGCGCCTTGCCGGTGCCTTCCTTTGCGAGAGCTTGGGCCCGGTCGCGCAGCCGTGCGGCACGGGCATCCGTGTTGTAGCCGCCATCGCCCAGGAGTTCGAGCGCCTCTCCGCCTAGCGGGCGTTGGTTGGCGGACCAGAGGACGCCGCCGGGCGGTGCGCGGACGACCGGCACCTCATCCGGAGGCAAAAGGCCATCCCATCCACGATCCCCGTAAGCCCAGGAGATGGGCATCCGTCCGTCATGTCCGACGCGTCGCGGCAGCCGACCTGCGATCGTCCAGGCCAGCGCACCGGATCGGTCCGCGACCAGAAGATTGAGTGCGGGCATGCCGGCCGCGTGGGCGACGGCAAGCGCCTCGTCCACGGTCCGGGCAGTCTCGAGGCGCATCAGCCCGAGGTTGATGGTCCCGGGCTCCCGCAGCAGCCACTTGAAGGCGAGGGGGCGCTTGACCGCGTTTTCGCCCACGATGGGTCCCCAGATCGTCCACCGGGTCGTCAGTTCAAAATCCGGTTCACCCTTGACGCGGATCTTCTGGGTTCGGACCTCAAAATCCAGAACTTTGCCGTCGTTGACGTAGAGCATGTCCGGCGTGACATCATCCGTCTGCACCTGCACCAAATCACCAGAGTCGACGTAGCTGTTGGTAAAGCCCCAGGCGATGGATCCGTTGCTGCCGACAACCACAGCGGGAACGCCCGGAAGTGTCACGCCCGTGACGTCGTGGGATGTCGCGGCGTCGCCAGGATCCGTCCACTGCAGTCTCGTCCGATACCAGATGCCCGGAACGCCCAGCGTGAGATGCATGTCGTTCTCCACCGTGGCGGCTCCACCGGCAGCCGGGCCGGCCATGCCGAAGCTGTTCGAACCGGATCGGAACTCGGGGTTGGGCGGGTCCTCGTAAGCCAGGCGATCTGCTGCGGAATCGGGGGAAAGAAAAACCGTTGCCTTGTCCGGCATCGTTCTCAGTCCGCGCAAGTCGATGATGCGAGGCCCCGGAGGCATCGGCAGCGGCGCGGAGGATCCGTCCAGCGCGGCATCGGCCGGACCGACCGCCGGCGCAAAGAACGCGAGACCGGCGCTGCCGAGCTGGTGGCGCAGGATCATCAGCGTTCGTTCATAGGTGCCTGTTTCGTCCTGCAGGTCGAACGCCATGGCATAGACGCAAAGAATGGTATCCTCGGCCCGCCAGGGCCGGGGTTCGGTCCGCAACGCCAGGTATTCCCAGGGACGATCGTCAAAGCCCTGCAGGGCCGCATTGACGCCGGCCGCATACGCATCGATCAACTGGCGCTCAACCGGCGACAACTGCGAAAGAATCCGGGTGGACAACGAACGCAGCTCGTGCAACCGCGCACCTTGGTCGAGCGGAAGGGCGGCGGGGCCGAAAAGTTCAGCGAGTTCCCCGGCCGCGCGCCTCCGGGACAGGTCCATCTGGAAGAAACGATCCTGCCCATGAACGTAACCCATCGCCCGCGCCAGATCGTGGCGATTGGCGCCACGCAGCGTCGGCACGCCGAGGGCATCCCGTTCGACCAACACCGGGGCGGACAGCCCTGCAACGGGCAGTGTCCCGTCAATCACGGGCAGGCTGGCCCGGAACTTGGTCCACGCCCAGGCTAAGAGCGAAAAACCCACCAGGGCGATGCTGCAGACAACGGCCCCCATGATTCGCAGGCGGCGTTTGGTGAATGAGAACATGGGCGATGGCGGGAGGTCGCGACAAACGGACGAGGCAGACGCGTGGGTCTTGAAACAACGCGGATCCGTCGCATTCTTGGCAGCCACTCCGCAGAAGCGCCACCTTTTCTGACGGACTCGTGGCGCTGGAGCCGGCATCGACCGCTATTTCCCTTCTTCCGGCATCACGAATCTTTCAGGGATTTGTTTCATCGCGCTTGCAAACATCCGCCGGTAGGCAAGCGGCGTGGTGCGTTTCCCCAGCAGAAAGCGCTGATGGAAATTCGACATGGTGCCGTAGCCGCAGGCGAAGCATATCTCCGCAACCGGGAGTCCGGTTTCCACCAGCAAACGGCAGACATGGTTGAGCCGGACCCGGTTGACGAAGCTGACAAAGGTGCGGCCGGTGCTCCGCTTGAAGAAGCGGCTGAAGGCGCCGGGGGTGAGGGTCGCAATCCTTGCGGCCTGGCTCAGATTGAGCATCTCATCGGAGAAGTTCCCTTCGACAAACGTGATGACCCGGTCAATCCGCGCCACATCGTGCGCCGCAATATCAAGGCGCCAGTTCCTTGAGGCCAGACTCCGCACGGAGCTGCGTGACAGGCGGTGCAGGATATCAAGCAGGCAAAGCGCCCGTTCGGGCCCCTCCAACAGCCTCAGGCGCTTCATCCGGGCGGCGATGTCCGCCGCGACCCGCTGTCCCCAGCAGAGCCCGCGGACCGAACGGTCGAGCAGCCTCCGGACGGGCCTGAATTCGGGAATATCCCAGAATCGCCCGCCGAAGCAGTCCTGGCGGAACTGCAGGACGATGGAATGGGACATCCGCCCTCCGGCAGGCACGATCGCGCTCGCCCAGCGATGCGGAAGATTCGGTCCGAGCAGGACCAGGTCGCCCGATCGGAATTCCTCGATGGAGTCGGCGACAAACCGCCGCCCGGATCCGGACAGGATGAGCGTAAGTTCGAACTCCGGGTGAAAATGAAACGGTGCGTTGAACGACCGGCAGCGAAACTCGCGGCAGGCGAAGGACTCGCCTTCGCCGGTAAGGATCTTCTCGAGGTGGACGCGCATGACATCATCGACGGTTGGTTCCCGCGGGTCAAAATAATGGAATTTTCTGCCGCAGGAGCGGATGCGGTGCGAGCCTTTTTGATTTAGGATGCAGCCTTCAAACGTGCCTCCCTCCGATCTGATCGCCAGCCTGCGGGCCGCCAAGGTCGTCTCCACGGACAAAGTCCGTGTGCAACCGCTCCGTGGAGGGGTCTCGAGCGATATCGTTCTGGTGCAGGACGGAACGCGCCGCTTCGTGGTCAAACGCGCGCTCGCCAAACTGCGGGTTGCGGACGACTGGTTTGCCGACATCGCCCGCAACCGTGTCGAACAGGCCTATTTTGAATACGCATCACGCATCGTACCCGATGCCGTTCCGCGCGTGCTGGCCGGGGACGCCAGCGAAGGCTGGTTCGCCATGGAATACCTGGGAGAAGGTTTCTCGGACTGGAAGCAGCAACTGCTGGGCGGACAGGCCGCGCCGATTCACGCCCAGCGGGCGGGGGACATCCTCGGAAAGCTGCACGCCGCCTCCTGGGGCGATCCGGTGGCAAGGAAACAGTTCTCCACGCTGGCAAATTTCCATGCCCTGCGCATCGAGCCCTACCTGCTCACGACTGCATCCCGCGTGCCCGCAGCGCGTGACTTCCTGACCGGCGAGGCGGAGCGGCTCGCCGGGACATGCCTTGCGCTGGTGCATGGCGACTACTCCCCCAAGAACCTTCTCGTTTCCCCGGAGCGACTGGTCGTGCTCGACGCGGAGGTCGCCTGGTACGGGGATCCTGCATTTGACACCGCGTTCCTGCTGAATCACCTGCACCTCAAGGCGCTGGTGCACTATGCGGATGCCGGTCCGTTTCTTGCCCTCATCCCCGCCTTCTGGGGCGCCTACATCGCCGCGCTCGGCAGTCAATTCACGCCGGGGCTTGAGCGCACCACGGTTCGCCTGTTGCTTGGTTTGATGCTCGCCCGTATCCATGGCAAATCCCCGGCCGAATACCTTTCGCGTGAAGACGGGGAATACATCACCCAGTTCACGCTTCGCCACATGCTGCTTCCGCCTTCAACCCTCGCTGAATTCACCGCGGCCTGGAGCGCGGCACTGGAACGCGCATGAAAATCGCCTCCTTGCGGGCCCTTCAGATTTTTGACAGCCGCGGGCAACCGACCGTGGAAGTCGAGGTGACGCTCGCGAACGGGGTGCGCGGCAGCGGCCTTGTCCCGTCCGGTGCCTCCACCGGCCACCACGAGGCGCATGAACTGCGCGACGGCGATGATTCCCGCTACCGTGGAAAATCCGTTTTCCGCGCACTCGCCCATGTGGAAGGCGAGATCGCGCGCGCCGTGGCCGGTCGTCAGGTCATTGATCAAGCCGGCATTGACGCCGCGCTTGTCGCGCTGGACGGCACCCCCGGCAAGTCGCGGCTCGGGGCCAATGCCATCCTCGGCGTTTCCCTTGCGGTTGCCCAGGCGGCGGCGAACCTCCGCGGAATTCCGCTCTTTGAATCGCTCGGAGAAGGTCAGGGCACATTGCTGCCCCTGCCCGAGATCCAGATTTTTGGAGGTGGCAAGCATGCGCAGGGCCGCATCGACATCCAGGATTTCATGGTGATCGCTCTCGCCGCGCGCACCTATGGCGAGGCGCTCGAGATCACCCACGGCGTATTTCACGCCGCCGCCGACGTGATGCGTGCGCGGGGCCTGCTGGCCGGTGTTGCGGATGAAGGCGGGTACTGGCCGGTGTTCAACCGCAACGAGGACGTGTTCGATGCGCTGCTCGCGGCCATTGAACGGGCCGGCTATGTGCCCGGCAGGGACGTCGGTCTTTCGCTCGATATCGCGGCCTCCGATCTTTTTCGCGACGGATCCTACACGCTCGGGTTGGAGAAGCGCCGCTTCACCTCCTCCCAATTCGCCGAACTGATGATCGGGTGGGTGAACAAATACCCCGTCGTGTCCATCGAGGATCCGATGGCCGAGGACGACTGGGCTGGATGGCAGCAGGTGCGGGCAGCCATTGGCCACCGCTGCCAGCTCATCGGAGACGACCTCTTCACGACCAATCTGGCCCGGATTGAACGTGGCATCGCCGCCAGGGCCGCGAATGCCGTTCTGATCAAACCCAATCAAATCGGCACCGTCACCGAGACCCTGGCCGCGATCCGCAGGACCCAGAAAGCCGGCTGGCTTCCGGTGGTATCGGCGCGGTCGGGTGAGACGGAGGATACGTTCATCGCACACCTTGCGGTCGCGACCAATGCCGGCCAGTTGAAGGTCGGTTCCTTCAGCCGCAGCGAGCGCATGGCCAAATGGAATGAGATTCTCCGCATCCAGCGCCATCTTGGCGACCGCGCCCGCTTTGCTGGCGCAGGAATTTTTGCGTCCGCCGGCATCACGTTGCCGGACTCAGCATGAGCTCTCCCCTTTCTTCATCCAGATGAGCACCCAATACCGCCTCAACCGCCTCTTCAATCCCGCCACGAAGCGCTGCTTCGATGTCGCCGTCGACCACGGCATCTTCGGCGAGCAGGAGTTTCACCTCGGCATCGAGAACCTGCCGCGCGCCGTGCAGACCCTCGTGGCGGCCGCGCCGGATGCGATCCAGCTCTCCCCCGGCATGAGCCGTCTGCTGCAGGCGCTTCCGGTGCGTCCCAAACCCGCGCTGGTCATGCGATCCGACCCCGCGAACTGTTACGGGCGAACGCTGCCGTCGCGGTCGTTTGCCTTCGCCGTGGATGAAGCCGTCGAGACGGCGGTGCGGCTCGATGCGGCCTGTATTGTCGTGAACCTGCTGCGTGTGCCGGGCGCAGATGAACTCACGGAACACACGATGCGCTCCATCGCAAAGCTCAAGCCCGAGTGCGAACGTCATGGCATGCCGCTCATGATCGAGCCGCTCGTCTTTATGCCCAACGAGAAGGCGGGCGGCTACATGAGCGACGGCGATCTGAAGAAGATCCTCGGCCTCGTCCGCCAGGCCGTCGAAATGGGAGCGGATGTGATCAAGGCCGATCCGACGACACACACGGCCGACTATCACCAGGTGATCGAAACCGCCGCTGGCGTGCCCGTGCTTGTGCGCGGAGGAGGCAAGGTATCCGACCGGGAAATACTGAATCGCACCGGGGAACTGCTCGCACAGGGCGCAGCCGGGATCGTTTACGGACGCAATGTCATCCAGCACCCCAGGCCGGCTGCCATCACGCGGGCGCTGATGGCACTTCTGCACGAGGGCATCAATGCCGAGGCAGCGTACGCCAGATTCCTTGCCTGATCCCCATGAAAACGCTCCGGCTCGGCATCATTGGCGGTGGTCTCATGGGCAAGGAAACCGCATCAGCGCTGGCCCGCTGGTGCAATCTTGAGGACGTCGGTGTCCACGCGGAACTCATCGCCGTCTGCGACCTGCAGCCGGCGGTCCTCGACTGGTTTCGCCGCATCCCAACGGTGAAGCTCCTGACCGCCGATGCCGCCCATCTCCTCGCCTCGCCCGAAATCGACGCGGTCTATGTGGCCGTGCCGCACCACCTGCACGAAGCGCTTTATCTCCAGGTGCTGCGCGCCGGGAAGGACCTGCTGGCCGAGAAGCCGTTCGGACTCGACCTCGATGCCGCCCGCCGCATCCGCGACGAGGCGGAGCGGCTCGGGCGCTTCGTTCGCTGTTCATCGGAGTTCCCCTTCTGGCCCGGTCCCCAACGCATCATGAGCGAGGTGCGCTCCGGAAAATGCGGCCGCCTGATCGACGTGCGCTGCGGATTCCTCCATGCCAGCGACCTCGATCCCGCGAAACCCATCAACTGGAAACGCCAGGCGCAGTATTGCGGTGCGCCGGGCGTGATGAACGACCTTGGAATGCACGCCGTCCATGTGCCGCTGCGCATGGGCTGGAAGCCGTCGCACCTTTATGCGCGACTTCAGAAGATCGTCACCCACCGGCCTGACGGCAGGGGCGGCACCGCGGTGTGCGACACCTGGGAGAACGCCCTGCTGTCGGGCGAGTTCACGGGTGCCGACGGCAGCCCGGTTCCCATCACGGTGGAGGTCAAGCGCGTTGCCCCGGGGGAGACCGACACCTGGTATCTCGAGGTGACGGGCACCGAGGCGAGCTACCGGTTTTCCACCAAGGAACCAAAGACGTTCTGGGCCTTTCGACGGGACAAGGACCAGTGGTGGCAGAGGACCGATCTCGGCAACAGCCCTCCGTTCAAGGTCGTCACGCCGGGCATCACCGAATTTGGTTTCTCCGACTGCTTCCAGCAGATGATCGCCGCCTTCGCCGCCGAGTGGGCAGGGGTTCTTGGAGGGCGATTCGGTTGTGCGACGCCGGAGGAGGCGGTCGCCTCGCACGAGCTCTGGGACGCCGCCATGCGTTCCCATGCCACCCGGACGGTCGTCACGCTTGCCTGACTCTCCCTTCTCCATGAATTCCCCCGTGACCCTCCCCATCGACGGACCGCTCAACGCCGCCGCACGTGAAATCGTTCCGTATGCGCCATCCGCCGCACGAACGCGGCTGATTGTTGTCGCCTGCGGCGTGAAGATTCATTTTCCGTGGCCGCTGGCGTGCCGGCGTTATGCTGCGGCTGCCGACCAGGTCCGCGCCGCCGTTGTGGACCTGCCGATCGACGTCGTCGCGCTGCCCGAGCCCTTTGAGGATCCGACCGCGCTGGTCTCGGCTCTGGATCTTGAACTCGCGCGGGGCATTGCAGGCCTGGTGTTTTTCCATGCCGCCTACACGGCTGGGGAAATCGGCTCGCATCTCGGTCGCTGGTTGATCGACCACCCCGTGCCGGTATTCAGTTGGTCGCATCCGGATCCCTCCTCAGAGCGAAATACGGCCAACAGCTTCTGCTGCCAGAATTTCATCCTCGGCATGTGGTCCCGACTGGGCGTGCGTTACGCGTGGCTGCACGCGCCGATCGACGCCACGGCGCGTCCCGCCCTGCGCACCTTTGCGCGCAGCAGCCGGGCCGGGGCGAGGCTCCGGCACGCCAGGATTCTTCACGTCGGGGGCTCGCGGGTGTCGGCGTTCTACGATGGCGAAGCCGACGAGCTCGCGCTGATGCGCCGCTTTGGCGTGCGTTTTGATCGCATCGACATTGAGGCCGCATTCCAGTTTTCGAAAAAGCGTTTCAGTGACCCGCAGGTTGCACGCTTGCGCGAGGCCTTGAAATCCCTGCCGCAATGCGCGCGGGTCGACCTCCCCGATGCGCAGATCGACCAGACCTACCGTTTCGGACTCGCGATGCTGGCCATGGCGCACGAACAAGGCTACATCGCGGCGACCTTCAAGAGCTGGCCGGACCTGTTCGACTGCTACGGCTGCGCAATCGACGGATCGGTGGCGCTCTGCAACGACCTCGGGTTCACGGTCGCGGAGGAAGGTGAGATGCCCGGCGCCCTCACGTCCCTCGTGCTCAACCTCGTTTCCGAAGGCAGCGCGGTCGCCAGTCTCCAGGATCTCTCCGCCGCCAGCGCCGCACGCAACAGCATCGGCATCTGGCATTGCGGAGCCGCGCCCCTGCGATGGCTGCGCGAGGGCACGAAGTTCTCGGCCCGCAGGCACTCGATCCTCGAGAATGGCGACCCGGCCACCGCGGTCGGCCTCATGGTGGAGTTTCTCCTCGCCACCGGACCCGTCACCGTGGCGCGTTACCAATCGCCGGATGCAGCGCGTTGCATCGCCTTCGAGGGCGAGATCGTCGATTCGCCGATGCCCTTTCGCGGCACGTGGGGTGAGATGCTTGCCAATCGCGGCCCGGACGCCGCGGCCATCACGGCTGCGATTCTCGGTGGCGGGCTGGATCACCATTGGTCGCTCGGTTTCGGCCACTGGGCGGCCGAGATAAAACAGCTCGACCATTGGCTCGGCGTGAGGGACATCGCCATCCCTCCCGCCGGGGCCGTTCTCCAGGGCATTGGACCGGTGGTTGCCTGAGCCATGCCGGAATTCGACGTCATCGCCTGCGGCATCAACGTGGTCGACAACATCCTTGTCCTGCCGGAGGTTGTCCGGAGGAACGAGAAGCACGAGATTGCCCGCATGTTGATCCAGGGCGGCGGACCCGGTGCCAATCAGGCCTGCGGTCTCGCGGCGCTCGGCTGGCGCACGGCCATGCTCACAAAGCACGGCGACAATCTTGTTTCCCGCATCGCTGAAACCGAGTTCGTCCGCCACGGCGTTTCCCTCGATCTCGTGATCCGCGCGCCGCGTGCCCGCCCCGCGTTCTCCGTGGTGGAGGTCGATCCTCGCACCGGTGAGCGGACGGTTTTCTACAATCTTGAAGATTACGATTGGATTGCCGCATCGGAGGTGCCCGAGGCAGCGGTGCAGGCTGCCCGGCTGGTCATCACCGATGGATACGAGGCTGCCGCGGCATTGAGAATGTTGCAGATGGCCCGCGACGCGCACATCCCTGGTGTGCTCGACATTGAGACAGGCGAGGCCGCCAAAGTTCGACCGCTCTACGCCGCGGCTTCGCACGTCATCGTTTCGCTCGAGGGAGGCCGCCAGACGACGGGTTGTGAATCGCCCGCCGACGTGCTGGGTGTGCTGTCGGGATGGACCGATGCCCAACTCGTCATCACGGATGGCATTCATGGCTGCTGGGCCCTGGGCCCCGACGGTGTGATCCACCAACCGGCATTTCCAGTCGCCGCGGTGGACTCCACCGGTTGTGGTGACAGCTTTCACGCCGCCTACGCGTCGGCGCTTCTCGATGGTTTCCCACTGCCGGAGCGGGTTGAATTTGCCGCATGGACGGCGTCATTTGTTGCGCTCGCTCTTGGAGCACGGACAAACCTGCCATCACGTGCCAAGCTGCGGGTTGCCGACCAGTCACGTCTGTCCCCCTCGCTGCGCGCGCTCATGGGCAAGCGGTTCTAGCGGTTGCTGGAGTGGCAGGATGATTGCCTCACGGGGAAAATGCCGGACAGGGCGGCGGCATGGGCCCGCAGCCTATCGGCGCCCATAATACAGCACCGTGCACACGGCCGCCATGGCCAGCGTGGGGAAGATGACCCAGCCCGGATTGATGGGCACCCGGTAATGGCGCATGGCCCAGTCGACGAGCACGCATTTCACGATGACGGCGACCCATCCCCATGCGAGGCGTTTCTCCACGCGGCGACTGCGGGGCTCCGTCTGCCGTACGTCCACATCCTTCAGGAATGCGACGTCGTAGTCCCGCGGCGGTGTCTCGCTCCGAGTCAGGAGTTGGATCAGATTGGCGAACATGGCTGCAGCCTCACGGTATCCGCCCTTATTCAAAAGGAAAGCCTCCGGCGCTGTCTCAAAAGTAGAGAGAAAGATTCAATCCACCCCATGCGCGATGTGAAGCATTCTGCCGGGGATTTCGGGCAAACGCGTGGCAGGATCGACGGCGCGCGTTCCGGCTCACGGGGTTAACGCGAGCTGATCCCAGACTGATTGAATTCGTCCGACTGAGGGCGCGATCTTCGCCGGCACCTCGTCTGTTATTAGCTTTCTCAGATAAATGAATTATGGAAATTTGAGTCGTGTGTCGGATCGCCTGCGGCTCTTTTTCCAAATTCACGTGTCGTGTTCTCCCGCAGTGTTTACGCCGATAATTCCACTTTCCATGAACTTGCCACCGCGCCGCACGGCGCACCTTCGCCAAGGAATTCGCGGAGAGGACCGGGCGGAATGCCTTCATCGGGGAAATCGGCATCAATCGAATCGCGATCGCCCGATGGGCGGTTCCCAGAGGCCTCGGAAGGAACACGACTGATCCCATCGCGTCCGTCCGCGCGGCAGACCCGATGTGATCACGTCCTCTCCCATGATTGATTGTGCCCGTTTCACCCCGAGGCATTGCCGACATGGAAGAGTTCGGCTATCCTTGCCCGTGATTCTCATGGCGTCGGGTTGCGCAGTCCTTGCGGGATGTCAGACCTACACCCGCGAGACTGAAGATCGCGATAATGCGTTGAAGTCGGGGTCCATTGCACGCGCGGTTGCTCTTGCAAATCTCGATGCGGAAAAGCACAGGGCGGGGAACGATGCCGTGCTATACCGTCTCGAGCAGGGATCGATCCTGCGGCAGGCGGCCCTTGCCGGCATTCCCGCACCGATGGGGAGTGCGACGCCAGCGGGACCGGAGGGTGCTGCGATGCGGTCGGATGACTTCTATTTTCGAGGGAGCCTCGATGCCTTCAATGCGGCCGAAGATCGGATCAATCGCCATGATGAACAGGCGAGGCTGAGATTGGGGTCCAATGCGGTGGCGATGCTCACGACTCAGGCCAACACGCCGTATCCGGGCAGGGCCTACGATCGCATTATGATGAACGCCTACAAGGCGCTCGATTATCTGCAACTCGGTGATTTCGATGCCGCCCGGGTCGAACTCAACCGCGCCCTTGGACGCCAGCGCGAAGCCGTCGCTGAAAACGCCAGGCGCCTGGAGGCGGCAGTGGAGGAGGCGCGCGGTGCGCAGGAGGATGGCGGTGCGGACAATTACCGCTATGACATCGACAAGGTACGCAGGGACGCCGTGAGCGGTCCCGTGTTTGACGGGTTGGAGGCTGAGCTCGATGCCCGCATCAAACCCTACGGTGATTATGTCAACCCGTTCGTCGTTTTCCTCGACGCCCTCTTTTTCCTCACCAGGGCTGAGAGCGGCTCCGATCTCGAACGTGCGCGCAAATCTTTCGAACGCGTCGCTGGCATGGTGCCGGACAATCCCTACGCACGTGCCGATTTTGGCATGTCCGAGGCGGCCGCCAATGGACGCCTTCCTTCCGGTCTTACCTATGTCATTTTTGAGACGGGCAGTGCCCCGTATCGCGAGAGCGTTCGCATTGACCTGCCGGTGTTTGCGCTGACGCGCAAGCTCTCCTACGTCGGAGCGGCGTTTCCGCGGCTCCATTTTCAAGACGGGGGGCCGGGCGCCCTTTCAGTCACCGGTGCGGGATCGACCCTGACCACCGCCGTCGTGAGCAGTATGGATTCAGTCGTTGCACGCGACTTCCGGAATGAATGGTCCTCCATCGTCACCCGGACGATTCTCACGACGGCGACAAGAGCCGGCGTCGACGCCGCAATTCAGAAGCAGGCGCAGGACAAATGGGGCCTCGCCGGCCAACTCGCCGCCAAGGCAGCCACGGTCGCATGGGGCACCTCGACAAATCTCGCCGATACCCGAACATGGCGCAGCCTGCCGAAGGAGTTTCAATACCTCCGCATGCCCACGCCGTCCGACCGAAAACTCACGCTGTCGGTCGGGGATCAGCGTCGGGACATTGATATTCTCCCGGGCGGTGTGAGCGTTGTCTACGTGAAGATCAACGACGCCACCTCCCCGATGCTGGTCAATCAGTTCGCGCTCACCCCCTGAAAACCGAACAGGACCATCACGCTCCGGATTTCCTCTCTTCCATGAAACCCACATTGTACACCTCCCTCGTCGCTGCCGCACTGCTCGCGGGCTGCGCCAGCAGCATAAACACCGTCTCCCGCTCGGAGTCGCTTGCGACCCCGGCGTTGGTGAATGACAAGCGCATAATAACCGACGCGTCGCTCGGCAAACTGGTCCGTGTCATCAGCGTCAATGAAGCCACGGTCTCCGGCAACCTGAAGAAGGTACAGGTCACGCTTGAGAACGTGAAGGACAAAGCCCATACCGTGAATTATAGATTCGAATGGATCAATCAGGATGGCATGGCTGCTGACGGTTCGGGTGAGGTGTGGCGACCGCTGCATCTTGCCGGCCGCGAAACCAGAAACATCTCCTCCGTGGCGACGTCGCCACGGGCCGCTGACTTCACGCTCAAGCTCGTCGAATCCAGGTAGCCCGGCAGCCTCCCGTCATTCCACATCGCAACCATCATTCAACTCAATCCTCATGAACGTTCGTCTCATTTCCCTGTTTGCCGCAGTCATCCCGGCCGCGTTGTTTCTCACCGGTTGTGGAACCGCCACGTATACCGACTCCAAAGGCACGGGCACCATCGTTTCGCTCGACCAGATTGATATCCAGGACTGGAATCGGGCGGCCGACGAATTGGTCGCCTCCCTTCTGGCCAGCGGCGTCCTCGAACGCGCTCCCGAACAGCCCGCGGTCATGGCGGTTTCCCGAATCGTCAACAACACCATGCAGCAGGTCGATACCGACTCTCTCATCAAAAAGATCCGCATCGAGCTGAACCGTTCCGGCAAGACCATCACCACGACCACGCTCGGCTTTGGGGGCAGGGTGGAGGACCCTCTTGCGAAGGAGGTCGCCGAGTTGCAGGAGAGGCAGAGCGGTCAGAAGAGAAACCTCACTCTGCCCTACTATACGCTGTCGGGCAAGTTGCTCGAGGACAGCG
>CAZOXB010000100.1:5567-13767 GCA_964583635.1 uncultured Opitutaceae bacterium | reverse complement strand
GCGGCCGCTCGCTGGGCAAATGGTTCCAGTTCTTCCTCAGCTTCGGGAACATGTCCGATCCCGGGCAGGCCACCACGACCTCCAGTTCGGTTTACCGGCAGGGCGCAGGCGGCTCCTGGCTGGCCCTGATCACGCTCTTCCTGACGCCGTACTATTGGTTCACCAACGTCTGGTTCCGCAGGGTCCGCCTCACCACAACCGCGGAACTGTTCGAGGACCGTTTCGGGCGCCGGTTGCTGGCCACGCTTTACGCGATCACCACGATCCTGATGGCCATCGTCAGCATCGCCGCGGGAAATGTCGTGGCATTGAAGACGCTGCAGCCGCTGATGGTGAAGGATCCCGCGATCTATTCCGTGGTGGAACGGCAGCGGGTGGACGATTCACGGGAATTTGCGGAGCTGCGCAAACAACGGCAGGCATCGGCACTTCCCGAGGAGAAGATCCCGCGCTATGAGATCCTGAAGGGCTACTACGATCGGGGCGAACTGCAGCCGTACGTCACCTATCTCCATCCCGTGACCTTCTACCTGGTGTCCACCACGCTCGTGGCCATCTTTGTGATGCTGGGGGGGCTGAAGGCTTCGGCGGTGGTGGATGCCGTGCAGGCCGTCCTCGTGATCATCATATCCATTATCCTGATACCGTTCGGTCTTCACCGTTTGGGCGGCGCGGATGCGCTTCACGAGCGGGTGCCCGCCATCATGTTCAATCTCTTTGGTGGCGGTGGGCTCAGCGAGTATACCTGGTATTCGATCGCGGCGCTGTTGTTTGTGCAGTTCGTGGGGATCGTCGGTTCGCAGGCGAACATGACCATCGCCGGCTCGGCCAAGAACGAACTGGCCGCCCGCCTCGGTGCGGTCACGGGCGGGTTCAGCAAGCGGTTCATCACGATCGCCTGGGCCTACTGCGGACTCATCGCGATCGCGCTGTTCGGCCCGGGCCTTTCCGATCCGGATCAGGCCTGGGGACTGCTGACGAGCGCCCTGTTGCCGGTGGGTCTCGTCGGCGTGATGATCATCGGCATTCTCGGTGGGAAACTGGCGCTCCTGGGTGCGCAATCCGTCGTCCTCTCCGGTCTGGTCGTCAAGAATCTGTACGAACCCCTTTTCCCCGGAAAATCCGAGAAGCATTACATGAGGGTCGCCCGCCTGACGGTGCCGGCGGTGCTGGCAGCCGGCGTGGCGGTGGGGCTTTATCTGAACAGCGTGATTGCGCTGCTGAAGTTTGCCATCGTGCTCCTGGTGATCTGGGGTGTGCCGATCACGTTGATCTTCATCTGGCGCCGGCTCACGGAGACCGCGGTCCGGGTCCAGGTGCTCTCCACGATCCTGCTGGTCGCGGTCATTCCTGGAATTGTTCCCAGCATTCCCGCCCTGGCGCGTTCAAAGGCGCTGACGGCGATGTCGCGGGAGCGGGTGATCATCTCGCAGGGCGAAGCCTCCGCCCGCGACGTGGCGGCCGGGCTTGCATCTGCCGAGGGGCAACCGATCACGAGGACGGTCCGGGTGGAACCGGTGTCGCTCTATTTCGAGGAGGGGGTGGTGCACACGGATCCGAAGGATCTCACTTCGCCCAAAACCGGCATCGGACTCTTCCGCGTCGAAGCCTACCTCGTGGGCTTGCTTGGCGTGGATGTGGCCGGTTTCAGCGCCGCCCAGCTTCTGACGACGCGGTATGTCGTGGACGCCCTCTTTCCCATTCTTGTGCTTGTGGTGGTGAGCTTGCTGACGCGTCCCACGGAGAAGGCCCGGCTGGATCGATTCTATGTCCGCATGAAAACACCGGTCGGAGCGACACTGGAGGAGGATGCCCTGGCGGTGAAGGCGGGATATGCCGATCCCACCCGTTACGACCATCTGAAACTCTTTCCGCGCAGCAACTGGGAGTTCACCAAATGGAACCGGCAGGACACCCTGGGATTCCTCGCCTGCTGTGCCCTGGTCGGAGGCATCGTCCTCTTTTTCAAGCTGGTGCTTTGGATAGGCAGCTGAACGGGTGGACGAAGCCGGGGATAAAGGACCTGGCATGCCGTCAGGCCCGTGAGGGTCGATGCGGACGGCGGCAGACCCTTCCGGCGGGGAAGCGTCCACGGTGATTCGGGATCTCGATTACGGACTGTTGCCCGCAGCAGCCTCCGCGCCGAAGCGGTAGGTCAACGACCAAGTGCGGGTTTCGCCGTGCACCAGGTGGAGTCTGCGGTAGGGCTCGATGGAGAACGTGGCGTTGTTGGCCCAGATGACGGTTTCGTCCGGAGAAAAGTCCGTGGCGAATTCGAGCTTCGCAAGGGCAGGATGGCTGAGGGTGACTTCGAGCGGTCGACCGGGAGGCAGGCGGAGAAAGTCCATGTGACCGTCCTTCTCGTGGTCGAAACGTCGCTTCAAGCGCAGCTCGCGGCCGTGGAGCGAGAAGCCCGGATTTTCGTTTAGCGACGCCTGTTCGGGAAGCTGCACATGGATCAGGCGATCCGTCAGGGCGAAAAAAGGATGGGCGAACCACTGCAACCGGAGTGGATCTTCCGCAAGATTGGTGAGCTGCGAGGTGGAGAGAAGCGTGCGACCGGTGAGTTGGACGGTGCGAACCAGGTCGTAGTGAAAGCCCGCCACCCGCTGTTCGGTGTGGAAATGGATTTGGGTGTCGGCGCGGGTGACCGACCAGTCGCAGGGCGTAACGACGCTGACCCCGCCATCGGCACCCCGTGCCAGTTCGCCGATACCAAGGGCAACCCCACGATTGCCTTTCCACGTCAGGGGTTGTCCCTCGCGGGTCTGGTGACGGAAAGATTCGGGAAGACCCTGCCCATTGAAGGTGCTTGGAGTCGGCGAGGGCCATTCCGGCCCGGTAAACAACGGCCCGGCCGTGCGGCTGTGCACTTGCCAAAGGTATCCGCCCCAACAGAAGCGTGGGCCGAGAAGGTGCCGATCCGCCGTGGGATCGAGGAGATCCACGGTCAGCTGACCGTTCCCAATCGAGAACATGGCAAGGTCAGCGGACCCGGATCACCCGGAGTGTCGTGTTGAGGCCCTCGACAATGAGGGCGAAATTTCCGGCAGGCCGTGCCTGGATCTCGATGTTCTTGCCGACGAGTTCGTAGGTGATCGGATCCGTTCCCTGCCAGACCTGATTGTTGTCGAGACGGAAACGGTTGGCGCTCTCCCAGGCAACGACCTTGGCCTTGAGCGGCGGCAGCGACCGCCAGTCGGACGTGCCGACCGGAAGGCCAAAGCGTTCGAGCCAGCTTTTCGGCTGTTGCGGCATGGGGGCGATTGTCACCGACTCCTCCGGTGGCACGGCTGCCTTCTCACGGGCCTCGGTGATGGCAACCTGCAGGTTGGAGGTGGTCAGGCGTTGATGCCGGATGATCGCGGCATCGATCACGCCGATCTCATCGGGTGTCAGCCGGTCCAGCCCGGCTCTTTTCCACTCCATCTCCGTCATCACTTCCTTGATGCCCGGAAAGGGCGCCTGTGCGTTTGCGAGGGAAGCGGTTACGAGGAGAGCGGCTGATATAAGGAGAAGTCTCATGGGAAACGACGGTTAAGGCATCGAGGGAGGCTGGTTCTTGCTGCGGACCGGAGCACGATTCCCGTGAAGCGCCTGGTAGAAGGAATCGCCCGGGCGGATGGAGCCGCGTGTCACAATTTCGCCGGTGAAAGCCGATTTGTAAATCGCGGTGAGCAACTCGAGTGTCTTGCGCGCCTCCTCTCCCGAGGTGAGCGGTTGGCGACCGGCGTCCCGGCTGGCGATGAAGGCGTTGAGCTGCGCGCCGTGGGTCGAGCCGATGTCGGGCGGAAAGCTGTGCCATGCCTGCATGAGGCCGTCGTCCTGGGTAGGCGGGACTGGCGTCAGTTTCCAGTTGTCCCGCGTGTAGCCGTAGAGATGGGTGAGCTCCACCGTGGCGCGCTGGTAGTCGAGACGCAGATACGTTTCCTGCCGGGGGCTGAGCGCGCTGTTCACGATCGAGCCGAATGCGCCGTTGGCAAACCGCACGAGGGCCATGGAGACGTCCTCGACCTCGATTGCGCGATCAAGCGTGCCGGCGATGGCGCGCACATCGCGCCAGTCGCCCATCAGATGGAGGAAGTGGTCCATGGCATGGATTCCCAGTCCCATGGTGGGCCCGCCGAGTTCCGTTTCCCAGCGGCCGCGCCATGGCACGGCATAGTAGGCGGGATCGCGGTACCAAAGCGTGTTGCAGACACCCACCAGCGGGCGGCCGAGCTGCCCCAGATCGGCGAGACGGCGCACGTGGGCGGTCGACGAACCGAAGCGCATCTGGAAAATGCACCCGGTGTAGCAGCCGGTCTTCTTCTCCGCGGCCTGTATGGCGTCGAGCTCGGCCAGCGATCCACACAGCGGCTTTTCGCAAAGGACCCAAGCCCCCGCTTCCATCGCGGCGACGCTCATGGGCATGTGCTGGGCCGGTGGCGTCGCGATGAGGACGATGTCGGGCTTCTGCTCCCGCAACATCACCTGATAGTCGGCATAGGCATGCGCGATGTGATGGCGTTTGGCGAAATCGGTCACCCGCGCGAGGTCAATGTCGACGGCGGATTCGAGTACCACACGTCCATGGGTGGACTCCACGGCACGCACATGGGCATCGCCAATGGAGCCGGTGCCGACAAGCGCGGCGCGATAGGTCTTGGTCATAGGGAGGGGCAAGATCGTACGATCTTCGCGCCAAGAATCATTCTGAAAATTAGTGAAAGTTACATAAGAATCTGCGCGAGATTTGCGTCATGTCGCGTGGGGTGAAGCCGCGACGTGCGCGAAAGACGCGGGATGATTCCCTGCCGCGGGTGAACCGTGGAGACAAGAGACGGTGTCACCCGCCCATTCCCGGGGCCAAGCGGGAAGCCGTTTACTTCGACGACGTTTCGCCGCGGGCGGAAATCCCGGGGCATGACCCGGCACGGACGTGCAAACCGAGTCGTCCGAACCGGCTGCGCATCGCTTCAGCCCGCGGCGGCGAGCTTGAGGATCTTTTCTCCCGTGAGACGCTTTTCGGGAGAGAGCGTGTGGGGAGTCCGGTTGCCGTGAACCTTGGTCATTTCTGAAAATCGCTGCTGGGTGGCTTTCACGAATTCCTCGACCGGACGCTTGTCGCCGCACAGCTCCATGATGACCGGCAGCCAACGGTGTCCGTAGCGCACGTGGTTCTGTTCATCGTTCCGATCGAAGGCGAGCAGCGTGTCGGCCTCGAAGTCGTTCAGTTCGCGCACGCGATCCATCACCGTGGCCTTGGTTGGAAAACTGCCCGCTTCAAATTCCATCGTCATCATGGCATACCGCTCGTGCGGCGCCATCTGAACCAGGACATTGTAGAGTTCGAGCGAGTGCTCGAGGGTCATCAGATCGACCCCCAGCTTCGGCAGTTGCCGGTAGCCAAACTGGCTGTGCCTGGATTCATCCCAGAGGTGTCGCGCCAGATCGTGATGGAGATCGAAAGGTGCATCGGGCGTGTCGAAGAAGACCGTCGCGAGATAGTCGACGGCATCCAACTCCATCATCAACCAGACATACACCATCAGTCGCACGACTTTGGCGTCCGTCTTCGGGTCGACGAGCCAGGGCCGCACGATGGGCGTTTCCTTGGGATCGTGACTGAAGACGCTTGAGCACGTCGGATACTTGCCACGGTTGCAGGTGTCCGGGTGCCGGTAGGTGCGTTTCGAGCTTTCCCAGACAAAGTCGGCGGGAAGCGGGATGCGGGTGGATTCGCCGAGAAAGCCGCCGTGCGACGCCAGCACGGTCTCCATGTGGCGGATCCAGTCCGCCGCCGCGGTGGAGGAGTCGAACCGTGCCATTTCGTCTGCGTGACGCACTTCGTCGCCGATGAATTCCTCGACCAGCCGAAGCGAAGGCCAGTCGGCCAGTGCGTGGGTGGCGTGAAGGTAGTGACGGTAAGCGGCGAGCAGGGCCGGTTTGAGGACGCGATAAAAGCCGGCCAGGGCGACCTGCGCGTCATCTGGCATCACCGCCTCGGTGAAGATCTGACGGATGGCCGGCCGCACGGATTCGCCGCTGCCGAAGCCGCTGAGTTCGCGACCCCGCTCGCGCAGGAAGCGGGCGTGGCCGGCGGATTCCCAGACATGCTGGCACAACAGGTATTTCAGTTCGGGTTCGCCCACCCGGTAGATCAGGGTCGTGGCTGTGCGGATGAACTCCCGTTCGATCTCGAAAAGGAGGCGTTGCAGCCGTGCCATTTCCTGGACGGCAGCCATGCGACCGGTAAGCTGGGTTGGGGTGGAATTCGATGCGGCGGATGCGGAGGCAACCATGAGAGGGAAAAGGATGGTCAGCAGATGCGCCCGCGTTTGCCGGCGGTGGAATGTCCCGGAGGATTCACGCCGACCCAACGTTCGTCGATGGGCTCGCTGGCACGTTGGTAGCGGGAATCGCTCGAAATGCGGAGGCGGTTATTGCTGCGGTTGTCGAGGGAGGCGTGCACGAGGAACATGCCGAACGTCAGGAAATCGCCCGCGCGGAACTCGGTGGTCAGCCAGCGTCCGCCGAACTTGTTGCGAACGGCCGGGGGATTGTGGGAGAGCGTGCCGGTGAAGGACCAGCCGCCTTCCTTGGCCTTGGCGACCTCCTTCGGCTTGTTTTCGCAGTAGGAGTCGACATCGCGGTAGACGTAGTTCTCCAACAGGTCCATCCGCTTGTGCGAGCCCTCGAGCACCATCAGACCGCCGAGCTCGAAAGAGATGTCACCATAAGGCAGCCAGCAGGTCATGTGGCGGTGGGTGCCGCGACCCATGTACGGAAGATCGCAGTGTGGATTCGTTCCCTTGCCGGGTCCGATGGCGCGCAGCCAGGTGAAGTCGTAGTGCCGGATCGGCTCGCCGAAGAACCGGGTGTAGAAATCGGTCAGGCGGCCGGAATAGAGCAGATTCTGGACGGCTTCGTTGTTGTTGGTGATCTCCGGCTTGAAGACGTAGCCGGATCCCGGCTTGCACACGGCGTCGATATGCGGGTAAGCCGGATCCAACACACCGCTCTCGGCCAGGCGCGAAGTCAGGCTGGCGCGGGCGCCGAGCACCGTGTCGCGGTCAAGGTAACCGCGCATGAAGAGATAGCCATCCTCGGCGAACCGGCGGCGAAGTTCCTCGACGTCGTCCGCGGCCCCGGAGGAATCCCGGAGGAGGCCGACTTTGTCTTCGGACATTTCCAGTTCATGGCCATACGAATGAAGCTGCGGCAAATCGAGCGTTGGGGTCATCATGGGTACAGCCTACACGCGGCGTGGCGGCCATTAAATGGTTGATCTGGGAGAAGTGATGTAAATTTTGGGACCGTGGTTTCCTTCTCTGACGTCAATTCCCAAACCTTGCTGAAGAGTCCCTTGCGGACCGACATCGGTACGATCGAACTGGCGGGGATCCTGCGGGACGTGGAAGGGATCAATCCGACGCGCATGCGAGTCCTGAAGCGATTTGCATTCATTCTCATGGTGGAGGGGCGCGGCTATTATCAGGACGCCCGGGGGACGAAGCTGAGCCTGGAACCCGGGGACCTGGTCGTCGTGTTTCCGGAACTACCGCATGCTTATGGTCCGGAGAAAGATGTGGGATGGTTGCAACTCTATTTCGTGGTGTCCGGACCGCAGTTCGATCTGTGGCATGCCCGAAATCTCCTCTCCGAAGAACGCCCGGTGCTGAAGCTGGGCTCCGCCGCGTATTGGAAGCAGCGCCTGAGCGATTCCGTCAAGGGCGAGTCGCTGCATACGGCGAGTGGCTCCCTGCGGGCCATGGGGCGGTTCATCCAGGTCATCACGGAGATACTCGCGGCCGACAACGAAGGACGGGTGAGGCCGGGAAGGGATGACTGGCTCGAAAAGAGTCTGCACCTGCTCGGGGACCGCTCGTCCGGTGGCTGGCCGAGTCCGCAGGAGGTGGCGCGGCAGATCGGGTTGAACTACGAGAATTTCCGGAAGCGTTTTGCCCGGGTCATGGGAGAGTCACCCGGGCATTATCAGAAGCGCAGGCGGCTGGAATGGGCGAGCGCGGCGATCTATCAGGGGGAGCAGTCGCTCAAGCAGATTGCCGACGAGCTTGGGTTTTGCGACGTGTTCCATTTCTCCAAGGCCTTCAAGCAGGAGGTGGGACTCACGCCCTCCGATTACCGGAAGCGCGTACGAGGGGCGTGAGGGCGGAAGGGCGGAAGGGCTGAAAAACTGAAAAACTGAAAAACTGAA
>CAZOXB010000100.1:1983-5467 GCA_964583635.1 uncultured Opitutaceae bacterium | reverse complement strand
CTGAAAAACTGAAAAACTGAAAAACTGAAGGGCGGGCTTACACAAGAATGTGAAAAATAAAGCCTGAAATCATCGGCGTGAATCCCTGTTTGGAGATTCCCTTCTCCGACTTCAGTCCTTCAGCCCTTCAGTTCTTCAGCTTTTTGTTCCGTCGTTCGCCCAGCCTTCCGGCCAGTGTGTGCCGGGGATGGGGCGCCAGTAGATCGAGCGGTCGATGCGCGGCTTGTGGTGGCGATACGCCGTCGTCAGGCGAAGTTTGGTCTTGAGGTGCTCAACGAGGTTTTCCCCGTAGAAGAAGGTTGTTTCGGCCACGCCGGAAAGAACCAGCACTTCAGTCGACGTCTTCTCGAGCAGTTCGACAAGTCCGCGGATATTTTCCAATTCGAGGTCGATCGCCGCCTGGAGCTTGTTCTCAAAGAATGACTGCCGGGCCGGGTCTGTCGCCTCCAGGTATCCGTAGACGCACTCGCACCACGCGCAGACGTTGCGCAGGCTGGTCACCCAGTGCAGGTAGGCGCGCATGCGGTCATGCAGATCCGTGAAGACGGGGCGCGACTTCGCGGACTGCGAGGCGAGGCGTTTGGAAACGCGGTCGATGAGCTCGCGCAGGGGCGCGATGACGTTTTGATCCATGTCCGCGGCCATCTTGGCGCCGCTCGACTGGGTGATCAGATCGAAGAGCACGTCCTTGCCGAGATCGTTCAGTCCCGGGTTGTTGTGCTGGAAGCAGCCGTGACGTTCGTAGTAATTGCGTTCGACGGCGGGGACGGCTTCGATATCGGGGACGAACGGACGGTCCCAGGTGCGTTGCCAGCAGAAGCCGAATGCACAGTACAGGCCGACAAGCGGCTGGCCGCCCAGGGCCGCCTCGAAGTCGGTCCAGTCGGCAACCAGATCGTTGACGTCGTGATCGTCCACCAGCGTGCGGGCGAAATCGCGCAGCACGCCGTCCACCGGCTTTCCGGGCTGGAACTGGGCAGCCTGGATCACCACGGGATTGGGCCAGTAGGGAGCCTTGGCCGGGTGCGTCAGACCGCCGAGGCAGCTCATCCGCGCGAGACCGGTCTCACGGGCGGCCAGCAGCTTCGCGTGCAGCATGCGCGGATACGGGATGCCGAGCAGGGGCTCGTGGTTCATGACGCTCGAGCCCGAGTAGTGCAGGACGGGTTCGACCCCCTGTTCGCGCGATTGCCGCAGAGTCTCCTTTTCCGCCGGATCCATCGTGGTGTGGAACAGGCTGCCGGCGATGGCGAGATTCTCCGGGTATTTTGGATGTGAATACGGCACGGAATAGCCCTTGACCAGCAGCGAGGGTGCCTCCCAGGTGACGTGACCGCCCATGCCCTGCTTGATCTGTTCGTGTTCGACCTTGAAGGGCTCGATGCGGAGGATGACGTCGAAATCCGGATTCACCTGGCTGGCGGCGGTGCGGAGGTTCTGCAGGAAGCGGACGATGCTCTGGCCGGCGGCCTGGGCGACCTTTTCATGGTTGCGCCATTCGCGGATCATGTACGGTCCGCCGTTGCGGCCGACGTACAGCGAGGCGGTGTGCTCGAAGCCGGCGCCGCTGTCGTTTGTCCAGACCGACATGTAGCTCAGATCCGGCACCGCGCGCATCAGGGCCTGAAGTGCCTCGCGGTAGTGGCGCTGCACGATGGGGTGATCCTGCGCCATCGTATAGCGCGGCAGTCGCGAGCGGAAGGGATGGTCGACGCGGGCGCCGCGCAGCGTGGGATACTTCGTGAAGAAGCGTTCCGGCAGCGTGCGGGGTTCGAACATGACCACGCCTGGCTTCAGCCCGTAGCGACGCCCCAGGTTCGCCAGCTTGACGAGCTGGTTGAGATTGGCGTCCAGATAAAGCGAGGGCCACACCCCCTGGGTGAGCGGGGTCTCGACGAAGTGATTGAAGCCGGGTGCGTAGCTGTAGAATTGGGCGTAATATTCCCAGGCGACCATGTCCTCGAACGGCATGTGGGCCTGAAGTCCGTTGACTTCGCAGTGGGTGAAGCCGGCCTCCGCCAGGGCCGCAACGTAACGCTCCGGGTCGAAGTTGCGGGCGCTGCGCCAATACTGCGTGAAACATGCATCCCAGTGGGGGCGGTGCCAGCCGAAGGTGGCCGGGAGCCAGACGCCGCCGGCCAGCTTTTCGCGGGTGAAGTCGCTGGTGGAACGGGACAGCAGCCGGACGGCGGAGTAGAGGAACGACCCGTGGGTGGCCACGATCTCGCCATCGCCGTTGTCTCCGATCCGCATCCAGATCCAAGCCTGTGATGTCTTGCCTTCTGCGGGGAGGCGTCCGGGCAGTCCGTGTGAAGCTAGCCGGACCTGCACGCCGCCGGAGCCGCCGGTTTCACAGGAAGCGCCTGTCAGACTGGCCAGTTCACGGGCTGCGGTGAGCTCGCAGGCCTGGGCGGCTGCAGGTGTGGAAACACGGGTGATGGGTGGGAGAGAGGGGGTCGGTGAAGCCATGCGGCCCTAACGCGGAAAGGGCCGCCGCTTGCCTTGCAACCGGAAAAACACCCCGTGGCCAGCGCGCACCAAAAATTTCCCAAGAACTGCATCCCGAACGCGGGCATGAGGACGTGCGGATGCCCGCCGTGAAAAATCACCCGCGGTCAGTTCTTTGGACGGAGGGCATCCAAGTCCTGTTTCAGCTCCGCCTGCAGCTTGGAAAGACGCTGATTGGCCTCCTGCGAAGCCTCCTGTCGCGCGCGCTGGATGGCGAGATGCTCTTCCGCCTGTTTGCGGATTGCCTCCACGCGGGTGAGAGCCTGGTGGGTTTGCTCGGCAAAAGCCTCGAGGTTCGCATTTAGGGAATCACAGCGCGCGACCAGGTTTTCGAAACGCTCCAGATCGGTCTTCAGGTTCTCCATCTGCACGGTCTTGTCGCGAATCTGTTCCGCGACGCGGGCGGATTGACTGGCCTTGAGTTTGTCGTCGCGCACAATCTTCGCGCACTTGCCCATAGCTTCCGAGGCCTGGCCCAGGCCGTTGCGGGCCTCGGCGAGAATGCGGGCGGCTTCGATGCTGAGTTCGCTGCGGCGGCGAATGAGATCCGCGATGCGCGCACTGTGCTCGAGCAATTCCTTTTCGGAGCCCTTGGTGTCCTGAAGCAGGGTGCCGGTCTGGCGGATGAGATCCTCGCGGACGTCGGTCGACTGGGCGATGGTCGTCTTGACCCGCTCCATCGTACCGTCGAAGAACTCCATCGCCACCACCGTGGCATTCAGGGCTTCCCGCTGTTCCTTCTGAATCTGGTAGGAACTGACGCCGGCTCCCATGGCCAGGAGGGCGCTCAGCGAGGAACCGGCGACAAGAAGGGCTTTCCGGGTCATGGATTGCCTTTCAATTCGCTCTCGATGCTGCGGGTCTCGCGCTCCAGGGCCATCAGCGACTGCCGGCTCGACGCAATGAGCTTTTTCGTTTCGGCGTCGAGCCTCGCCACACTCTCACGGTCGCTGCTGTCGGCCCGTGCCATCGCGCG
>CAZOXB010000100.1:0-1883 GCA_964583635.1 uncultured Opitutaceae bacterium | reverse complement strand
GCGATGCTTTCCTGGATCTGGTTCGCCAGGCTTGCCGACGGTGACTCCTGGGTCGGCGTGACTCCGGGCTTGCCAGCCTTCGCGGAGGTCGACGGCGTGGGCGCGGTCGTGCAGGCGCTGAATGAGAAGAGCGCGAGGCAGGCGGAAGCTGCAATGATGAGCACGCGATTCACGGCAGGACGGGCGATCCACGTGTGGGAAAGGATCGCTGTAAAAAGAGTGCAGCAATCAACTGAAAGTGTCCAGTCGTTAGAGGAAATATCGGATCCGGAAGAGCTGGGCATTATTACTTAGGAATTTAACGCCAGAATCGTGCGTTAATTTCACCTGCGAAGTAACTCCCATCGTCTGAAACCATGCGTGGTTTTTTTGTTTATGTTGTCACGGAAAGCGGTCTGTCATGCAGAGATGGACAACCCACCGCCCCCCCTGCCGATCGTGGATGAACCTTTTCCCCAACTCCAGCGTTGGGGGGCCGAGGAGGCCGCGCAACTGGCGTCCATGGTGGGGCAGGCTTCGCTCTTCTATTGGCAGGGACCCCAGAGGACCCTCCTGCTGGAGCGTTTTCGCCAGCTCTATCCGTTGCGTTACGCGTTCCCCTGCTCGTCGGGAACGGCGGCGTTGCACGTGGCGGTCGCGGCGTTGCGCCTGAAACCGGGCGATGAGGTGGTTGTGCCACCCATCACCGACATGGGCTCGCTCATCGGCATCCTGTATCAGCAGGGGGTGCCGGTGTTCGCCGATTTGGAGCCCGACACCGGCAACCTCAGCGCTTCCGCGGTGCGCGCAGCGCTCACGTCCCGCTCCCGGGCCATCATGGCGGTGCATCTCGCGGGCAATCCGTCGGATCTCCAGGCGTTGCGGGCGATCGCCGATGAACATTCGCTCGCCTTGATCGAGGACTGTGCGCAGGCGTGGGGCGCGCAGTGGCAGGGGCGGCCGGTGGGGACGGTGGGGGATTTCGGATGTTATTCGTTCAATGACTTCAAGCATGTGAGCTGCGGCGACGGTGGTGTGGTCGGCACCAACCTCGAGGCTTTCGGACCGGGATTGAACAAGTGGGGCGACAAGTCGTATGATCGGGTAAAAGGCGGTCGCGACCCCGAGGACCTTGGCTTGAACTATCGCATGAGCGAGCCGCAGGCGGCCGTGGCCGCGGTGCAGCTCACCAAGCTCGGGCACATTGTCGAGCGACGCCATCGGGCGGGAACGAGGCTCTGTGAATTGCTGGGTGCCATCGGCGGCCTGCGCATGCCGGCCATTCGTCCGGGAGATCTGCACAGCTACTGGTTTCTCCTGACCCGACTTGAGCTGGAAAAATTCCGCGTTTCGCGCGCGGATCTCGTGGCGGCGTTGAAGGCGGAGGGAGTCGAATGCACGGCGGGTTACCTTCCTCGCCCGGTTTACCGTTATCCGGTCTTCCAGAACCATAACTTCTTTGGAGGCGCGTGGCCGGCCCGCGACGCCGGATACACGGCGATGGACTATCGCCAGGTCCGGTGCCAGGTCGCGGAGGAGATTCTGGGTGATTGCGTCGTCTTCCGCATCAACGAGGCGATGAGTGATCGCTATGTCGGGAAGCTGGCGGAGGCGGTGCGGGTTGTGCTCGGCCGGCATCGTCGATAAGGTTGGTGCCCCGCCGTTGGCGAATCCCCGTGCGCACTTCCCGACCCATCCGACGCAATCCCGGACGCACCCAGCGACGCCTGTTGGACGCGGCGATCAAGCTGTTTTCGCGGCATGGGTTTCATGCGGTTTCCGTCGACAGGATCGTCGCCGATGCGAAGGTGAACAAGCGGATGGTGTATCACTATTTCGGCAGCAAGGACGCACTCTTCGAGGCGGCGCTGTCGGATGTCTACCAACGCATCGAGCGGGTGGAG
>CAZOXB010000099.1:0-13962 GCA_964583635.1 uncultured Opitutaceae bacterium | reverse complement strand
ACCGAGGATCAGCCGGTTAACGGAACCGCGATCTGTCTGCGGCGCCAGCCGGATCGTTGCCGTCTGCGCCCCGTTGAATCCCGTGCCAGGCGCGGCTTCGTAAACCTCCGTCCGCGCGACACCGCTCGCACCGGCGCCAGTGGCGATCTCGCCGGTCGCGCCTGCCCTCGGGCTCCACTCGACGAGCAGCATGGCGCCCAAGACGGCGAAACCGATCCACCGGCCGGTGCAGCCCCCGCGTGTGTCCATGGCAGTCCTTGTTTTGCCAACTGTGGCGGGTGGATCGACGGCAGTGTTGTGCATGGATGTTTCCTCTCTGGATCGGAAGACTGCAAGAGTCATCTGCCGGGGCATCGGGAAGGTTTTGCCGGGGGGGGACATGGGTGTGAAGGGCAATCGGACATCTCGGGCGGGGTGATGCTGACTCTGCGGCACAGCCGCGGAATAAAAACGTTTTTATTTTATCGCATGCGAATGCGTCAAGACCATATTCTCCGATTTTCGCCGCGTCCAATTGATGACGGCGATCCGGCGGGGGCCGACTTCGAAGCGCCGTCTCGAGCTGGTTGGTCAGCGTGCCAAACAACGCGATCTGGGCCGAGGGGAAGCCCTATCAGGCGGCTCTACCGCGTTCGCAGGCTTTGCGCCTGCGGACTCGGGCGGTAGCCCAGCCGCTTCGCCTCAGCCTCCACCCGGGCGATCGTCTGCGGCGCGTATGTGAACGCATTGAAGGACCGGTTCAGGATCCTGGCCACCGTGCAGAGCGACAGATTGAGCGGCCGTGCAAGGTTCGTGATGGTGCACCGGGGAGTTTCATCACGAAAACGCTTGCCAAACGGTCGTGCGGCCACAAGAAATAATAAAAACGTTTTTACTTATGCCCCCCCCGGTGCGCCGTGATCAGTCTTGAACAACAACAACCTTCGCGGGCCTGCCCCCGCGCCCGCAGCCGCTTCACCCGGATCGGTTGCCGCCGCAGGCTCCCGGGGCGGCATCAGCCCTGAGACGAGAAACCACAATGGAGAGACCCACAATGCCAAGCAGCAGCCACATGTCCCAGCCGCCTCATCCCTTGGGAGAAAGGATCCGCAGCATCGATGCATTGCGTGGTCTTGCCATGTTTCTCATCCTGGCGATGGACATAGGCGGCGCGCCCATCTTCAGGACGTTCACCCGCCTGTGGGGCAGGGAATTCGCCGAGGCGTCAGCGGGGCAGTTCAGTTATGCCTTCGGAGAAGGAATGCGACTCAGTCTGGTGGCCATGCCCATGTTCCTCTTCGTGGTGGGGGTGGTCATCCCGATGGGGATGAGACGCCGGCAGCAGCAGGACGGAAGAGTGTATTGGCATGTCTTCCGGCGGTCGGCCATCCTCTTCCTCTTTGGCCTGATCGCCGGAGGGCACCTCTTCAGCCTCCAATTCGCGGAGATGCCACTCTACAACAACGTACTCGAGTACATTGGGGTGGGTTATCTGGTCTGTTCGATGATTGTATTGAATACCACGTGGCGAACGCAGGTCCTGCTCACGGCGGCGATGCTGTTGCTCTACTGGGCGATCCTTGTTGTCATTCCTGTGCCGGGGGGCGACGGGAATCCCTATTCGTCCAAGATGAATCTGGCGATCTATTTGGACAATGTGCTGCTTGGCCTGCATCACAAACCAGGCTCATGGCAGATCCTTGCGACCATCAGTTTCGTTGCGAACATCATGATTGGAGCACTGGTCGGACGCATCTTCCTGCTCGACCGACCGGCAGTGGAGAAGTCAAGGCGCCTGCTGATCGCGGGAGCGGCAATGCTGGCGGCTGGCATGCTGTGGGGGTTGTTCTTTCCGATCATCCGGAGCCTGTGGACGAGCTCATACGTGCTTGTCACCTGCGGCATCTCCACACTCGTCCTCGCCATGTTTCACCACCTGATTGACGCTCGGGGGCGCGGAGCGTGGGCATTCTTCTTCATCGTCTTTGGGGTCAATTCGATCGCGATCTACATGATGGCCCACCTGTTCGATTTCCGGTTGATCGGAAACATCGTCGTCGGCGGTTTCAGCAAGCTCTTCTCCGATCCGGTCAGGGATTTCATCCAGGCGATGGCCGCGATGGCCGTGATGTGGCTGATCACCTACTACATGTACATCAAGAAGACCTTCCTCAAGATATGATGGTCTGCTGCATTGCGCGCGGAGGCCCCCGGCAGGTGGTGCAGCGGAATCCCATGCAAACACGTCTCTGAGAGGCTAAGATTCATCGGAACGGGCCGCCTCCAATGAGGCCACGAGCGTGGCAACCGCGTGGGAATCGCCGACATTTCCCGGAAAGATGATGTAGGGTAGACCGGGCCATTTGCTATCGGGTCCGGGCATCCAAACGGGAACGCCGGGAAGGGCTTGTCCGAGCCCGGTGGCCCTCCGGATTCGCAGCGCCCGGGTTGCGATGTCGCTCGAGGTGATGCCTCCCTTGGAGATCAGCCACCGGGGCGGGGCGGCAAGGCTGCGAACCACGTCCACCACGCCTGAAGAAATGATTTCGCCAATCGCCAGGCTTTCCGCGGGCCCTTGCCCGGTAATGAGGAGACGGCTGGTGAAGAGGGCCACGCTGCGACCAGACGTGTGGTGCCGTTCGACAGAGTCGATGCAGCGCTGGATCTCGGCGGTGCGGCGGTTTCCTTCAAGCAGGGCGGGGACGGAAATTTCCACTCGTGCGAGATCGGGAAGGCGGTGGAAGAGAGCCTCAAGCTGTGCGGACGTCTTTCCGACGTAGGAACCAGCTATGATGAGTCCTCCCGTTGTGATATCCGGCCGGGCCAGCTCGCGGGCCGTCAGCAACGGACGCTTCGGTATGGCGGCGTAAGCCGCCACAAAGTCGGCGGCGGTACGGAAGAGATAGCGCCTCCCGTCAAGTGACTTGTCCGCGAGTGCCCAGGTTACGATGGCGAGATCGGCGGGATCGGCGGCGTTCACAATCGCGACGCCCCCTCGGGGTATCGAAGCGAGGATACCGGCGACCTGTTTGGCTCCGTGCAGCCTGATGTCCGCGATCGAGATTGAAACAACGTCGCGGGCGCGGATGCGACCCGCTGTCTTCTCTTCCACCCACTCGCGAAGATTGGAGGAGCGATATCCAAACGATCTGTCGCCCGCGAACTCAGTTTCACCAACCGGCCGCATCCTGTCGCCTTCGGTAACATAGTGGATGTCGTCAATAGTGAGCCGGCCACCGGAGAAGAATGCCGGCACAAGCAGCGTGCCATCCATGACGAGCCCCAATCCCTCGATCAGCGCGTCGGTTTCTCCGGGAAAATGTCCGCGCAAGGTGGAGTCACCGCGGCTGATCACCGTGAAGTCCCGACCGGTGTTCTGTGCGGCGATCGTGAGGTTGCGACCGATATCCCGGTTGATCCGGCGGGCGCGCTCGGGTGGAAACGCCCGCGTATTGGTCAGGACAAAAAAACAGGGCCCCGGTTCATTCAAGGCTTCCTCCAGATCAGCCACCTCCCAACCCGTCAGGATGGGAACGCCATGGACAGTTTGGGTGCCCGTCGGGTCATCATCGAGAACGACGATCTTGGCCTTTGCCGGACAAGGCGGTGCCAATGAGATTGGAGGCAAACCCTGTAGCGTCTCGGAGCGTGACAGTATGGGCATAGGAAAAATTTGGTTCCTCGCTGTGGTGGACGCCAAGGGCACGGCAAGAAAGACAGGCCCTCTTCGCGTGAGCATGAGGACTCATGCCCCGGGTGAGCTATTGCCGACGGGTGCCGCGGCCAAACCATGGCTTCCACTTGCCTGCCGTTGGGCGCAGCATGCAGAAATGACCGGCGAACGGTGCGGGGAGGATCAGCTTGTAGGCTCCCGGATGCCGGGCGACAAATTCGTCGACCGCCGTTTTCGCTCCGGTGGAGAAGAAATCATAATCATCGACGACAATCCGGCCGCCAGGAGTGAGGTGGTGATGCAGAAAATCGAGCGCATGGGTGATGCCTTCATAGAAGTCGAAGTCGACATACGCAAAACAGACGGCGGAGGGTCCGTTTGCCTCCGTGAGCGTCTCTGCAACAAGACCGGGGCGAAGCCGGACACGGGATTCGGGAAATGCGATTTGCTTCAGGCGGATACGGACCTCCTCCGGGTCGCAACGCATTTCCCCCTCGTAGCGTGCCATGCTGCCGAGGTTGAATATATCATCCTTCAGCAGGTCTCTGGATGACGGCTTGGGCAAGCCGGTGAAGGAATCATAGAGCCAGAGCGACTTGTCGGTATCAGCGATCTCATTCGCCAGCAATGCCGACGTGGCCCCCTGGGCGACACCGAATTCGCAAACGTCGCCGGGATGCTCTATCGCGGATTGAAGTTCGTTGAGGAGATACATCGCCTGGCTGATTCCCGTGCCGAGCAGCCGGGCCAGGAGTTCCTTGCGTCCATGCCGGTCGCGTAGCTGAGTGAAATGGACTGCCCGCAGCGCGTCGTGCATTTCGTGCACGAGCGGGCCGTACTTGAGAAGCGTATTGGGTTCGAGCGGAGTCATGGCCGGTAAGACCAAATCAGGCGACCACGCTCATGGAACCGGCGCGAGTCCAAAGCTCCGGGAGCGTGGAACCGTGCGGGGCAATGTCACGGCGGTAGCGCATCATGATGTCGTCATACGAACGCGGACACACCAGGCGCATCAGCCAGCGGTTGAGGGCATTGAGAAGAGCTGTGCGCGAATCCTTCGCGTGGCGGGGCGAGTTGGCATGGTTGCCCCAAGACGCGCTGTTAACGGACTTGATGACAAACTCCAGGGAGTAGTTCCAGAGGCAGCGTCGCAGCAGCAGCGGAGGGCCCGGGGGAGGTGTTGCCGAGAGCACGCCCACGATCTCGCGCCAGCGCCGCATGCCGCCCGAATTCGTCTTGGTGTGCGGGTGGTCCCGGTTTGCCGCGAGGAAGAAGGGCAACCTCCGACCGCACAGACCGGTGGCAAAGAACCGCGTCAGCCACTGGTAATCCAGGAACCACTTCAGATTCTCGCGCAGCGGCCCGACCCGGTCGAGGCACCGCCGTCTCAGGAACAGGGTGGGCTGGCAGATATAGTCGTGGGAAAAATAGAATCGGTCCCGATTGAACTCCTCCGTGAAGGGATTGGGCGTCAGGATGCGGCCGTCTTCGTCGATCTCGAGGGCATCGCCGTAGACAAAATCGAGTGTCGGGTCGGCCGAAAAGGCGGCATCCACCCGCGACAGCGCATGGGGCAGGTAGCTGTCGTCGGAATTGAGCCATGCGACGATTTCCCCCGTGCATTTGGCGAGGCCCTGGTTGATCGCGTCGGCCTGCCCGCCGTCCTTCTCGCGGTGCCATTTCACGGGCTCGGGCTGGCGCGCAAGTATCTCCGCAGTGGCATCCGTGGAGAGCGAATCCATGACATGAATCTCCAATGCGTACGGCGCCTGCTCCAGGATGCTGCGCAGCGCCTCCCCGATCCACCGGCCGTGATTGTAGGTCGGCATGACGATGCTGAACCGAGGCATGGTCATGAAGAGGCGCGGATGGCATTCGCCGGGAGCGCGGCATGCCGGGACAGCAGTTCGGCCGCGGTGCGCTTCTCGCGGGTGCTGAGCTGCGTGCGGGGCTGCAATGAACGGGGAAGGCGCACGTTTCGGTTCAACCAGGCTTGGGCAGCGGAATGCCGGCATACGGCGGACCGGAAGGCATTGAGGTGCCCCTGCGTGAACCGGTCGGCGGAGAATCGGGCGATCAGTCGGTTTCCCCGGCCAACAAGTTCGGTGCGCAATGCTTCGTCCGCATGGATCCGCAGCACGGCCGCGCAGATCGATTCGGTGCTTTCCGCGTCAAAGTACAATGCCGCATCACCGGCAACCTCCGGCTGGCTTGTGTTGCCCGCACAGGCAATCGGGCATCCGGCGGACATCGCCTCGATGAGCGGGATTCCGAAGCCTTCGAACATCGAGGGAAAAATCAGGGCGCGGGCATTCCGGTAAAGCCAGCTGATCTCCGGGCGGGATACCTTTCCGAGGTGTACGACGCGGTCGGCGATGCCGTTGCGTTTCAGATCCTCCGTCCACTGGCTTTCCCGCCCCAGAAGACTGCCGGTGCAGACGAGCCGGAGATCTTGTGACCGGCCGCAGACTTTCCCGAACGCGGCAAGCAGGCGTCCGTGATTCTTGTGGGCCCACATATTTGCGGGATAGAACACGAACGGAGGAAACGCCGACGGCAGGCCGGGAGGCTGCATTGGCGAAGGCAGCTCGTCGGGCACGTGATGCACCACCTGGCATTTGGCAGACGGTATTCCGGCGAGGGACACGGCCATGGCGCGGGTGAAGGCGGAAACGGCGATAACGCCGTCAGCCATGCGCAGCGACCAGTCGTAGTGAAAGAAACGCTCGGCCAGTTCCGCATCGGTGAAGTGTTCGGGAAAGAAGCGCTCCTGCATGTCATGGAATGTCAGCACCGTCGGCTTGGGAAAAGGCCGCGGCCAGAGCGTTCCAAAGGGACAGAAATAGACGTCGATCTCATCCGCATGGTCGAACGCATCCTCCTGTCTCGAAAGGCGGATTTCATGACGTCGCGTGGCCGGGGCGAGCGTGCTCAGGAGCACATCGTTGTGAGGGAATGAAAACAACACGAGCGGATGTTCGGGAATGTGCACGGGCCAGAGCCGCAGAAGGCTGAGCACATAGTTGGTGACTCCGCCGTTGTCCGGTGCAAGCAGGTGCAATCCGACGCCGATTTTCATCGCCTCACGGGGTTGGCGAAATCCTGAAGAACCGCCAGCGCGTACAGGCAGATTCCACGGAGGGGTTGATCCGCATCGAAGGCGGCAAGGGCACGTGCCGCGGTGAGGTCACTGCGCGCCCGGGCGGGCAGGCTGCGGTAGCGACTGCCATCACGCAGATGACGCTGCCAATGCCACTCGAGGGAAACCTCCACGATCAGGTAGTTGAACCAGACCGCGGGCGCAAACCAGCCGAGCTTGCCGCCGTAACGCTTTTGATGATCCCGATTGCCATGAAAATCACTCCACGTCTTCAGCCATGCCGTCTTGATGCTGAAGGGGCAGGTTCCACCGATCGAGCGAAAGAAGAACCGGGCCCCTTCACCATTCTTCCAGAAGTACCGCCAGGTGCGGAACGCCGTGTTCCTCTGATGATCGTGGTAGGCGACAAGGCTGGGCTCATAAGCCATTGTCCATCCCTGCGCTGCCAGCCGCCGGCACAAATCAACGTCTTCGCCCACGGCTAGCTGGGGATCGAATCCCCCGGCGGAACGGAATGCATCTGCGCGCACCAGCATCGCCGCGCTGTAGAGCCAGTTGCACTCGCGGGAGACCCTGTCCTGCTGGCTCCAGAAATTGGAAAAATCCGTTACCCGTTCCCAAAAATTCCCATGGCGCCCCGGCAGGCGCGCACCGATCGCAGCCACTCCGGGCCTGGTTCTCTCGACTTGAAGGACGATCGCCGCCGCGCAGGCCATGAAATCGGGCGCCGGCTGGATATCGTCGTCGATGAAAAGGAGCCACCGCCCCCGCGCCAGCGCGACACCGGCGTTGCGCGCCTGTGACGGTGGGACGCGGGCAGGGAGCAGGGCCCGCTTCAGCGACAGTCCGGGATGCGCAGAAGGAATCGCAGCGTCGCCGGCACCGGCCACGACGACATCCCACCGGCAGTCGTCCGGCGCAACCTGCTGGGCCAGCGCATCGAGCGTGGGCAGGGCCGTTGCCGGCCGTCCCATGGGCACGACGACGGTCATCAAGGGCGGCGGTGGAGCGGGAGGCGGGGTGGAGGAGGGAGGCGGTGCTGCAGATCGGATTCGTTGCTGCTCAAGCAGCGTCTGGATGATTTGCAGGCGGGCGAAACGGTCAGCATCGAGGAGGAGTATTTCGCGCTGCAGGCGCGAGACGAGGGCATTGCCGCCTTCGACCGCAGACCACGGTGGCACGAAGGTCACCATCGATGTGTCCTGTCGTGCGTTCAGCCCGAGCCAGGCATCCCAGACTGCATCGACCGGAATGTCGGCTACGCATGGGTACTTCTCATAGACGCAATGCCATTGGCATCCCGCACAGGGAGGGATGCCCTGCACGATCTTTACCCGGCCGGTCTGTGGATGGAAACGCTGCCGTTGTCCGCCTCCATAGATGCCAATCGTGGGAACGTCGAGAAGCGCCGCCAAATGCGCATAGGCCGTATCGTTGCAGATGAGGCCGCCGCTTTGTTGGAGCAGACCCGCCAGCTCGCACAAATCACCTGGTGCAAGGGTACGAATGGAAGTGCTGCGGCCGGCTTCCCGAATCGGCCGGAGAAAATCCGCGTCGGAGGGGCCTTCCACGAAGAGGGTCGACCAGCCCTGTGTGTGCAGGCGTGCCTCGATTTCCATGAACCGGGAGGCAGGCCAGGCGCGTTGGAAGGGACCACCGACACCCGGCGCCAGGATGACCTGCCGGGACTGGCGACCGGCAGGTGGAGGCAGGCGAAGGATGGCGCGATTGGACGAGGCGCCCGGCAATGCCAGTGGCAGTGCCGCAAGCAGGTGGTGGAGCAGGTAATCTTCCGGTGATTCCGGATCAAAGGGCACTTCAACGGTGAAGAGCGGTGTGCACTGCGCAATCGCAGCGCCTGCGGCGTTGACCGGGATCTGGCGAGCCGTGGTTGCTGCCGCGCCGATGCGCCGCGGCGCCCTGGAGGAGGCCACGGTCGCTTCGGCGACCCAAGTGCGGTTGCCAACCACAGCAACGGCGGCGTCCCAGGATTGCGCGGCGAGGAATGCCTGCCACCAGGCCAGCCCGGCCTCGGTGGCGGAGGTCCAATCCGCGAACGGATGAAGCGGCACCGGTACCAGCACGAGGCCGTGGTCATGCAGTCCTGACAGACGCTCTGCTTCCCTGGCAGGGGGTTCCTGTAGGTTGGGGACGAATACAGCTACTCCGGCAAGCAGGGATGCCACGACCTCCATCCCCGTGCGCACATGCCAAAGGATGAATGCCTGGGGATTTGCCGCGGCCAGCGCCTGGAGGTGCCTCGCGATGAGAAGCTGATCACCCAGCGAGTCGGGTTTGGAGACGAGAATACGCATTGCGCAGACGCTGCAACGGACCGTTGCGGGAGGGAGCCCGGTGGAACACGGCCGCTCCGGTTACGTAATTGTGATGGACGGCCGTCCGACGATGCCAGGCGAGGAACGGCGCGATGTCCTCGTCGTTCCACTCAAGCTGCCTGGAGAAAAGCAGCTCCGGATGATTCAGGAAGAGCCGCTCGAACTCAGCGCGGCTCAGGGCTTGCCCATTCCAATCCGGGTAGGTCATGCCCAACGCAGCCTCCGCAATGTCGAACGACAGGGCGAAGATTCCGCCCGGCTTGAGCACACGCACGATTTCCGAGATGGCGAGGGGCTTGTCCGCTTGGTGTTCGATCACGGAAAGGCTGGTCACTGCATCCACGCTGGCGGTTGCCATGGGAAGGCGGGCATCTCCAACGATGGTCCAATCGATGCGTGGTTTGCCCAGGGTCTGTCTGACAAATTCCCAATGGCTGGTGAAATTGGAGCTCGTCTCAATGAGCGTGACCTGGGCCCCCTTCATCGCAAGCCACCATGGCAGGGGAGAAAGCTCGCTTCCGATGTCAACAAGACGGGCCTGATTCCAGGAAATCCTGTCGAGTCCCCCCCTCCAGAGGGCCGGATATTCCCAGATCTTGGACCAGGTCACGAATTCCCTCAGGCCGAGCGGTCGTGCGAACGCATTGAGCTCGTCCATGAACGAACACCATTCCGGAGAGAACATTTCCTGAAGATTGGCGAGGATGCGATGCGATCGCGCGGGACGCTCCTCCCTCTGTGCCACAACAAACTCGTGCGCCCGAATCCATGACTGGTCATTGGACACCACGCGAAATCCGGCCATGGAAAGAAGGAATTCGATGGAGTGGCGCGTGAAAATGAAGGCATGCTCCCACGGATCGTATACCTTCGGTGTGATCGGTCCGAAATCCGCCACGCCGGGAATGGCCAGTGGCAACTGCAGGAACAGCGTTCCGCCCGGCCGGAGTGCTCCATGAGCCGCACGCACGAACCCGGCGGGATCAATGGCGTGTTCGAGAACGTCGCAGGCCACAAAAAGATCGCAGCGCGGAATCTCCACCCCCGGGAAAACGCCGGCGATGACATCCAAGCCGGTGGCTCCGTTGACCGCGGCCGCCGTTGCCGGGTCAGGTTCCACACCCACGACCGTCCAGCTTCGGTCGCGCAATTGACCCAGGAGCGAACCCTCGGCGCAGCCGATCTCCACCGCGGTCCGCGGCGATTGAGGGCGCGCATGGCGTTCGATGGCGTTGAGCCACAGGGCGACGCGACCGTCACGGGCAAAAATCTCACGGCGCTGGTGGAAAGTGGGGTGGGCCTTCTGCTGCTGGCGCGAGTGCCAGTACCGTTCCATGCTGTAGAAGTCGGTGACGAACTCCGGCAGGAGACGTTTCCGGGCAACATGGGTTCCACAGCGTTCGCAGACAAAATACTCGTCGCTGCACGGGCAGGCGCCCGCGGAACGTCCGCCGCACCAGCAGGTGGCTGCCGGTGCAAACCACTCGGGCGGGGCGGGCGGAGCCGCCTGGATGTCCACAGACGCCATGATCTCAGGGCGATTCGGAATATCCGAAGCGCTGCATGTTGCGCGGACGTACCGCCGACAGATGGTTCATCCACGAGGCATCCGTCTTCCAATGGGAATTGTCGCCCGTCCGATAGAAGCTGCGCCGGCCCGAGCGCGTCATGCGGTCGAACCGGGTCCACTCGAAGACGAATTCGGGAGACAATTTCGGATGTACGCCGACAAAATCGGTCACATTCTTCAGCGCACAGGAATCCTTCTTCAGGTCCTCGAAACGGATCAGATGAACGCGCGCGGGATGCGTTTGCTGCAGGGCAAGCGCCTGGTCGTAAAATGCCTCGAACTGGGCGTAGGCATCCCGCAACCACGCCTGGACATCTCCGATCTGTGCGCCCCAGCGCTCCGTCGCCGTGTGGTACCAACTGTAGAGTGTCGGGTGGGGATCGCGGATGAGGATGATGACCGGGTTGCTGCCGATGGCGGGCCGGCCATGCAGGCCCTGGGAGGATGCGTCGATGTGAACGGGTTGGAACGGCACCCCGTCCTCCCGAAGCTTCATGGCATAGATCGCCAGGGGGTTGAGTTCCTCGCTCCGCTGCATGGCCTCAGGATTTCCGACATGCTGGTTGGGAAAGAACACCAGATCGAAGAGGCCGGTGAAAGCCGTCCACAGAAAGTGGCTTCCCGTCCGGGGAAAGGCGAAGTAGTCCACCCGCTTGGCGAGCGTGTTTCCAAAATAGTAGCCGTCTGGATGCATCAGGAAATGCCTTCAACGAAAAGGGCCTCGACGTCAGAGGCGATCTTCAAAGCACGTCGGCAAACGCCGGGCGGGTCTTGCGAAACACCCAATAACCCAGGACGAGGGTCAGCGTGCTTGAGACGTAAAGATAGAGCATGGCCTTCGCGGAGGGGGATTCCGCCCAGAGGACCGTGTTTCGAGCCAGTTCAACAGCCTGAAGGAGCGGATTGAATTTCAGGAAACGCCAGACCGGGGCGGGGACCATGGCCGGCGAAAAGAAGATGGCGCTTGCCCACATCAGCACGAGGGCGGCGAAGGTGACGAGTTGTTGGATGTCCCGGAGAAAAACACCGAGGGCCGCCAGAAGCCAGCAGGCACCCAGGGAGAGCATGATCAGGGGAAGAACAATGGCGGGAAGCCAGAGCGCGGTCCAGGCGATGGGAATGCCGAAGGAGAACGCCCCGGCGAAGAAGAGCGCGAGGATGACGAGAAAGTGGAAGGCGGCGGCGCCTACCGCCGCCGCCGGCAGGATCTCGAGTGGAAAGACCACCTTCTTCACAAAATTGGGGTTGGTCACAATCAGCGACGGAGCGGGCACAAAGGAATCGACCACCAGATGATAGAAGCTCAATCCGAGGAAAATGGTGAAGGCGTACGCGACGGGGCCGTCATGGGGATGGTTCGCAAAATGTCCCGGATAGATCACGCTGAAAACGAAGGTGTAAATCGCGAGCATGAGCAGCGGATTCAGGATCGACCATCCGAAGCCCAGCAAACTGCCCTTGTGGCGACCTTCGATCTGGCGTTTGGTGAACTGCCACAGCAGGTGGCGATAATGCCACAAGGCATTCCATGCGTGGGGTGAAATCTGTTTGTCAAACATGAGGCTCCCTGGTGTTGGCGACTGGCGTGCGAGAATCCTTTCGGTTCATGCCGTTCCTCATGAACCGGTTGGAATATTGAGCCACACGGCCCCCTCCCATTGGCAATCCGACAAACCCCGGAGACTGCACGTCACTCCTGAGGTATTATCCCGTGAACTTTGTCTGCTGCGAGGGCCGCACAGGTTTGGGGTCGACGAGCAACACTCCCGTGCGTTCTCCGGGCATCACTTCCTGGCTGAGTTGGTGGATGACATACTGCTTCAGATCCATCGCGCGATCGACGAGAAGGGAGATGACTCCGAGAAGGCTGGATTGTGGCGATTCCACGGGGGCCTCCGGGTCAACCGTAACGTGGACGGTGTGCGACGGCAGGTCGTTGTCGCCATCGGAAAGGCGAAGCGGGGCGTCAACCAGGACCGGCGGGATCTCCTCGTGCTGATCCTCCGTTTGCGAGGCCGAAACGCCATGCGGAATCTGCACGACGTCACCATCAACCCCGACAGCGACCGGCGTCTTCGTGTCAGCGGCGGGAGCGAAATCGTGACCATCAAAATGAGTGCCGCTGGATTCGGTGAGAAAGGCACGCCGGTTGACATCCGGCACGACAAGTTCTCCCGGCGCGAAAGTCTGGGGGGCTTGCTGTGATTGCCTCAATTCGGCAACGACCCGCTTGACTGTGCCGATGTCGAAACCCGTGGCTTCAAATCCACCGACCTTGTTGAACATTATTTCGAGTCGGTCCAGATACGAGCGAAGGTCGATCTCGGCCGCCAAGGGCGGCGTGATGGGTGTGGTCGGCGTAATTGGCCGCTCATCCGCATTTCCGCCGTGCCCGCCTGAAACAGGAGGTGTCGATGGGGAGGGAGTTGCCGGGCTGGCGGGGCTGGTCGGGTTTGTCGAATCATGGTGCGACCCCGAATCCGACGGCGCCGCCTGCAGACTCACGTCACGGGTCCCGAGGCGAATCTGGGTTGAGACATCTTCAAAGCCGGAAAGTCCCCGCCATGACTTCGGGTTGACCGGATCCCAGCTCGACGGTACGATCGGAAGCGCAATCACCGCCTGATCATTGACCATGCTGACGAGGCTGAGGGACTTGCTCTGAGTTTCCAACACAAGTGCATTCAGCTTGAGAACGACTGAAGTTCCCCCGAGATCGTTGATCTTGGCGTCCATCTTGTCCCCTGCCATGAGCAGGTCGCCGTGGACGGAGTTGAGCGTCAGTTTTTCAACATTCGACGTGATGATGCCGCCACCCCAGATGTCGATCTGCGGCGCTTCGAGCGCGCGTACATCGGTAACGTAAAGATTGTACAGGACATCCTTCCCTTCAAACTTCACACTGTCGAAATGGGCGATGTCGATGCTGGTGACGGTCGATGGCAGTTTGTCGAAATCGATGGTAAGGTCGACATCCGGCGCGCCGTGCAAGACCAGACGGTTGGGCAGTTTGGGATCAAACGATGCCTCAATCGGGCCGGATGCATTCAGCGCCTGCGCCACCAAGTCGAATTCCGGAACGGCCAGCGCCGTGCCCGCGAAGAGCGCGCGTGCCTCCAAAATTTCCAACGAGAGCGATTTTTTGCCTGAACGCATTTCCCTAACTCATAAGTAAGAAGTACGGCTCACAGGGAGGCAAGCTAAGGTTTATTTGCCAGCTTAGAATTGTTTTCGCCAATTATCAGCAAGGCGGAGAGGCCGGCGATGGCCTTCTCTGAGGGTTTGACCTCGATGATGATGCGGA
>CAZOXB010000098.1:10824-13976 GCA_964583635.1 uncultured Opitutaceae bacterium | reverse complement strand
CGGGTGTTTCTCGGTGATGTATTTCTTCACTGCGTCAGCGGACAGGCCGAGTCCGGCGATGACCATCGAATCAAATCCTTTGCCGATGCCGGGATAACCCGCGGCGAGCTTGCCGCGGGCCTCGAGCGATACCTTGAGCCAAAGGCGCGGCAGGTGAAGCACACCAAGCGGCCCGGCCACATTGCAGGGAATCATGGGAACGATTGAATTACTCATGGATATTGTTTGGATCGTTGCCGCCTGACATCCGTGCCGGCTGATGGGCGGCTTCACCTGCCGGCATGTTGACCACAAAGGATTGATCCCGTCTGCGTCGGGTTGCAACGTCGCGGTTGAACTCATCCGCCGCGCCCCATTCCGCATGGAGACGATCGACGCATCCTCCCTCACCCTCCAGCCCATAGGTCATCTTCGCACGGGCAAGCGGCTGAAATTTGATGCCCTGCACCAGCCCAAGGAAGGCGACGCCGAGGAAAACCGGGTGGAACTTCTTCCCAAGAAGCGGTTTGAAGGTGCACTGCGGGATCTCGCCGGCTTTTCGCGAATCTGGCTCATCTGGTGGTTTCATCGAAACCAAAACTGGCGATCCATGGTATTGCCTCCCCGGGGACCCGCCAGGCGGCGCGGCGTCTTTGCGACCCGATCGCCGCATCGCCCCAATCCCATCGGCATTTCTCCCGTGCAACTGCTTGGACTCTCGGGCCTCTCCTTGCGGGTTGGCCCCTGTGATCTCGTGGACGGAACGCCCATCCTCGACATCAAGCCGTACCTGCCTGCCTATGACTCCTTTCCCCGGGAGAAGACTGGCTGGTGGGGGGACGTTGAAGCCGCATTGCAGGCAGCACCCGCGTTCCGGGTTATCTGGGGTCCCCTGGCGCTTGAGCAAAGGGATTGGTTGCGCACCCGATGGCAGGTCGACTTCTCCGACCGCATGAGCGAGATACTCGAGCGCGACCCCCATCCGCATCGTTCGCGCCGCATCCGACCACGGCAGTCCGGCGCCTTTGAAATTGGCTGCGGAGCGTGGCGCGCCATCTACGGGCTGGAAAACTCAACCGTCACCATCGTCGCGCTCGAACCGGCCTATCCGCATCACTTTCTCGTCGATCCGGCACGGCCAGGAATACCCGACTGCAATGCCCAGCTTGCGTTTCTTTCAATCTGGCCCGAAGGCTGAGCCGGGCCGATCGTTCACCGGAACCGACACGCGGACTGCGGACGCTTGCACATGCAGCCGACCGCGGATGTTCAACCGGGATGAAGCACCGTCTATTCGCGGTGAGAATGCCGCATCTCCACCGATCCGCGAGTTGAAGCGGATTCAGAGCTGCGCGGTGGGCTGAAATGCGATGGCTCCGAACTCGCGCGGAATGAAGGGCGTTCATTGCTGAATGACGGCCCGGTCCTCGGCGGTGGCATCGATGATCGCACGGGCGGGGCCGAACGCTCGGAAGGGATCGAAGCGCCCCGCGGGTTGGATCGTGACGACGGAATGAGATGCGGCGTGGTCTCACTCCGAGGCATGTTCGGACGCGGTCGGAAATCGGTGGTGCTGCGCGTGGACTGGTCGTTGAGAACGGACGGCGGCGTCATGCTCCTCCTGTTTTCGGAAGGACCATGGCGCCGAAAGGTGCTGACCGGCTCCTGCCGTTGTGGATCGGTAACGGAGACCGGCGGAGAAAATCGGGGATCGCGGCCCGCAGGGACTCGCGGATCCCGGCTGACACGCTGGGCGTGGCCGGAAGCCGGTGGCTGTGTCAGGTCCTGACGCCAGTCCCGGGTTGAAACGGTGGAATCCCGGGGTGCACGGTAGCGGCGGTTGCCTGCAGGATCGGCGTTGGGAATCCGGTCTGCCACCGGAGGCGTCGCCGACAAGGGCGCACCCGGGCGCACCGACGCAATCGAGTGGGACGGATGCCGGGTCGAGTGTGGGGAGCCGGTGCCCGACCGGCGATCGAAAGGAGGGTGCCCGTGCGATGCCGCCGCTTGGTAGGTGCCGCGCCATGCGATCCAGCGACTCGACGGGCGATGGTCGAATCGTGTGGCATGGAGTGGCCGGCCCAAAACATGGCACTCGTTCCAAACCCGCACGCGATTCTCCCGGCTGATCATGCAAACACGCCGATGACGCCAGTCACAATCGTAGGCGGCCCAATACCCGAGCGGGAATCCAATGCCAAACGTGATCAGCGGGCCGTAGGAAAAGAGATCGGCACGATCCACATACACAACAGCGGGATCGTAACGTGGAATGTAGACGACTTCGGACTGGGCGGGAGTGATTCGAATCTCCTCCCCATCCGTCGTGACTGTCTGCTGGGTGGTCGTTGCCAATGCGCCGGATGCCCTTGCCTTGGCACGCAATCGCTGGATGGCATTCATGACGTCCACCGGTTGATGCGCGAAAGCCTCCCCGAGAGTTTTTGTCCAGCTCAGGTTTTCGTCCATCCATTTGATCACCTCCGGATAGCGCGCCAGGCCGCGAACCGCGTCCTCCCATTTCTGATCGTCGAAGGTCGTGCTCTTCGGATTGGCCGCAAGGTACCGCGATGCGAGCACGATGTCCGACGGCGAGGTTGCGGCCGGCAATATGAGCGCCACCAACGGATCCGGATAGAGGGCAAGCGGAGCGAGCAGGTCGTCCAGCTCCTTTTCCGATAACAACATCCCCGCGACGCTGGTCTCGTCGTCTGACACGAGCACGTCATCCACCGCCATCGGCGTGGGCGCCTGTTCGTCAGGGACGGCAGCCATCGATATCGCCAGTGATGAGATCGCAATACTCGCCAGAACGGAATGGCATTTCATCGGATTTATGGGGTTTCCTCTTATGACCGGTAACGTCACACGAAGTGCCCCCTTTTTCAACCGTCCGAACAATCCCCCCCAACCCTACTCATCGGTCAACGGGCAAACTTGCGTATCCCGGATCGATAAGCTCCTTACCCATAACCTGCTCCGCATGGAAAACTTCGGCCCCGAGCACCCTTGCCCCCGCCCCCATCCCCATGACCCGCTGCATGGCATCACGTTAAAGCATATACTGGAAGTGCTTGAGAAGGAGATGGGCTGGAGCCGGATGGCGGCAGCGGTGCCGATTCGCTGCTTTCAATTCAATCCGTCGGTCAAATCGAGTCTGACCTTCCTTCGAA
>CAZOXB010000098.1:0-10812 GCA_964583635.1 uncultured Opitutaceae bacterium | reverse complement strand
GCGAGGTCCCGCGTGGAGGAACTTTTCCTGGCATTGCCTGGCCCGGGGCGAACTCCGCCGAACCCCAGGTGAACCAGACTTCCGTCGGGCGATGCTACCGGATGAGTGCCTGATAGATCATGACCTTGAATTTCTGGTTCAGGTCGAGACCACCCGCCGGCAGCAGCTGCGTCATGAATATCGCCACCATGCGTTCCTTCGGATCGACCAGGTACTGCGGAAAGTAGGCGCTGCCCCAGCCATAGGCGCCGTCCGAACCCAGTTCGCCATAATACCCCAAGTCGTTGTTAACCCAAAACCCCAGCCCAAAGGCACGGGTATCGCGTTCATATTTGTTCCCGGTGTGATTCGCATGCATCAGCTCAACGCTCTTGGGGCTGAGTATCCGAACGCCGTCGAGTTCGCCGCCGTTGAGCAGCATCTGCAGGAATCTCCCATAATCGGTGATGGTGGCCAGCAAACCGGCACCACCGGAAAAGCATTTCCGCGGGCCGTGAAGGTAGTCGCTCTTTTCCGAATCTTCCCGGAGCGAAAGCACCCCGTTGCTCACTCCATAGACCGGAGCGAGGCGATCCGCCTTTTCCAGCGGCAGGAAAAAGCAGGTGTCGGCCATCTTGAGCGGTTGGGTGATGCGCTCCCGGATGAACTGGTCCAGCGGCATGCCGGACGCAACTTCCACCAGATATCCGAGCACATCCGTCGAGTATCCATATTGCCACGACTCTCCTGGCTGGCCGTCGAGCGGCAATGTGGCCAGGCGGTTGATGACTTCGCCGATGGTCTCATCCTTGTCGGCGAAGTACCATCCGCTCAAGCCGGCCGCCTTGTACAGATCGGCGGCGAGTCCGTTCCCGTAGGTGAGACCTGCCGTGTGCGTGAGCAAATCACGAATTTGGATCGGTCGTTTTGCCGGTACGGTCACAAACTTCCGTCCTGGCGCGCTTCCATCGGCGGGGGGAGGCACCGCGACGACGGAGTTTTTGAATGCCGGAATATATTTGGAGACGGGATCGTGCAGCATGAACTTTCCCTCCTCGTAAAGAATCATCACGGCGACTGTTGTCACCGCCTTGCTCATGGATGCGATGCGGAAGATGGCATCCACCGGCATGGCTTTGCCCTTCTCGACATCCTGCAGGCCGTAGGGCTTCAACTGTACCGTCCGCCCCTCCCGCGCAAGATAGATCACCCCGCCCGCAAGTTGTTTTTTCGCGATCGCCGCATCGATCACCGCGTCGAGGCGACGCAACCGCGCCGGATCGAATCCCATGGCGGCTGCTCCCTGGCAAAGTCCGGACTGCACCGCAACCCAGCTGACGAATGCAATCAACGCGACGGATTGAAGGCAGGATGGTCTCATGGCGCCTCTTCTATCCATTCCGGAAGGCAAGTCAGGGAAAATCATGAAACGCGCCCACCGGCAACTCCCCTTCGTGCCTGTCATTGGCCGCGCTTGCCGCATCCGGATTTCCCGTTCACATTGTGCAGTCCTTCCGCTCCCCTGATTTTCCTTCGAGCATTCTTCGTCGTCGCACTTCTTGCGGAAGGCAACAGGGTTGCCGCCGGGAGCCCAGTGCCGCTATCCGTCGGCGATGCCAGTGGCAGCCTGGCACTGAGGGACGCCCCACCGTTAAGGTGGCAGACGCGGGTGGAGTCCGTGGAGAGTCCCGTCCGCCAGCACCGGGTTTTCGCATCCCTGCAGGGCTCCGGAGTGGATGTGGCGGTTCACATCGCCACCGACTCTGGCACGCAAGCCGGTGCCTGGGTGCTGAATCCTTCCGTGATCTCGCTGACTCCCTGGCTCAAGTACCTGACCGGCAGGCTCGGCGTTTCCAAACGCTCGGAGGATTTCAACGCCAGCGGAACCCTCCATGTGCAGGGCGAGGGGCGGATCGTGGCGGGCACCGTTGAAGGCGCTCTTCGGTGCCGCATGCTGGACGGTGAACTGTCCAGCGTCTCCCGATCCTTGCACCTTGCCGGCATCGGACTTTCCCTTGATCTTGACCGCCTGTCTCCCCTGACATCCTCGCGCCCGCAAACGCTCACGTTCAGCGAGGCCACCTTCAACGAAGTGACAGCGCACCATGGCGAGGTCATGTTTCATTTCATGGATGGCGGTGCCGTGCGAATCGAGCGCGCCCGGCTTGAGGTGTATGGCGGTGTCTTGGAAATGTCCCCTGGCACCTTCCCGGTGCAGAGCCTGTTGGCGGGCGAAGTCTCCCTTCATGTGAACATTCTCCATGTCAGCCTCGCCGCGATAGCAGGCCTGCTGCCCGAGGTTGTCGCGGAGGCCCGTGGACGCCTGAGCGGGGAAATCGGCATCGAGTGGACCAAGGGCGGTTTCAAGCTGGGCAAAGGATCCCTGGAAATCGAGAGGCTCGAATCCGTCGAAGTGCGCCTGACTCCCCAGCCTGGCTTCCTGACGGATCACGCTCCGGAGCGCCTTGCCCTGCTCCCGTCCTGGACGGGCGCTCTGGGACGATTGTTCATGCCACGGAATCCCGCCTACGAAACGCTTCGTCAGATTGAGATGGGGTTGATGACCCTCCGGGTGGATTCCCTGGCCGTTCAGCTGCATCCCACGGGAGATTCATCGGGGCCAAATGCGACAGTACGATTGTCAGCACGCCCGACGGTGGCCTCCGCCGTGGACAAAGTCGAATTCGATGTGAACGTCTTCGGTCCTTTGGACGAGGTGCTGAAGCTTGGATTGGGCAGCCCAGCGCCGCTCAAGGCCGCGACACGCCCGTGAACCTGTTCCGCTGGGAGACGCCGGGATTTTGCGGCGTCACCAGAAAATTTTTATCGTCATGCGGGTCAAGGTCAGGTGTGTTCCACCTTCCGGCCTTCAATCGGCGCTTATGCAAATGGGCGCCAAGACTCTCTCCGAGTCGGGTGGAAGCCTGGGCATTCCACATCGTTTTCATCCTCAATCCTGTTCACGCATGGCCTCACTCAACGACTTCCTCGCGCAAGTACGTGCGCGCGATCCCCATCAGCCCGAATTTCATCAAGCCGTCGAGGAAGTTGCCCATACGATTCTGCCCTTCATTGAGCAGTCGCCCCAGTATCGGGACAAGGGCCTGATGGAACGTTTGGTGGAGCCCGAGCGAATCATCCAATTCAGGGTCAGTTGGGTGGATGATCGTGGCCGCATTCAGGTCAATCGAGGCTACCGGATTCAGATGAACAGTGCGATCGGTCCCTACAAGGGCGGCATTCGTTTCCATCCGTCGGTCAATCTTGGCGTGCTCAAGTTTCTTGCCTTCGAGCAGACCTTGAAGAATTCACTGACAACCCTGCCTCTTGGCGGCGGCAAGGGCGGTTCCGACTTTGATCCCAAGGGGCGCAGCGACGAAGAGGTGATGCGATTCTGCCAAGCCTTCATGAGCGAACTTTTCCGCCATGTTGGCCCGGATACCGACGTGCCGGCAGGTGACATCGGCGTGGGCGGACGGGAAGTCGGCTACATGTATGGATACTACAAGAAGCTGGCAAATCACGTGACCTCAACGTTCACGGGCAAAGGGCTCAGCTTCGGTGGCAGTCTGATACGGCCCGAAGCGACCGGTTACGGTTGCGTCTATTTCGCCCAGGCAATGATGCAGCAGCAAAAGCAGGTGATCGATGGCATGAGTGTCGCCATCTCCGGTTCGGGCAATGTCTCGCTATTCGCCGCGGAAAAATGCCTGGAGGTGGGCGCCAAGGTCGTCTCCCTTTCGGACTCCGGGGGCACCGTCCATCTGCCAAAGGGTCTGACCGAGGAGCAACTCGCCTGGGTCATGGAGCTGAAGAATGTGCGGCGTGGGCGCATCGTGGAGTTTGCGGAAGCATTCACGCTTCCCTATCTCGCCGGGAAGACGCCCTGGCATGTTCCCTGTGACATCGCCCTCCCCTGTGCGACCCAGAATGAACTCACCGGTGAGGATGCCCGCGCGCTCCTTTCGAACGGATGCCGCTGCGTGGCCGAAGGTGCCAACATGCCTTCCACCCCGGAAGCCGTGGAGCACTTTCTCAATGCCCGCATCCTCTATGGCCCCGGCAAGGCGGCGAATGCCGGCGGGGTGGCCACCAGTGGTCTTGAGATGAGCCAGAATGCGATGCGGTTGTCCTGGCCCGCGGCAGAGGTCGACAGCCGCCTCCACGCGATCATGCAGTCGATTCATCACGTCTGCGTCATGCACGGACGCGAGGATGACTCATTCGTGAATTACGTGAAGGGCGCCAACATCGCCGGATTTGTGAAAGTGGCGGACGCGATGCTCGCCCAGGGCATCATCTGACGCCTTGCCGGCCCGGCCAATCGGCAACGCCCGGACGTCTGCAGCTCCGGGCGGCACGTCGTTGAAGCATCAGAGGGAGTAGCCCTTGTTCCGCAATCGGTCCGCAAGCATCTGTTCGTGCTGCGCTTCTTCAACGCCTTCAAGCGCCAGCCGTTCCACCGTCTCCTGCTCATCGTCATCCGACATCAGGGGCACCTGATGTCCGCGGACCGCGATCGGGTCGCCGGGATCGCGGTTGAGGGAGACTGTCGCGGTGTCCTCGTCCTCCGAGACACCGTGCAATGACGTGCCGCTCAATTCCTCCCGTGCGATGCGACGGGACTCGGGTGATTCCGCGCCCAACTTGCCTTCAATCAGGGCGACTTCTTCCGCCCGTCGTTCAAGTTCCCGGGAGGTGAATCCGCCGACCCCGTGTCCGTGCGCAAGAATTTTCCCATGGTGCGTGTTTTCGACATTCATGGATGGATACTGTGAGTTGCAGGTTAAATCCGACTGGACAGATCGACCTTTGCCGGAGGATCGTCTCCAGTCACCTGCAAGCTAGGGACGTTCCGGGCAAAAGCCATACCAAGTTCAAGAAAGTTCCGGAATTCACGCAAGCCCCCCGCCCTGCAGCGCTGCCACCAAGCCATCCTTGGGTTCGGGAAACCTCCTTGGTTCCCGAATTCAGCCCGCGCAACGGTCAAACGCCGGCTGCCCCCGCCTTTGTCAAGGCGATGCCAGGAGGAGCGCTCCTTGCTGCGGCCCGTTTCCGGCGCCGATACAAGGTGGCCTTGTCTATGCCAAGGACACGGGCGGCGCTCCCCAAAGTGTCCACTCGCGCGAGCACCTGCTGGATGTGGGCCTCCAACAACTCTTCCAGGGTCACGAAATCTCCAGCCTTGAGCTCGGTGCTTGCGCCAGAATCGATCAACTCAGGCAGATCATGCAGATCGATTTGATCGCCTTCCGCCAGAATCGCGGCGCGCTCGATGGTATTGCGAAGCTCGCGCAGGTTGCCGGGCCAGGAGTGTCGCTGCAGGACCTCACGCGCCACGGGACTGAATCCTTGAAAATGGCGCCCGAGCACGCCGCCGATCGTCCCGAGGAAATGCAGGGCGCAGGGCAGGATGTCTTCGGGGCGTTGGCGCAGCGACGGCACCACCAGGGAGATCACATTGAGGCGATAATACAGATCCTCCCGGAAACGCGCGAGCGCCACCTCCGCCCGCAAGTCGCAGTTGGTCGCGGCAATCACGCGGATGTCCGCCGCATGGGAGCGGCTGTCCCCCACCCGCTCATAGCATCGATCCTGCAGCAGCCGCAGGAGCTTGGGCTGCACCGAGAGAGGGAGTTCACCAATTTCGTCGAGAAACAGGGTCCCACCCTCGGCAGCCGCAACTCTGCCAGGCGCATCGTTGATTGCACCGGTGAAGGCACCACGCACATGGCCGAACAATTCGCTCTCAAGGAGTTGCGGCTGAAGACACGGACAGTTGACCGTGATGAACGGTTTCGCACTGCGGGAACTCTTCGCGTGAATGTGCTGCGCGAGACGGGTCTTGCCAGTGCCATGTTCTCCCAGCAGAAGGACCGTGGCAGGGGTCGGTGCAATCCGGGAAGCCAGGGCTGCCATTTCTCGCATCAGCCTGCTGCGTGCCGGCAGATCGGCCAAGCCTACTGGGACGTCGCCACGCCATGGCGGCGCCGGAGGGAATGATCTTAAGTTCGTCATTGCTGGAGACAAAGCCGGACATTGGGAGTCCCCGGTTCATGGAATGGTCATCGAGACCGAGTGTTGTCATGCGAACGCGGGAAGCACCCTCGCCACTATCTCAGCAGGAGGCGCCGCGGACCATCAGGCAATCCTCGGAGAATCCATCCGTTGATCCCCTGAAACGATGACGGAAACTACCCAGGCAGCCGACAATGCCTGATTCGGCATTGCGGCTCTGTCATGTTATCCTTGACGCAAGGGTCGAACTGATCCGCAAGAATGGGAAAACGCGAAGGATGCGGTCGATTCACACCATACTCTCACTGCGTACCCACTGAATGGCGTGGCGCACCAGATCCGACCCTTTCTCGAGGCGGAGCTTCAGCTTCAGGTGCTCACGATAGGAGTCGATTGTCTTTACGCTCAGATTCAATTCCGCCGCGATTTGACGGGTGCCATAGCCATTGCCGATAAGCTGAAACACCTCCATCTCCCGGTCACTCAACGTGTCGATCGAGAAAACGGGACTCTCGTCGCGACTTCTCACGAAGCGGTGAAGCATCCGCTCCTTCACCTTGTCGCTCAAATAGAGATCTCCGGAAAGCACCCGGCGTATCGCCGTCACGATCTTCCCGCTCGCCTCGTGCTTCATGATGTAACCCTTTGCACCGGCACGCACCGCACGCTCCGCATAAAGCATTTCATCGTGCATCGACATGATCAGCACCGGCATGTCAGGAACGAGCGACTTGAGATTCTTCATGAGCTCGATGCCACTGCCGGACCTCAGCGTGATGTCAATGATGGCGAGATCGGGCACTGCCTTTGGTATCAGGCGAATCGCCAACGGGGCACTGTCCGCGTCCCCGCAGAACTCAAGGTCGGGCTCCTGATGAATGAGCACCATCAGGCCTTCGCGAGTGACGGGATGGTCGTCGACAATGAAGATGCGGCGCCTCTTTGCAGCCGTCGAAGTCGAAACCGAGTGGACGGGTGAAGTTGGAAGGATGGAGGTGTTCATTTCAATTGGGAGAGAGATCGCCGAAACGACATTCGATCCGGGTGCCGCGTCCGGGATGCGAGCGGATGGACAGCGTTCCTCCAATAATGTTCGCCCGGAATCTCATGAGCTTCATTCCCCGACCACTCCGCCCCATAAGGTCCCTTTCATTGAAGCCGCGGCCATCATCCGCAATGAGCAGACGCTTTCTCGCAGCACTTGCGCTCAGCGAAATCCGGATCCGTGCGGCCTGTCCGTGACGAACGGCGTTGTGGATCGCCTCCTGGGCGATCCGATAGACATGGGTTGCCGTGACATGTTCAACCTGATCCGGGTCTCCTCTCACACGGAACCGGCAGTCGATGCCATGGATGCGTCGGGACTGGGACGCCAATTCTTCGAGCGCGGTGCCCAAGCCATCCTGCTCGAGCTGGATCGGAGTGAGTCCATGGGCCAGCGCTCGCGACAGCTCCGTCGCCCCGTTCGCGATGCGGGCAATCATGTCCGCCTGGGCAGCGACGCCGGGATCAGCATTCTTCAGACGTGCACGCAATGCGACGGCCATGCAGGCGAGCCCCGTCAGCTGTTGGCCAAGACCGTCGTGCAAATCGGCCCCGATGCGCTGCTGTTCGTCCTCGATGGCGGAGAGCAATGTCTGTTCGAGCTCGCGATGTTCGGTGATCTCCCGGCCGAAAAATGTCGCTCCAGAATTCAGTTCCGTGTCGGAGGAAATGAAGAACTCGACGTGCCTGTCCCTTTTCTCGTCGCGGATGACGATCGAAAAATTGGCCCTCTCACCCTTCAGGACGGAGGCGAGGTTGATGCAGCCTTGGGGAAACACCTCCGAAAGAACCTTTCCCATCAACGTCTGCGGACTTATGCCACAATGGGAAAGGCCCGTGCCTTGCACTTCAATCACCCTGCCATTCGACTCCAATCTGCCCGCCACTGCCGGAAGACTGCCGAGGATACCCTCGAGAAGACGGGTGGTGCGCCGCAATTCGACCAGAGTCGCAGCCTGGCAGACGGCATAACGGATGGCGCGCTCGAGTTCGATACCCGTGAGCCCCACCTTGTTCAGGTAATCCGATGCTCCCTCCCGCGACGCCTCACGATCAATCTCCGCGCTGTCGAATCCGGTCAGCATAATCACCGGCGTTCCACAGCCTCGCTTTCTTGCTTCGCGCAGGAGATCCAATCCGGTGCCGACATCCAGCCGGTAGTCGAGGACTCCGACATCATATTCCATTCCGAGAATCGCCTGAAGCCCTTCATTGAAGGTGGGCGCCCAGGTCAGTTTGTACGCGTCCGCCTTTGTTGTCCGCCGCAGGAGCATTGCGAGACACCGGTAGTCGACCTCGTTGTCTTCAACAACGAGCACATTGATCTGGCGGGCCGGAAATTCGGACATGAGAATCGTGAAATGTTGGCTTGATGATTGGAATCCTTGTCCACTCCGGCAGTGCGTGAGGCATCGCAATGGGACCTCATAACGATCCGCTGAATGTCCTCGTCGCACCGGAGATGAAGAAGCGACCACTTCGACCATGGACCGCCCGGAGTTCTCTCGGTGCCATGTACGTTAGTAGAGTCCATGCCCTAGGCGCGGTTTGGGCAGTTTGCCGGGAGTGCCCTCTGTTTCCCACCTCGTCATACTTTGTCCGCCTTCGGCGCGGCTGACTGCCCGCCACGCAATCCTGACATCGGCATTGTGTTATTTGCTGAAAGACATTCTCATGCATTCCCACCACATGAAAATCCCCCCCACCCTCCTCGCATTGGTCCTGGGCTTGATGCTGTCTTTCGGCGGGTTTACCGGTTGCGCCGGCACCGCCACTTCGGAAAGCACGGGCGAATATATCGACAACACCGCCATCACGGCGAAGGTGAAGGCAGCCCTTGCGTCGGACAAGCTTGTCCGCGCTCGCGACGTCAAGGTCGAGAGCTTCCGCGGCACGGTTCAATTGAGTGGCTTCGTCGACAATGAGGAACAGAAGCAGCGCGCCGAGAGCATCGCGCGTGAAACCGCTGGCGTGAAGGACGTGACGAACAATCTGATCGTCAAGAAATAGGGGTTCGCCTCGGAGGTTGGATGCGGAACGGCCGTCCCTGCGTCGGCCCGCCGCTGCACCGTCGCTATTGCGGCGGCTGATATGCCCGTGGCCCGCCATAGCGCATGAAGCGGCGGTACACAACATAGCCGCTTACAAAGGCGGCGCCGGATATGAGACCGCCCGCGGCAAAAACGTATCGGTACTCGTGATGCATCGTGTCCAGAAATCCGCCCAGCACGGGACCGATCATGATGGTGAAGACCGCCTGGGCTGCCGCGACGGCGGATGCGAATTGGGCGTACTTGATCTTGGGAAACAACATCTGTCCAATTGCCGCCGCCCCCGTCAAATAACAGCCGGATAGCACGCCGTGCAGGAGAAAGGAAGTTCCGAACGCGGCCGGGCCATGGACGGAAAAGAACGCCATTGCCATGACAACCGTGTAGGCGCCGAGCGCACCCAGGCCGACCCGCGTTGCATGGAAGCGATCCGCCAACCATCCCAGCGGAAAGGAGAGGCAGAGTGAAAAGGCATAGGTTGCAGCCAGATACTTTCCGTAGGAGTCCATCGAAAGGTCGAACGATTTGGCCGCAAAGACACTGTACATGTTCACCGGCAGGAAGGCGACGAGAGCCAGCCCCATGGAAACAATCGTCCACACATAATACGAATTCGTGAAACAGTCTTTCAGGTACGATCGAACCGCCGGGACGAATCCCCTGCTTTCACCGGGCGCCGGTTGCGGTGGCGGCGGGTAATCGCCTTCCTTTACGAAGAGACACATCAGCGTGAACCCGGCGCCGTAGATGATTCCCAATATGGAGAAGATGAGCGTGAAGTGCCCCTCGACTTTGCCCATCAGAAAATAGTTGAAGAAAATCCCGGTCAGCAGGCTGACGGCGCGAAACATGCCGAAGAACCGGCCGATGATTTCGCGCGGCACGACATCGTTGATGAGCGCACCGAAGACGACATTCGCCGAAAGGGTGGCGAACTCAAATGCCGTCCACGAGAGGCCCATCGTGATGAGAATCGTGAAATTCAGCGTTTCCGCTGCAAATCCCAACTCATCGTGGATGAACGTTCCAATGTGCGGACTGAACGCCAGGCCGAACATCCCCAGCGTCGCGATCGGGGTCGTGATCAGAAGGTAGGGAATGCGACGCCCCCATTTCCCGCGGTGCCGGTCGCTTCGATAGCTTATGATCGGTTGTATGATCACACCGATCAGCGCCGGCAGGGTTGCCAGAAACAGTCCCGTCAGAAAATCCGAAGACTTGAACGTCTTCAGCATGATCTGAACGACCGGAATGGCGGAGCGCTCCTTCAGTTGCCAGGAAAAGTCACCCCATAACAGCCACCCAAAAAGCACCGCCAGCGCACCCGTCGAATAGGTCAGTGTTCCCACCGACCAAATCTTCTTTCCGCCAGAGGGCACCGATGACGGGGTGTGGGGTTGGGACGATGGATCTGGTGACGGGTGTGGAGAGGACATGGGGCGGCCGGGGCCTATGCATTGTCGCGGTCAGGTCCGCGCGTCCACGAAGAAAAGCATCGGAAGGTCAGATCAGCGGGCCAGAATGATCGCGCAACGGGAAGGGGCTATTGTCATCAAATCGCATTCGTGCGTTCTGAAACCGTCCGTGAGCAATGGGATTGACAGACCCTTGGCAGATCGAAAATTTGACCGGCTCTTCACGGCGGTCATAGCTCAGTTGGTTAGAGCACAAGATTGTGGATCTTGGGGTCGCGGGTTCGAGTCCCGTTGGCCGCCCCATT
>CAZOXB010000097.1:0-14013 GCA_964583635.1 uncultured Opitutaceae bacterium | reverse complement strand
ACACGGCGGCAAGCACGACTGGTATCAGAATCCGCTGACGAAGATGTCGCAACCGGTCCCACGGCACGCGGAAATCAAGGAATTTGTCGCAAAGGGCATCATCAGGAAGCTCGCCAATCCGAAATCGGGCTGACCAGGAAACCGCCGCCGACCGCAGCGTGATCACGGCCCGCAAGCCGGCCGCCACCGCGGTCTAATTGAAAGCTGCGCGCAGGAACTTGAGACCGTCGACGGAGATGTTGTCGCGTTTCGGCTCGATCTTCCGCCAGATGGCGGCGGCACGGGCGATGACCTTTACGTCGGTGGTGAACGACTCGATCACCACGTCACCCGTATAGCCGATTTCCTTGAGCGCCGCGACGATCGAGGGCCAGTCGATGTGGTCGCCGCCGGGCGTGCCGCGGTCGCTGCCGCAGGCATGGAAGTGCCCCAGGTGCCTGCCCGCCTTGCGGATCGCCGCAGCCTGATTCTTCTCCTCGATGTTCATGTGGAACGTGTCGAGGTGCAGCTTGACGGCGGGGGAATTGACGGCCTTGAGGAGCTTCAGTCCCTGCTCACAGGTGTTGAGGAAATCCGTCTCGAAGCGGTTCAACGGCTCGATGCAGATCGTCACGCCACGGGCCTCCGCATGTTTGGCCAGCACCTTCAAATTCTTCACGACCAGCGCCCATTCCTTCTTCTGCCGGTCGGGCGGGACGGCATCCGCCTTGCCGACGACCGAATAGACCGGACCGATCACGGACGGGCAGCCCAACTCGGCGGCCTGATCGATCACGGCCTTGCAGTACCGCATGGCGGTTTTCTGGTCCGCAGCCGAACCGCGGAAATCACGCCCCGGACCCATCGCCGCACACACGCTTCCGATCGCGATGCCGGCCTTCTCCGCGGCGGCGCGGACCTTGGCGGTATCGATGTGCGCGGGATCCTCGATCGGAATTTCCACCGTGTCGAAGCCCCACTTCTTGAATTTTGCAAACAAGGGCGTGCTCGCGGTGGTGAACGGGGAGGTGTAGAGGAAGGTATTCAGGCCGAATCTCATGGGAGGGAGGGTTGAAAGGAAGACGGGTGATGGGGACGGAAAGGCTTCGATGGCAGCCTGCAAGCAAAGGGTTGGTGACGGCGCAGCTCAAGCCCGAACCGAGGACCGTCGACCAAAGAAATGCGGTGTGTCACGGACTCGCGGCGCAATGCCACTCCTCCCCCGCTCAGCGCACCAGGGAAATGCCGATGCGGGCGGCGTCGGACTCCTGCCAGTAGGTGCGCAGGCTTTCGCCGAAACCTTTGAAGTATTGCAGCAGAAAATACGTCTCAAACTCCAGCAGCCGGGTGCGAAACGGCACGGTCAGATCGAACTGGTAGGTGAAACGATTGAAATCCTTGCCCATTCGTCCGGTGAACTTCAACGCCGGTCCGTTGTTCCTTCCCATCACCATGCGCAATTGACCGTAACCACGATAGTCCGCGATGTCGGGATTGTTGCCGAGGTCGCTGACATACCCGAAGACTTCTGGAATCACGATCACCGACCAGCGATCGATCCGGCCCAGCACGAACGCTGCCCGCGCATTCAGCGTGTTGACGCTTCGCGAGAGGGGCCCGTCCCGGCCGTTCGACTCGTGCTTGAAGCCCGCCTGAAAGCCGAGCCAGGTGAACCGGCGGGACGTCGTCGGCGGCGTTGGCGCCAGCGCCTCGTACATCAGTTCGGGCATGTAGCTGGTATCGTAGAACGGGCTCGAGGGTCCCTGGATGTCCCACAACGACCGCTGGGTATACGCGAACTGCAGCGTCCGGGGCACTCCGGTGTCGCCCATGCTGAGAAGCCGGTATTTGAAGCTGAACTGGAATTTGGCCGCGGGTTCCTTCGCGCCATAGATGAAATAGATCGCCTCATGCGCACTCAGTCGTCCGGCAAAACTGCGCTCAATTGCCGAGGCGGCCGGTTTGTTCATCGCAAAATTTGTCAGCGGTGCGGGAGTGCCTCGGGCCGGTTGGGCGGCATTCTCGCTGATGACGATCACCGCCCGCAGGGGCATCCCGTCTGCTCCGGCCACCTCGAGGATGGCCCGGCCGACCAGCCCCTCGGGAAGCGACAGCGTATACGGCTTCACCGCAAAGCCACCCGGAGGTATCGCGACTTGGGACACCTGCGACGACCGCAACCCGACCGTCCACGACCGCTCGCCCACCCGAAGCAGGGCCGAAGCTTCTTCCGGCGGATAGAAAGGAACCTCCTCAGCGCCCGGATTCAGCGTCACCCAATCGATCGCGACGACCGACTGCGACGGGACGGGAGCACGCGGTGGTATCAGGCTTGTCACTACTGACGATGCCGGTTGCGCGATGACGCGCAGCATCCCGGTGGTCACCAGGAGGAGCATGCCAATGCAGGCAGCTGCGGGGTAGGTTCGCCGGGTGGACAATCGCAGGTGCATCTATGGCGGGCCGGTTGGGCTTCGGGTCTTCGCGACTCCTTACGCTTGGGTTTCGTCGGCGGGCGGCTCCGTGTCCAAACCGGGGAGCAGGCGGGCGGCCTCCTCCGCCGGCAGCGTTTCCACGCTGCGCAGACGCCGCTCGATCGCCCGGGAACGGACGCCCGTCTGGTCGATCTGGGTGCTGGCTTCATCGAGTTTCTTTTTCACCTTGGAGAGGACCTCCCCAAACTTGCCGAACTCCGTTTTTACGGCGGCCAGGACGGTCCAGACTTCGCTGGAGCGCTGCTGGATCGCCAGGGTGCGGAATCCCATCTGCAGGCTGTTCAACAAGGCCGCCAGGGTCGTCGGACCCGCGACGACGATGCGGTGCTCCCGTTGCAACGCCTCCGCGAGGCCGGGACGTCGCAGCGCTTCCGCGTACAATCCTTCCGTGGGCAGGTAAAGGATGCCGAAGTCCGTGGTATGCGGAGGAGCCAGGTATTTCGTGGAAATGTCGCGGGCCGACGCGCGGATGCGCAGTTCGAGCGCGTTGCCGGCATCGGTGACGGCCTGGGCGTCGGCACGGTCCGCCGCCTCCACCAGGCGTTGATAGTCCTCAACCGGAAACTTCGCATCGATCGGGAGCCAGACGGCCGGATCGGGCTTGTCACGACCCGGCAATTTGAGGGCGAACTCAACCCGTTCCCCCGATGCCGGATTCGGGGCGATGTTCGCCGCATACTGCTCCGGAGTCAGCACCTGCTCCAGCAGGGCGGAAAGCTGAACTTCGCTCCAGGTGCCGCGGGTCTTCACGTTGGTCAGCACGCGCTTCAGATCTCCCACACCCGAGGCAATCTGCTGCATTTCGCCCAGACCCCGCGTCACCCGTTCGAGGCTCTCGCTGACAATCTTAAACGATTCCCCCAAGCGCTGCTCGAGGGTCGACTGCAGACGTTGGTCCACGGTCAGGCGCATTTCGTCGAGCTTGGCGGCATTCTGCGTCTGCAGCTCGCCGATCCGCTGATCCAGCGTCTGCCTCACCTTGTCCAGTTGTTCGGTGACCGCCGCGTTCAAATCGCGCAATCGCTGGGAAAAGTCGGAGAGCTGGATCGACTGGTGTCCCCGGGCATCCGTCAGGGCCTCCTTCACGCCAGTTTGGAACGTTCCGATGATTTCGCGGGATTCATTGCGCGCCGTCGCGAGTGCATCGGTCAGCTCCGTACGCAACCGGGTGATGCGGTTTTCGGCCAGTTCAGCCGATTCCCGCAGGCGACTTTCGACGTCCTTGCGCACCGCCTCGATCTGGGACTGCGCCTCGCGGCGGGACTCGTCCGCGCGGGTGCCGGCAGCCAACGCATGGGCCTCGAGGCGGCGCAAAAGCTCTTCCCGCAGGGCGGCAGCATTCTCACCCGCCTCCTTCCGAGCCAGGCCGGCCGCTTCCTGGAAGGTCTGCTCCACGCGACGCAGCGACTCCGTCACCGCTCCAAAGCGCAGCTCCATCGCACGGTCGGATGAGTCGTCACGACCTCGCAACGCCATGAACAGCAGCAACCCCAGAATGGCGAGGGAAAGGACGGCGATGACGATGAGGAGCGACAGCATGGCGGGGCTACCGATCTGAACCGCCCCACCAGCGAGGTCGAGACGAGAGTGCTTGAACCGGCGAATTGGCGTCATTGCCTCGCGCCGGCCCGCATCCAGTCAGAGCCGCTTGAGGATGCCGTAAGGCAGCGCCACGGACGCCATATAGACGGCGTTCTGCCGCGCCTTTGCTGACCGCCCGATCACCTCCCACGGGGCACCGTTGGCCACTCCCTGCCGGAAATCTTCGCGACGCAGGTGCGCGATCATTTCGGCGAAGACGCGCAACGCGAGCGGACGGTCGCTCTCCCACAGCGCCTCGACCAGCCAGCCGGTGGCCGTGTGCCAGTAACCACCATTCTGATACGTGTTCAAGCGCCAGGCGCAGCGTTCCCAGGCTGTGGTGGCACTGAAGTCCTGGTCGGTCGGCACCTGGCGAACTGCGCCTTCATGCGTCAGGGTGCCGCGGCGCACCGCATCCGCGATGGTCCGGCGGACGTCGGCGGCTTGCGCTGGATCGAGAATGTCGAGATGCAGCGCAAAAAGGGTGCCCCACACATCCGCCTCTCCGCTGAGTCCGGTCGCGGCGCGGAGCCAGACCCCGGCGCCCGCAGCCCGCGCAAAGGTGGGATAAAGGTTTGCGCGAATACGTTGCCGGATCGCCTGATAGGTTTCCACCTTGCGATGATCTCCGATGGCGGAAGCCAGCACGGCGAGCTCGCCGGCGGCGCGATAACGAAGCAGCGACGCAAACAGCAGCTTGCCGGTGTGCGTGACGCCGTCGCAAAAGCCAAAGCCCACCGCGCGATCCTCCTCGGTGGTTTCGGCAAGGCCCGTGGCCGGATCGGAGCGGGGCGCGGCGAACGCGTGCTCCAGCCGCTCAAACAAACTGACTCCGGCAATTTCCGAACGCAGGATGGCCGCATCGCGGGAGGCCATCCAGTAAACGTGGGCGATATGGACAAACTCGTAGTGATCGTCCATCGGCGGGATGCGCCCGAATTTGCCGTCGCCCTGATCCTCCCCGGAAGCATAGGTGCCCGGGTAAAAGGTGGGACGGCCGTCATAGTTGACATGATCGGGTATCGACCACGGTGGCAGCCAAAGGCCGTTTGCGAGCCTCCGCTCCGCGGGTCCGTTCTGCGAGCGTGCGGCCAACAGCAGATGCTCACGGATCTCGCCGGTGTCGATCAGCCCGGAATCCAGCGCCATGGAGAAGTCGCGAATCCAGTAGGCAGGATAGGTGTCCTTGCCCGGGGTGATCAGGGCAATGCCTGTGGTATTGGCGATCTTCGATCGGCCACCGGCCCCCGCTCCCGGAAGGACGCGTGAGGCAGCAATCACATCCCGCGCCATGTCCCGCAGGAAAGCCATGTCGGCCTCCGGCAAAGTCTGCGCACCGGGAAGATCCGACGCCGCGGAAAGGAGGATGCAGGCCGCAGCAAAAGTGAGATGATGAATGACCATGGAGGAAATGGATGCGTCGACACCGCCTGGACCAAGGTGCGACTGCGCTCAGGGCATGGTCCCGGGCAGGACAGCCCCGACGCAAGCCAAACCACGGTGCTCCTGCCACTCACGTCGTCCCGCGCGGACATCGTTTTAGGCGGACGACGGCCGGTCCCCGGATCAGCAGCTTTGAGTTGCCTCCCTTGCACGGGAGTGCCGGTCTCGTTGACGGGTGAAACGACAACACTGGCTCTTGGGATTCGCACTGCTGGCCGCCGTCGCAGCGGCCTATGGTCCGACGTTCCGTGCCGGGTTCATCTGGAACGACTCCGACTACGTGACGGCCCCGCCGCTGCGCTCCCTGGAAGGGCTGGGCAAGATTTGGACCCAGCTGGGCGTCACGGAACAGTACTATCCCGCGCTGCACACCGCCTTCTGGCTGCAGCACAAACTCTGGGGCGACGCTGCGCTGGGCTATCACCTCGCGACGCTCGCCTTCCATGCGTTGGCGGCCCTGTTGCTGTGGAGGGTACTGCTCCACCTCGGTGTGCGAGGAGCATGGCTCGGGGCAATGTTGTTCGGCCTGCACCCGGTGTGTGTGGAGTCGGTCGCCTGGATCGCCGAACAGAAGAACACGCTGTCGTTGCTGCTCTATCTGGCCGCCGCCCTCGTCTACCTGCGGCATCGCGGGAATCCCTCCGCGAGCCGCTATGCGGCCGCGACGGCCCTCTTCATCGTCGCCCTGCTGACCAAGTCCGTCACCGCCACCCTGCCGGCGGCGTTGCTGGTGGCGTTCTGGTGGCAGCAGGGTCGCCTCTCCTGGGGAGACGTGCGCCCCCTGCTTCCCTGGTTCGCCGCCGGCATCGCGTTCGGCCTGTTCAGCGCCTGGGTGGAACACTCGATCGTCGGCGCGAAAGGGGACCAGTTCGATGTCACTTGGGCAGGCCGGTTTGCCCTGGCCGGCAGGATTGTCTGGTTCTATCTCGCGAAGCTGGCCTGGCCGGCCAATCTGATCTTCATCTATCCGCGCTGGACGGTCGATCCGACCCAGGCAACCGCATGGGCGTATTCCCTGGCGGCGCTGCTTCTTCTGGGATGCGCCTGGCTGTATCGCACCCGCAGCCGCGCTCCCCTCGCCGCGCTGCTGTTTTTCCTCGGCTCCCTTTTCCCCGTGATGGGATTCATGAACGTCTACGGATTCAAGTTTTCCTACGTCGCGGACCACTGGCAGTACCTTCCCTGCATCGGACCGCTGGCGCTGGCCGGCGCCTCTTTCTCACGGCTCGCCGACGCCTGCAAACCCGCCGTGAGGCCCGTGCTTCATGGCGGGTGTGGTGCCGTGCTGCTTGCCTGCGCGGTGATGACCTGGCGCCTGTGCCAGCCCTACCGCGACATCGAGACGTTTTACCGCACCACGCTGGCCGGGAATCCCGGATCGTGGATGAGCCACACCAACCTCGCGCTGCTGCTGCTGGATTCCGGCCGGCAAGGGGAGGCACTCGAACACCTCGAAGCGGCCTTCCGGCTGCGACCCGCCTCGGCGGAGGTTGCCAACAACCTCGGCGTGGCTGAGCGGAAGATCGGGCGTCCGGTGGTCGCGATGGATTGGTTCCGGACCGCGCTCCGTCTGCGACCTGAGTATCCGGAGGCCGCCTACAACCTCGGCATCTCGTTGCTGGCTGCCGGGGACGCCGCCCAGGCGAAGCGGGAGTTTGAACGGGCAATCGCGGCGCGCCCGACCTACGCGGCTGCGCGCAACCAGTTGGGATCGCTGCTGCTCGGCGAGCGCGACCTCGCCGGCGCCAAGGCCCAGTTCGAGGCGTCGCTGAAGGCCGAACCGGAGTTTTCCGACGCCGAACACAACCTTGCCCTGGTCATGGTCGCGCTTGATCGACGCCCCGAAGCGATCCGACTCCTCGAAGAAGCGTTGAAGCACGAGGGTTCGCGACAGGAAAGCCGCTGGATGCTGGCCGTGCTGCTGGTCACGGAAAAGCGCCCGGGCGAGGCGATCCGTCACCTCCGCGATCTGATCGCGGCGCAGCCGGATCATGCGGACGCACACCTTCTGCTCGCCCAGCTTCTCCGTGAAACCGGCGACCTGTCAGGCTCGGCCCGGCAGGCAGAGGAGGGGCAGCGGCTGAAGCGCGGGCAGTCGCAAGCACCCGCGCCGCGGAAGCGGTCGTGAATGGCGCAGTCCCCTGTCGTCGGATGCGGTCCGTCCCCCTTATGTCAAATCGCGACCCGCGGCCCAGAGCAGCCCGCGCGCCAGCAGCGAGGTGAACACCGGATCCTCCCAGGTGGCGTTGCCATGCCCGAAGGTGGTTCCGAACACGCGGACTGAGTGATAGGAGTTCGCCCAGATTGTCGGGTACTCCTGTCCGCTCTTCTCGCTGGTCGCCAGCGCCAGCGCAGTCGCCGAGGGCCAGAATTTCTCGATGACATACAGTTCGTCCTTCGGCGTGATCCATTTCGCCGGAAATCCCTTCATCACCGGATGCTTCAACCCCTGCGGCGTCGGCCGCACCTCGTAGTTGCTCTGATGGTCGTGACGGCGCGTGGTGACACCGAGAAACTCGCGCCAGCCGTCGAAGCCCGCAGCGCGGTAGGTGTGCATCGCACAGTGGATCACCACCGCGGGTTTTCCCGCCCGGTGGGCCGCCAGGATTTTTCCGATGTAGACGGGATCGTCGGTGTCGGCGAAGCACTCGTTGTGCACGACGACATCGCAGCCGTCCGCCCACCGGGGATTGTCGTACAGGGCGATCTGGCCGCGGGTGCCGTTACCGCCTTCGTTGACCACCGTGAATTCCGCCGGCGTCACCGCCCGCACCGCGTCGATCAGGTGCCGGCTCTGTGTCGGATAGTCGTGGCAACAGCCACCGGTGATGAGCAACACTCGCAGGGGAGCTGCGGCGAACGCCGGGGCGCCGAGGATCAGCAGGGCGAAGAGGGCCGCGATGGCGGAGGTCGATTTCATGGCAGGGGGCACAGGCGCATCGTTGATTCGTGACGTCGTTCTCATTGCAGGAGGAAGTTCGCCGTTTCCGAACTGAGGCGGATCGCCGGCGGGTGCATGGCATTGATCTCCAGCACCAGCGCATTCACGCCGGGCCGGGCCGTCACGGTGAAAGTCCGGCCCGGTTCGACGTTCTTTCCATTCAACCAGGCCGCGGTCGCCTCACCGGACAGTGCGAAAGTCACCGGGCCTCCCCGGGACGACTCGAATTGCGTCGCGACAAACAGTCCGCGGTGGTTGGTGCGGTCGGGATAGGCCGCATCGATTTCATGCACCGGCAGGGCGCCGCTGACGAGCGACGGAATTGTCATCCAGTCCGGAAGGGTGAAATCGGCGGCCGTGACCCGTTGTGTGCCCAGCGCTTCGTTGGTGGACATCCGAAGGTAGGCCTTCCAAACCCGCGCCACTCCACCCCGGCTCGCATCAAAATCACCGGGCTTTCCCAGCGCGGTGAGAAATGCGTACAGATCGAGGCGTTCCTCCGGAAGCAGCGCATCGATCAGACCCGACGGCATGAGGGAGCCGATGCTGGTGCGCCGCACAATCTGCGCCACGGGGATGGAGATGTCCTGATTGGCGGCGTTGCGCAGCACGACTTCCGTCGCCGTTTCACGCGAGATCATCCCGGTTTGCTCCTGTCCGTCGCGTGTGGCGATCAGAACGGAATGGTAGCCCTCCTTGACCTTGGCGGCCGGTGCGAGCAGCGATTCGACCAGGTAATCGCCGGGAGCGCTCGCCCCGATGCTGGTCAGATCCGGTCCCAGGTGTCCGCCCGCACCACCGATGGCGTGGCAGGACAGGCAGGCGAGGTCCGGACGACGGTAAAGGCGCTCGCCGCGGTGGGGATCCCCCTTGGCCGCAGCCTCCTGTGCCAAGGCGCGGAAATGCTCCGCGGTGAGCGGCTCCGCGGAGGTGGTCAAGCCGGCCGCCTTGGTCAGGAAGGCGGCCAGACCGGCGTACTGCCCGCCTTCGCGCACCGGTCGAAGCCCCGCCTTCGCCACGTCGGCGGGAAGCGGCGGCGCCGCGGCGAGCAGAGCGGGCAGCGCTTTGCCGACTCCCTTGATGCTGAGGAGGGATCGCCACAACGCCTGCGCCTGCGACGGGTCGTGCGTTTCACCCAGCACTGCGATCATTTGTTTCGAAACCGATCTGAAGTCCAGCGTCGCCAGCGCCACCACGGCGTTGCGTCGCACGGCCGGTGCGGCTGCGGGCTCCGCGAGCGCCCGCAGCGCCACCAGCGTTTCCTCACCTCCGATTTCGCGCAGCGCCACAATCGCGGCCTCGCTCTCCGCAGCATCACGCGTCGCGGCAATCTCCTGCAGGGTGGCCACCGCCATTCCCGTTTTCCAGGCTCCCAGCAGGCGAATCGCCGCCAGGCGGATCTTTTCCGAAGGCGATGCCGTCATGGCCAGCAGGGGTGTCGCGGAGGTTGACGGGACAACCGCGCGCAGCCGGGCGGCATTGAGGAGCGCCTCCAACGCCCGCAGCGCCGCGGATTCGGGCAGGTCCGCACCGGCCATCCGTGCGTACAGCGTCTCGATCTCCGCCTTTCCTCCGGCGGATCCGATCAATTCGAACCAGGGTCCGGCGCCGTCAAAGGTCACCACGCCGCGGCCGATCAGACCGCCCAGCACCCGCGAGGCGTCGGCAGGAGTGATCGCCTTGAGCGCATATTCGAGCTGCGATTCACGCCCCGTGAGTTTCCATGAACCCTTCTGCACTGCCGCCAGCCACGGTTCCGCGAGCTCATTGATGGATTGCCACACGGCATAGTCGAGAAAGGGATCCATGGGCTTTTCGAGTGCGGAAAGCACGAGTTCGGCCGCCTGGGCGGAACCGCGCAGGCCCAGTGCCAGAACGGCTTCCAGGCGAACCCTGGGGTGCTCGTCCGCAACACAACGCGCGAGAACACCCATGTCCGCGTCGGCGGGAAGCGCCCGCACCGCCGCGCCCCTCACGCGTGAATCGGCCGATCGCGTCAGCGCCTCAATCAAGGCCGGCGGGATCCGGTCGAACATTTGGTAAATCCGCAGCGCATGAAGCCGCGCGACGTCCGATGTCCGGGCCCGGGTCCAACGGTCCAGCGCCGGCAGGACCTCATTTGCGTTCCTGCTTCTCAACAGGCGGGTGGCCTGTGCCTGTTCGTATCCGCTGGGAGAAATCAGCAGGTCCAGCAATTCCGATACGGAGAGGAGGCCGAGATCGACCCTGGCGGGCGGCTTCGATCCCTTCGGCGCGATGCGCCAGATCCGGCCATTGGATTTGTCGCGCCGCGGATCGCGAAAATCCACCTCGCCATGCTGAATGATCGGGTTGCTCCAGTCCGCCACGTAGAGGGCGCCATCCGGCCCGATCCGCTGGTCGATCGGACGGAAGGAATCGGCGGTGGTGCGCAGCAGGTCGGGCATCTCCTGCGTGACAAAACCCGCCCCGCTCTCGGCGTACTTGAACCTGACCACGCGATGGGCCCGAAAGTCCGCGGTGATGACATCTCCCTGCCAGTCCGCCGGGAACAAGGGGCTGCGCACGATTTCAACGCCGCAGAACTTTGGATAACGCCCGGGGCTGATTGAGGGTGCCTCCCGCCGCGCCGGTGCCAGCGTGAAGTAAGTCGCGCGAGGCATCGCCCAGCTGATGCCCTGGAGCCCGGCGCCATCGCTGAGAAAGGAGTCGCCATAGTCATCGAACGCGTGCCCCCAGGAATTCACCCAGCCGCGATAGGCAACCTCCATCCGGTGTGTGCGCGGGTCGAACCGGAAGACGCCTCCCGCCTTCAGCCGAACGACCCCCGTGGGGGTTTCAGCATCCGTGCGTGTGTACACGGACTGGTTCATGTAGAGGCGTCCATCCACACCCCAGCGCAGGGTGTGGAGATTGTGATGGGTGTCTTCCGTGCCGAATCCGCTCAGCACCGTCTGGCGCACATCGGCCCGGCCATCACCGTCCGTATCCCGAAAATGCAGCAGCTCGGTGCTCTGCGCCACGTAGGCGCCACCGTCGCCCACCTCCACACCGGTGGGGATGAGCAAGCCGTCCGCAAACACCGTCGACTTGTCAGCCCGGCCGGAGCCCGTGGTGTCCTCGAGGACGATGATCCTGTCGTTGGCCGGCTGGCCCGGCTCGATCTGGGGATAGAGCTCCGAGGTGGCGATCCACAGGCGCCCCTTTTCATCGAAATTCATCTGGACCGGCTTCTGCAGCAGCGGGCTTTCAGCCCACAACGTCAGTTCAAGACCGTCCGCAATCCTGAACTCCGGACGGGGCAGCAGCGGCGCGGGCGCCGGCGGCGTCTTGGCGGCGACCGGCGAAGCCTCCGGAAGGGGCGCCGCGCCCGGCTTGCGCAGACTGGCAATCCGCGCCTCCTCAGCGGCCACGAGCGGCCGGAACCGTTCGATCTCGACCGCATTGCGTCCCTGTTCACGGTTGCGGAACCCGAAGATGTAGACGTAATTCGCGGGACGCGACTGATGGAAGAACCATTCGTTCTTACGCTGAATGGTGTGGCGCAGCATTCCCATCGCCGGCGAATCCTCCCGCCAGGCGCCGCGGGCGGATGATCCAAAGAGCGATGCCTCCAGAAGCCCGGCCAACTCCCGGTAACCGCGCTCGGAGGGGTGGACGCCGTTGAAGGTCAGCGATGCGCCAGTACGGTTCCGGGTCAGGTCGAACAGCGGAACAAATCGCAGGTTCCTCCCGCGGGCGATGTCAGCCAGCGCCAACGAATAGGCGGCGAGCTGACGATTGTGCCCGGCGGGGTCCGGCCAGGGGGCGCCCAGCGCCTCATGGGCCAGGGGCGCAAGGAGCACAATCTGCACACCGGGAGAAACCCGTCGCAGGGTGTCGATCAGGCGATCCAAGGCACTGCGAAACCCCGGCAACCCTGCATCGCCATCAAACGAACTCGCCATGCCGTAGCCGAGGAACGCCACGGTTGGCTTGGCCTCTTCGATCTGACGGACCAGTTGGCGCCACCCTTCCTCCGGAGGCTCGCGTCCCGCCTGAATGAGGCTGAGCCCCAAGCGGGAATCACCGGCCGGAGTATCGCCATTCCATCCCAGGTTTCGAAACGTGACCGAGCGATCCGGAAACTGCGTGGTCAGCATCAGTTCAATCCAGCCTGCCTCCTGCTCTCCCTCGATGAGGCGATCCCCGATGAAAACAACCCGGTCGCCGTCCTTCAGCGTGAACGGAGCCTCCTCCGTCCGGCCGACCACGGCAGACGACAGGGTCAGCAGGCAAAGGGCGACGAATTTCAGAAGGCGGAACCAGGAACAACGGGAAGGCATAGGGCAAATCGTGATGCCGGATCGACATCGAACGCCGCCCAGAAAACCGGATCAATCGACAAAGGCAATCCGCAGTCGCATCCCGTCGTTCCGGCGCCGGAACCCGATTTATCGTTTCGGCAGGAGCAGCACCTTGCCCGTGGTCGCGCGACCTTCCAGGGCCCGGTGCGCATCGGCCGCCGCCGCCAGGTCATACGTCGCGCCCACCCGGACCCGCAGCGCTGCGGAGGCAACCCAGCGGAACAGATCCTCCGCCCGGGCGCGGGTTTCCGCCGGCGTCAGCGTGTAATGCAGGAGCGTCGGCCGGGTCATGAACAAGGAGCCCTTTTGGGACAGCACCAAGGGGGAAAAGGGAGGTACCGGACCGCTGGCATTGCCAAAGCTCACGAGCAAACCGCGCGGCCGCAGGCTGTTCAGGCTGCCTTCAAAGGTCGTCCTGCCCACGGCGTCGTACACAACATCCACGCCGCGTCCGCCCGTGAAGGTGCGAGCCGCCTCCGTGAAGTCCTGCCGGGTATAAACGCAGATGGCGTCGGCGCCCGCTTCCCGGGCGAGAACGCCCTTTTCGTCGGTTCCCACCGTGGCGAGCACCGCCGCCCCGCGCATCTTGGCGATCTGGATCAACAACAGCCCCACCCCGCCAGCTCCGGCGTGGATCAATGCGGTGTCCCCGGCTTTCAGCGGAAACGTATCACACGCGAGATAATGCGCAGTCATGCCCTGCAGCATCAGCGCCGCGGCGAGCCTGGTCGTCACGCCCTCCGGCACCCGCACCGTTTGGGCGGCGGGCGACAACGCCTCCACGGCATAGGCACCGGTGACTCTTGCGGAGGCGACCCGGTCACCCACGCGGAAATCCGTCACGCCGGGCCCCACAGCAGTCACCACACCGGCGGCCTCGCCTCCCAGCGTGTAGGGCAGCTTCACCGGATAAAGTCCGCTGCGTTGATAGGTATCGATGAAATTGACTCCCGCGGCGTCCACCGCGAAACGCAATTCCCCATTGCCCGGTTCCGGGATCGCCACTTCCGCAGCCTGCAGTTTCTCCGGGCCGCCCAACTCTTGAATGCGTATCGAAAGCATGATGGGCCTGACGGTAGCCCAATCGCACGCCATGACAACGCATCCGTCCATTTCCGCGCCGCTTGCCCGTCCGCTGGCCGGTCGTCGCCGATTACCTCCGTCGATCTGCGATATCCAGTCGCTTCGACGGTCCGTGCCCGCACCCCGGCGCGCGACTTTCCCTCCACCCTTGGTATGGGTTTGACGC
>CAZOXB010000096.1:0-14253 GCA_964583635.1 uncultured Opitutaceae bacterium | reverse complement strand
TCTAATGGCCTTTTCGTCGCCCCAAAAATAAATAAGCAACGCCTGGTGGCCCACGGTCTCTCGTGGCCGTATTGCGGTGCGCGCGGGGCGGGGTTGGTGTCGGCGCTGTCAGGCGCCGCACGTCTCCCCGGCCACGAGGGACCGTGGCCCTCCAACCTGGATTCCTACCCCCGGTTTTCTTCGCTTTTGTGCCTTTGCGCGAAGTCCCTTCGAATCGCTGCCGGCTGCGAGCCTGCGCACCGTTGGCGGTCGGGGCTACTTTGCCCAGGTGTCCTTGAGCGTGATCGTCCGGTTGAACACCGGCCGGGAAGGCTGGCTGTCGCGGGCGTCGGGAGTGAAGTAGCCCATGCGCTCGAACTGGAAGGGGACGCCGGGTGCGGCGTTGCGCAGGGAATCCTCCAGCTTCGCGGTGACGATTTCAAGCGATCTGGGATTCACCACCTGCAGGAAATCTTCCTCCCGGGCCGGCTCGGACACGGTGAAGAGGCGGTCGTAGAGCCGGACTTCCGCGTCGAAGCAGTGGGAAGAACTCACCCAGTGGAGGGTGCCCTTCACCTTGCGATCCGCATTGGCTCCGCCGGCCCGCGTCGAAAGGTCCGCGGTGCAACGCAGCTCCCGGAGCGCACCCGAGGCGTCCTTCACGATTTCGTCGAGCCGGATGATGCAGGCATACTTCAAGCGCACCTCGCCCCCGGGTTTGAGACGGAAATACTTGGGCAGTGGCACTTCGGCGAAGTCGTCGGACTCGATGAAAACTTCACGCGTGAGGGGAATGGTTCGCCGGGACGGGGTTTCCGATTGCGGCGTGTTGACCGCTTCACAGGGGATGATTTCGCCGTCGGGAATGTTGGTGAGCACGATCCGGATCGGCTTCAGTACGGCGAAGCGGCGTTCGGAAAGGGCATTCAATTCCTCGCGGGCCGCGTGCTCAAAGAGCGCGATGTCGGTGACGCTGTTGAACCGGGTCACTCCCACCCCCATGACGAACCTCCTCAGCGCGGCGGCGGGAATTCCCCGGCGGCGGAGCGCGGAAAGGGTGGGCATGCGCGGATCATCCCAGCCCTCGACGACCTTGCCATTGACCAGTTGGAGTAGCTTGCGTTTTGAAACGAGAGTGTAGCCGGGAACCAGCTTCGCGAATTCGTACTGGCGGGGAAGAGGTCGCGGGAGATCCAGATTTTCGAGAATCCAGTCGTAGAGGGGGCGGTGATCGACGAACTCGAGCGTGCAGAGGCTGTGGGTGATTCCCTCGATGTAATCGCTGAGGCAGTGCGCGTAGTCGTAGAGCGGATAGATGCACCAGGCGTTGCCGGTCTGGTGATGGGCCACATGGCGGATGCGGTAGAGCAGGGGATCGCGCAGCCAGACATTGGGCGAGGCCATGTCGATCCGGGCGCGAAGCGTTCGGGCTCCATCGGGAAACTCCCCGGCACGCATGCGTTGAAACAAGTCCAGGTTCTCCGCGATGGAACGGTTCCGCCAGGGCGAATCCCTGCCGGGCTGATCGGGTGCGCCCCGATATTCGTCGGTTTCCTTGGGTGAAAGGTCGCACACGTAAGCCTTGCCAGCCCGTATCAATGCGAGCGCGTAATCGAAGAGTGCATCAAAATAGTCACTCGCATGGAATGGCTCGGAGTTCGAACTGCCCGCCGGCGCGGCGGGAAGATGGCGATCCGGGCGCCCATCGGAGGACTGAAGCGATGGCTTGGCCCCCGATGGCTTGAAGCCCAGGCAATGATCGGCCCAGCCGGCAATCAGCCAGCGGACATCCGCGACGATCGACTCCACGTATTCGACCTCCTCCTTTTCCGGATTCGTGTCGTCGAACCGCAGGTTGCACTGGCCGTTCTGCTCACGCGCTATGCCGAAATTGAGGCAGATGGACTTGGCATGACCGATGTGCAGATAACCGTTGGGCTCCGGAGGAAATCGGGTCACGATCTTCGTGTACCGGCCGGCGGCAACATCGCCCGCGACGATATCGCGGATGAAGTCGGAAGGCTCGGACGCGGGCGTGGTCGTTTCGGCGGACATGGCTGAAACGATCAAGAGCCAATTCCCGATTCAAGGCAATGACCCAAAAGCCGGGAGCAAATGGATCAACGCATCTTTGTGGCGAAAGTCCGCGAGCGGACCGGGTCAGCGTGGGGTCGCAATGCTCGGCTCGTGATGGGAGGATGCCTCCCTGTCAGATGGCAGCCTCGTCTTAGGACGGCGCCGGAGGCGGTCGAGCCAGAGGTAAATCACCGGCACGGAGTAGAGCGTGAGCAATTGGCTGACTGCCAGCCCGCCCACGATGGCGAGGCCGAGCGGGCGCCGCATTTCCACGCCTTCGCCCGTGGCGAGGACCAGGGGCAGGGCGCCGAGGAGTGCGGCCACATTGGTCATGAGGATAGGGCGGAAACGCATGATGGCTGCCTGGTAGATCGCCGCCCGCGGAGGCATTCCCTGCCTTCGTTCTGCATCGAGGGCAAAGTCGATCATCAGGATCGCGTTCTTCATGACGATGCCGATCAGCAGGAACAGACCCAGCAGCGCGATAAGGGTGAATTCAGTTCCGGTGAGGTGCAACGCGAGCAGCGCACCCAGACCGGCGGAGGGAAGCGTCGAGAGGATGGTGATGGGGTGCAGGACGCTTTCGTAGAGAATGCCCAGCACGAGATATACGGCCACGAGCACGCCCACGATCAGCAGGGGCTGATCCTGAAGGGAGCTTTGGAAACTCTGGGCGCTTCCGCCGAGGCGCGCCTGGATCTGCGTGGGCAGCATGATCCCCGCCAGGGCCTTGTCGATCGCCGCGAGCGCCTGATCGAGCGAGACGTCGGGAGCCAGGGAGAAGCCGACGCTCATCGAGGCGAACTGGTTCGTGTGGCGCACGCGGTCGTCGATCAGGGCAAAATCGTAGCGCGTGAACGCCGACAGCGGCACCCGCGAGCCGTCGCGCGCAATCACCTGCACCTGATCGAGCACGATCGGGTCCTGGGTATACTGCGGCTCCAGCTCCATCACCACCCGGTACTGGTTGAGAGAGTCGTAAAGCGTGGCGATCTGCCGCTGGCTGAAGGAGCTGTTCAGGACCTGCGTGACCATGCGCATGTCGACACCGAGCCGGCGGGCCGCTTCCCGGTCGATATGAAGCCGGACCTGCTTCGTCCCCTTGTCCGAAGGGGTGTCAACGTCCACCAGTTCCGGAAGATCCTGCAGCGCGTACGAGACTTTCGGGCCCCACTCGCGCAGGTCGGCCAGTTCGCTGGCCAGGAGCACAAATTCGTATGAGCCGGAGTCGGACGAGCGCGGCATGTCGATGTCCTGGGCGATGTACATCCACAGCATCCCCCCGGGAATGAGCGGGGTCTTGGCACGGATGCGGTTGATCACCTCGGTGGCGGAGACGCCGCGTTCGGCCAGCGGCTTGAGCCGGACCATGATGCGGGAGTTGCTCAGGCCGGTGGAACCGCCGCTGGTGCCGATGACATCCTGAACCGCCGGATCGGCCATCAGCAGCCGGCGATACTCCTCGATCTTGGGTTGCATGACCTGGTAGGAAAAGCCGTCATCACCGCGCACGAACGCCATGATCTGTCCGGTGTCCTGTTGCGGAAGGAAGCCCTTGGGAATGCGGATGTACAGGGTGACCGTCAGGGCAATGGTGCCGATGAGGGTGATCAGCGTAAGGGTGGAGTGCTGGATCACCCAGGCGAGCGAACGCGAATAGATCGAGCGGAGGCGTTCGAAAAACCGGTTGCTGATGCGTGCGAGGCGCCCCTCCCGTTCGTGGGACCTTGCCCTGAGCCACCGGGCGCAGAGGCTGGGCGTGAGCGTGAGCGAGACCGCCAGCGAAACCGTGATCGCCGCGGCGAGAGTGATTGAAAACTCGCGGAAGAGGCGCTCGATCAGGCCGCCCATGAAGAGGATGGACACGAAGACGGCCACGAGGGAGAGATTCATGGCGAGCAGGGTGAAACCGACTTCGCCGGCACCCTTCAGCGTGGCGCGGAACGGAGAGAGGCCGCGCTCGATGTGCCGCGAAATATTTTCCAGGACGACAATGGCGTCGTCCACGACAAGTCCCGCGGCGACAATCAGCGCCATCAACGACAGGTTGTTCAGCGAGAACCCGTAGAGGTACATGATCGAGAACGTCCCGATCAGGGAAACCGGAATGGCAAGGCTGGGAATGAGTGCGGCTCGCGCGCTCCCGAGGAAGAGCAGCACGACGAGCATCACCAGGCCGCCGGAGATGATCAGCGTCCACTCCGCGTCCTTCAACGTCGCCCGGATCCCCGGCGAACGGTCCATCACCACCGCGAGGTCGGCGTCGGCGGGCAGCAGGGCGCGAAGCGAGGGGAGCTCGGCGTAGATCTCGTCGATGGTGGCGATGATGTTGGCACCGGGCTGGCGGCTGATCATCAGCAGCACGGCCGGCCGGTCGTTGTAGAAGCCGCTGCTGTAGCGGTCCTCCACGGAATCAAGCACCTTGGCGACATCGCCGAGCCTGACCGGCGCGCCGTCGCGGTAACGTATGATGAGCGGCAGGTACTCCTCCGCCCTTCGCAACTGGTCGCTGGTCTGAACCTGCCAGTTGCGATCGCCGCTCTCCACGGCGCCGCGCGGCTTGAGGGAGTTGGCCTCGCTGATGGCGCGGCGCACCTCGTCGAGCGCGATGCCGTAATGCGCGAGGGCATTGGGATTGAGCTGGACGCGCACCGCCGGCAGCGAACTTCCCCCCACGGAGACTTCGCCTACTCCGCTGATCTGCGAGAGCTTCTGCGCGAGGATGGTGGAGGCCGCGTCATAGAGCACGCCGGGGGCAAGGTTGGGCGAGCTGAGGGCGAGCGCCATGATCGGCGCCTGCGAGGGGTTGATCTTCCGGTAGCTCGGATTGCCGGGCATGCCGGACGGAAGCTGGCCGCGCGCTGCATTGATCGCCGCCTGCACATCGCGGGCGGCGGCATCGATGTCGCGATCGAAGGCAAACTCGATCATGATGCTCGTCGCACCCTGGTTGCTGCTCGAACTGATGCGCGTCACCCCCGCGATGCTCCCAAAGGCGCGCTCCAGCGGCGTGGCCACTGACGATGCGATGGTTTCCGGACTGGCACCGGGCAGCGAGGCACTCACCCGGATGGTGGGAAAATCGACCTGGGGCAGCGGCGCCACCGGCAGGAGACCGTACGACAACGCGCCCAACAGCACGAGCGCGACGGCCAGAAGGCAGCTCGCGACGGGGCGTCGGACAAAGGGGCGCGAAAGATTCATGAAGGGTGCCCGAAAGTCAGGTTACGGCGCGTGCGCGCCAACGACGGGTTCCGCTACGGATGCGGGCATTCCCGCCTTGGCAGTCCGCCTCTTGGCGGGGGACAGCCGGTCGAAGAAGAGGTAGACGACCGGTGTCGTGAACAAGGTCAGCACCTGGCTGACGAGGAGGCCACCGACCATGACCAGCCCGAGTGGCTGACGGAGTTCCGCGCCGGAACCCGACGCGAGCATGAGCGGCAGCGCGCCGAACAACGCGGCGAGCGTGGTCATGAGGATGGGGCGGAACCGGAGCATCGCGGCCTGATGGATGGCCTCGCGCGGGCTCAGACCCTGCTTGCGCTCGGCCTCAAGGGCGAAGTCGATCATCATGATGCCGTTCTTCTTCACCAGTCCGATGAGGAGAATGATGCCGATGATCGCGATCATGTCGAGGGGTTGCCCCGTCAGTTTCAGGGCGAGCAGCGCACCCAGGGTGGCCGAGGGCAGCGTCGAGAGGATGGTGATCGGATGGATGCTGCTCTCGTAGAGGATGCCGAGCACGATGTACATGGTGACGACCGCGGCGAGGACCAGCCAGAGCGTGCTGGCCAACGAGGCCCGGAAGGCATGGGCGGCACCCTGGAAACGCATTTCGATTGACGCCGGCAGGCCGAGTTCGCGACCGGCCTGTTCGATGGCGGCGACGGCGTCACCGAGCGAAGCATTGCGGCCGAGATTGAAGGAGATCGTCACCGCCGGAAACTGGCCGACGTGATTGATAAGGAGGGCGGTGGGCCGCTCGGAGACGCGCGTGATGGCCGAAAGCGGCACGGGCTGTCCGGAAGCGGAGTCGACATAAACGTCGCCCAGCGCCGCGGGCCCGCTCACCAGCCGGGGATCCATTTCCAGCACCACGCGGTACTGGCTGGTCTGGGTGAAGAGCGTGGAAATCTGACGCTGCCCGAACGCGCTGTAGAGGGCGTCGTCGATGTCGGCGATGCTGATGCCCAGGCGGCTGGCGGCGTCGCGATCCACGTCGATGTAGGCCTGCAATCCCCGGTCCTGGAGATCGCTCGCCACGTCGGTGAGCTGGGGGAGCTCGCGCAGGTGGGCAATCATCCGCGGCACCCACTCGTCGAGCAGGGACTGGTCGGGACTGGTCAGGGTGAAAAGGAACTGGGTGCGGCTGACCCGATCCTCGATGGTGAGCTCCTGGACCGGCTGCATGAAGAGGGAGATCCCGGAGACGCTCCGCGCCTTTTCCCGCAACCGCTCGATCACTTCGGAGGCCGAGACGCTGCGCTGCGCGTGCGGCTTGAGGTTGATCAGCATGCGACCGCTGTTGAGCGTCGCATTGGTGCCGTCGACTCCGATGAACGACGACAGGCTGACCACGGCGGGATCGCTGAGGATGACCGCGGCAAGCTGTTGCTGGCGCTCGGACATGGCACTGAAGGAGATCGACTGCGGGGCTTCCGTGACCGCCTGGATTGCGGCGTTGTCCTGCACGGGGAAGAAACCCTTGGGCACGCCGAGATAGAGCAGCGCGGTGAGTCCCAGCGTGGCCAGCGTGACGAGCAAGGTGGCACCCTGGTGATGAAGAACCCAGTCGAGCCAGGCCCCGTAACGTTTGATGACCCGGTCGAGAAAATCCTGTCCGTGGTGCTGGTGTCCCACGCCCTTGGGCAGCAGGCGCGCACACATCATTGGCGTCAGCGTGAGGGAAACCGCCAGGGAAATGAGGATGGAAACGGCCAGGGTGATGGCGAACTCGTGGAAGAGGCGCCCGACCACATCCCCCATGAACAGCAGCGGGATCAGCACGGCGATCAGGGAGATCGTCAGGGAGACGAGCGTGAATCCGATCTGGGCCGCGCCCTTGAGGGCGGCCTCCATCGCGGAATAGCCCTCCTCGCGGTAGCGGGCGATGTTTTCCAGCATCACGATGGCATCGTCGACGACAAACCCGGTGGCGATGGTCAGCGCCATCAGCGTCAGGATGTTCAGCGAAAACCCGGCCAGATACATGACCCCGAAGGTGCCGATCAAGGACAGCGGAACGGCGATGCTGGGGATGATGGTGGCGGCGAAATTGCGCAGGAAGAGGAAGGTGACGAGCACCACCAGGCCGACCGCAAAGATCAATTCATGCTGAACATCGCGCACCGAGGCGCGGATGCTTTGGGTCCGGTCGGTCAGCACGGACATCTCCACCGCGGCGGGCAGGCTGGAGGACAACTGCGGCAGAAGCTCCTGCACCCGGTCCACCACCTCGATGACATTGGCGCCGGGCTGGCGCTGGACGTTGACGAGCACGGCGGGAAGCTGATCGGCCCAGGCGGCGAGGCGCCGGTCCTCCGCCGCGTTTTCGATGCGGGCCACATCGCCGAGGCGCAGCGGCGCGCCGTTCCGCCAGGCGATGATCAGGTTGCGGTAGTCCTCGACCGAGCGGAGCTGGTCGTTCGCGTCCATCAGGATGTTGCGGACGGGACCGTCGAAGCTGCCCTTGGGCTGGTTGACGCTGGCGGCATTGATGGCCGCCCGGACGTCGGAGAGATTGAGATTCCGGGCCGCGAGTTCAGCCGGATTCACCTGAACGCGGACCGCCGGCCGCTGTCCTCCCGCCAGACTCACCATGCCCACCCCGGGCACCTGCGCGAGCTTTTGGGCGATGCGGGTGTCCACCAAGTCGTGCACTTGGGGCAGCGGAAGGCTGCGCGATGTGACCGCCAAGGTGATGATCGGCGTGTCGGCCGGGTTCACCTTGCGATAGACCGGGGGAGTCGGCAGGTCGTTCGGGAGCAGGTTGTCGGCCGCGTTGATCGCAGCCTGCACCTCCTGCTCGGCGACCCCCATGGAAAGTTCCAGCGAAAACTGCAGCGTGATCACCGAGGCGCCGCCGGAGCTCGACGACGACATCTGGTTCATGCCCGGGATCTGGCCGAAGCGGCGTTCGAGTGGCGCGGTGATCGCGCTCGCCACGACCCGCGGGCTGGCCCCGGGGTAAAAGGTGAAGACCTGAATGGTCGGATAATCGACCTCGGGGAGCGCCGCGATCGGCAGCAACCGGTACGCCATGAAGCCCGACAACAGCAGCGCCACCATCAGCAACGTGGTCGCGATGGGCCGCAGAATGAACGGACGCGACGGATTCATTTCTGCTTCCGGCGTGAACCGGTGGAAGCGCGGACGGGTGATGCGGGCGCGGGTGGTGCGGAACCGTCATTCACGACCAGGACGGCCCGCCCTTCACGCAGTCGGTCGAGGCCTTCGAGCACGACCTGGTCGCCGGGCGCGACGCCGCGGATCACCGCCTGGGACGTGCCGTCGGACGATCCCAGCACGACATCGCGGATCACCGCCTGGCTCTTCTCATTGACGATGTAAACATAGGTTCCGCGTGACCCATATTGTACTGAGGCGGACGGAATCACGACCGCATCCTTGATGGTGCGCACCCGCAGACGCACATTGACAAACTGGTTGGGGAAGAGGCGTTCATCTTCGTTCGCAAATTCGGCCTTCATGCGCAATGTGCCGGTCGCAATGTCGATCTGGTTGTCGACCGTCCGCAGGCGGCCGGTTGCCAGCAGATTCTGTTCGCTGCGATCCCAGGCTTCGACGGCCAGTTCCTCGCCGCCCCGCAGGGGATCGAGAACCTTTTGCAGATCCACTTCGGGTACGGTGAACAACACGGCGATCGGCTGTGTCTGGGTGATCACCACGAGTCCGCCGGTATCTCCCGGACGGATGAGATTGCCCTCATCGACGCGCCGGAGACCAAGGCGACCGTCGATCGGTGCATCGATGCGGGTATAGGCGAGTTGGAGCCGCGCATCCTGCACCTGGGCTTCGTTGGCCGCGAGGGAGCCGCGGCGTGCGGCGACCAGCGACTTGGCCGCATCCAGTTCCTGGGCGGTCACCAACGTTTTCTCGAAAAGCTGATTGAGACGTTCGAGATCGCTCTCTGCGTTTTTCAACTGCGCCTGATTCTGCTTCTGATTGCCTTCCGCCTGGGCAAGCTTGATTTCATAGGGCCCCGGGTCGATTTCGGCGAGCAAGTCGCCTTTTTTCACCTTTTGCCCTTCCTCGAAGGCCACTTTGACCAGCAGGCCCTCGACGCGGCTTCTTACCGTGACAGTGTTGAGGGGAGTCACGGTCCCGATCGATTTCAAATAGACCGGTAGCGGATTCTCCTTGGCGACGACCGTCTTCACCGGAACGGCTTCCGGTCCGCTGAAACTGTGCCGGAAGCCTCCCCGGCTGCCCGACGACGCGGGTGCGGCGCGAAAACCAAAGTACCAGATCCCTCCTGCAAAGACGGCGCCGATAGCGGCGAAAATGATCCAACGTCGTTTTGAAGGAGGCGGCGATGCGGGCATAGTACGGAAGAAATGACGCAACGGGCATCACCTGGTGACGCCGCGAATGCATAAAATCGAAAAAACGTTAGCACCCTGGTCGCGGGATTCGCGATACAAAGCTGCAAAAAAGCGCAGCCAAAACCCCGCGGCACCCGCAGGACCACGGTTGCCCACGGTCGGACGGCGCCTATCGCCAAGGAGCGTCGGCACGCAATCGCTTCGCGGCCATCAATCCCACCAATCCCACCAAGGACAACCGCGCCCGGTGATTGGCGGGAGCTATCCGTTCCCCCCCGGCTTTCCGTCAGGTGCGCGGCACCCCGTGGGCGCGGAGAACCTCGCGGATGGAGACGGGTCTGCCTCCCTGACGTTTGCTTTCGTCGGCGGCTTCCATGAATGCGAGCACTTCGATCATCTCGTCATGGGAAACCGGAGCCTGGCGGGTCTGGAAGAAGGCGACGATTTTCTTCACGAGGGGCACGTAGTCCGCCTTGAAGTCTTCGTTGATGACTCCGGATTTCAAGAGTGCCTTGAAGCCATAGTTGGCAGATGCCTCGCGATAGCCATTGAACGTGCCGATCCGGCCATCCTGCCAGACGCCCGTTACGACCTCCAAGTTGGGGGTATGCACTCGGGTGACCGTCTCGCAACCGGTGCCCAAGAGTGCGTACAGGGTCTCCACTCCGTGGATTCCGTACCAGAACAGATCCGGGTGGTGCGGTTCCAAGGCACAGGGCGAGTGGCTGTTCACCAGTACGATGGCCGATCGTGCGGCCGGGGTGAGCTTCGTGATGCCGTCCTCGTAACGCAAGGAGGACGCGCTGAAGAACGGGACGCGATATTTTCTGGCCAGAGCCACGATTTCGATGCCTTGGTCGAGGGTGCCGGCCATCGGTTTGTCGATGAACACCGGCTTGCCCGAAGGGAAGACAACCTTGGCAATCTCGAGGTGTTTTCGACCGTCGACATTCTCGATCATGACGCAATCCACCTCTGCCAAGAGTTCCTCGATCGTGTCATGGAGCTTCACCCCATATTTTTCACTCAACTCCTTTGCGTAGCCCGGGACCCGGTCCATGCTTTTCTCCGGCATGTCGGGGCTGCCGCTGCGGAAGGCGCCGACAACTTTCGCGCCGGGAATATGGTTGGGGTGCTTCGAATCGTTCAGAATTTTGGTGAACGCGACCGAGTGCGACGTATCCAACCCGATCATACCGATCCGCAGATCGGCGGCGATTCCGGACGATCCCGGAAAGGAGACGGCAGTGAGCATGCAGGGAATGAGGATGCGAATGAAGGAACAGTGGAATGGCATGGGAAAAGGGGATTGGAAAGCGTCTAGGCCGATGATTTCAGGCGGTAGGGAACACGATGCGTTTCGTGCAGGAGATAGCGGGCATGGGCAAGCAGCTCCGCATCGCCGGGATCGACCCGCGTGATGTCGGTATTCTGCCCGTCGAGCGACAGCCAGGGGCCTTGAACCAAGGGCTCGCGAACGGGATCCACCTGATTGGATCGGAGATGTGCCTTAAGGCTTGCGAGCAAGGGCAGCGCGGCGGGAAAGTCGGCGAGGATGCTGTCGGGCGCGGCCGATGAGGTGCGAGTGCCGAGGCGGTAGGAAATATTGCCATAGTGGCAGACCGACGCAGAGAGATGTCCGATGGCCGGCGGTGCGGTCACGGCGGAGGGATCGTTTTTTCGGATCGCCTGAAGAAAATTATCCATGTGCGCCGAGCCTCCATCCGATTCGAACTGCCGCAGGCGCTTGCCCTGCCGGTCATAGGCCGCCGCCCCGGTAAGGGCGGTCAGGTAACCGCCTTCACAGTGGACAATGGTCCCGGTGCGGATGCCCAGATAGTTGTCCGAATAGCTTGCGCCGGCCTTGGCGGGCAGCCCCCGGTTCTCGAAGAAGATCGGGCAGGCGGGATGGTCGTAGACGACGAACATCGAATTGGGTGTCTCCACGCTGTCATTGACTCCATAACGTCCGCCCAGCGCCATGACGCGGCGCGGCGCCCGCTTCTCGTCCAGCAGTGCAAAGGCGAGATCGAGGACGTGCACACCGTTGTTGCCCAGTTCGCCGTTTCCGGTGTCCCACATCCAGTGCCAGTCGTAATGCAGCTTCTCGCGCCGCAGCGGGACGACCGGCGAGGGTCCGCAGAAGCGATCGTAGTTCAGCCAGTCGGGGTACCAGGGAAGGGTTTCCTTCACGGCTGCGCGAAGACCGTAAACGACGGTATGCACGTGGGTGATCCGGCCGAGTTGTCCCGAGCGGATGAATTCGCCCGCCGCAGCCAGACCCGCATCGGTCCGGCGCTGGGTGCCCACCTGAACGACTTTCCGATGGGTCCGCGCCGCCTCGATCATCGCCAGCCCTTCTTGCACCGTGTGCGACATCGGTTTCTCCACGTAAACATGTTTTCCCGCCTGCAGGGCCCAGAGCGTGAGGAGTGCGTGCCAGTGGTTCGGGGTGGCGATGACCACGGCATCGATGTCCTGCCTTTCCAGGAGGGCGCGCGCATCGGTCGTGCTGAAGGGCCGTGGCCGATTGGCGGGCAGGAGCGCTTCGGCGGCCGACAGCATGCGCGGGTCGACGTCACAGAGCGCCGTCACCCGTGCACCCGGATCCGCGAGAAGTTGTTTGAGATGGGCGAAGCCCTTGGTGCTCAGTCCGATGATGGCGACCCGCACGGTGTCGGTGGGAGATGCGTCGGTCGCCTTCGGGGCGGCCGCCCGCATGCGGGTGGTCAAGCCGGCGGTGCCGGCGAGGGCGGCGGTTTTCAGGAAGTGGCGGCGGTTCCAGGCAGGCATGGGCGGGTCGGATGCGCGGAGAATCGGGTAACGGAAGAGGAACCGGAAGCGTGATGCCAGTCGTAACCGGTGCGATTGCAATCGCCATCCGTGCGGAGAATCGCCCTTGACCGGAGTCTTTCCACGGCAGCGAAACTGCGAAATGGCGCTGCCTGCGGGCCATCCGGAGCGACGCAGACATCCTCCAGGCATGAAATCCGATGGAGTCAAGAATGGAGGCGGAAAATTGTAACCCTCTTTTAAGGAGCATCTAGCATGATGACAAGGGGGATTCAGGCGGAGTTCCGCTCCGGCCTTGACCTCTGGTTGAATACCGACAGTTTTCGCCGTTCACGCATGCTTGCCTGATGGTGTAATGGTAGCACAGGCGACTTTGACTCGCCTAGTCATGGTTCGAATCCATGTCGGGCAGCCATCGAGGCGTGTTTTGCAAATCGAGGTGGCTGACGTCGATCATCTGCAGGGTGCGAATCTTCCCGAGCACCGTGCGCGGCGTCAGCCCGCCGGGCGGGTAGCGCTCCAAATGCTTGCAGGCCGTCTTCCGGCTGACGTTTAAACTGCTCGCACAGCTCGGTGATCGTAAAACGATCCGTCTGCGCCAGACTGACAAAACGTATGATCTCTTCCATCGGTGTAAGGTTTTTCCACGGCATCTTGCCGCAAAGTGTAACCCATCACCCCGGTTTGTCTGTCACCCATCTCGCCGGATCATACTGGGATGGGTTTATTTCGCCGCGGGCGCCGGCTGGGTGGCTTCCTGCTGCAGCCTGGCCAGAAGCTTATCGTAGCCGGCCAGGTTGCTTTTCAGAGTCTCGGCCGCGTCGAATTCTGCAATATGGGAGAGGATGCCGACCGACCCGCGCCAGCCGCTGCGATAAATGGTCCGCATCATGGTGAGCTCTTCGTTACCGGTGCCGAGGTGGATGATCTTCCGGCCCTGGCGATCGCCGTCGACGACCATGCCGCTGAAGTTCACCGCCATCACTTCGCGGCTGATGCGCGGCCAGATCCTCGCGAAGTTCCGGATATGGTCGTGACCGTGGTGAAAATTGTAGACGATACCGACGTTGGTGATGCCGGCGGCCCGCAGCACGGCGACGACCTGGACCTGGTTCTCGGGATCGCCGAACCAGCCACCGTGATTGTAGAGCAGCACCTTGCAACCGAGTCCGGCGGCCGCCTCCGCGATGGGACGGATGCGGGCGGCTTCCTTGGTGACGCGTTCGGCTTGCGCGGCAGGATTTGGAGCGGGGTCGCCGGAGCCCGTGACCCAGAGTTCGGGTTTGATGCCGTGCCGCTTGATCACGTCAAGAATGAGCTGAGCGAGCTTGTTCAGCGTGGTGGGGAACCACCAAGCGGTGATCTCGATGCCTGCCTTTTTCATGACTTCGACCTCCTGATCGAACGTCGGCACGTGCTCTTCACGGAAGTCATAGGCGTAGCGTTTGATCCCCAGATCGAGCAGCATCTGGGCGCGCTGCTCGGGGTTGCGCTTCTTGGCGTCGTAAGGGACGATGCACCAGGCTTGGACATTTTCCCGTGACCAAGACGGGTTCGGGGAGACCGGTTGGGCTTGCAAGCCGGCAATCATGCCGAAGGCGAGCAACAGGAACAGGGGACGGAGCAACTTGTTTTTCATGAGGTTGGAGGTTGTGGAGCAGAAATGAAGCAGTCGGTCGGCTACTTGGTGGAGGGAAGAGCAAAGGCGATCCAGGCATCCCCGGTGCGCGTGCCCAGCTTGCCACCGCCGCTGGCGGCGATGACGACATACTGGCGGCCATCGATCTAGTGTAGTGATTTTCAAATGGAATCACAAAACAGTCTTGGCCTGAGCTTCGCG